>NZ_CP010975.1:0-311905 GCF_000981765.1 Kangiella geojedonensis | reverse complement strand
CTTGATGCGTACATTAACCTTAAGCGTGAAGATGTCGAGCGCTTAAAGCTAACACCATCTCCTGTAGAGTTCGACTTATACTACAGCCTGTAAAGACTTTAGAGATTCAAGTCTGACATAAAAGCCCGGCATTGCCCGGGCTTTTTATTTTGACAGTTCCGTACTAGTTTTAGATACTAAAGGGAGTCCATCCATTCAAGGAAATGACATGAAACTATTACCATTGACATTGTTTACTCTTTTTACCATGGCAGGCAGCTTGCTCAGTAATGCAGCCAATGAAACGGTCATGTACAAAAAAGTGGACAAGAATGGCAAAGTCACTTTCACCGATAAGCCGATTCCTGGCTCAACACCTATAACGATAAAAACCAATACCAATGTGGTGGATACACCTAAACCAACCATCAAGCCTAAAACCTTCTCCACACCAGAGGAGCTGGATGATAAAAGCCAGGAGCCCTTCAAGTACGAAGTCTTAGCAGTAGATAGCCCAGAGCATGATCAGGCGGTTCGAGCAAACTCAGGTGATATCAATATCATTGTGGGGCTAACACCGAGTCTACAACCGAACCATAGTCTGCAACTGATCATGGATGGTTCTCCCGTAGGTTCACAACAGAAAATCCCTTACTTTGCCCTCAATGGTGTGGATAGAGGAACTCATCAAATTTCAGTGCAAGTCATTGATGATGAAAGTAAAGATACTGTACAAACGAGTGAATCCATAACCTTTCACCTATTGAGAGCCTCAAGACTCAATCGTTAATATTGCACCACTCTTTGAGAGAAAAAATTAAACACACAATTAAAGCGCACCAAATTGGTGCGTTTTTTGATTAAGCCAGCTATACTACTGATTCTACTATCGAACTACCATCAACCATGCAGACCGAGCGACTACTCGACAACCTTTCCACAGCCATTATTGCGTTTGATGCCCATGGCCGCTTTATTTATCTCAATCAAGCTGCTGAGAAGGCCTTTTCGACCAGTAGTAAAGTGTTAGCCGGAAAGAGGTACAGCTACTTTATAGCGAGTGACAGCTTACCCATTACTAAGATTGTTGAAGCCCTTCGCCAAAACGGTCAGTTTATTCTGGACAATGTCCAACTCAAGCTGCTTAACGACAAAGAGTTAACCGTCGATCTCTGTGGCCACTGGTTCCAAGCCGAACAACCCTACTTAATCGTCGAATGGCAAGATCCAAACAACTTACCACACCGAGCCCAAAGCCATGACTTATCGAAACAAAGTCAGGTTAGCGAGCGTTTGTTACAAAAACTGGCTCATGAAATCAAAAACCCGCTCAGCGGCATTCGCGGTGCAGCACAGCTACTCGCTAGTGAATCAAAGAATAGCCAAAATAATAACATCACTGAATTTACCGATATTATCGAACAGGAAACATCACGACTGACGCAACTGGTGGATCGGATGCTTCTGTCCACGCACAAAGCCACGCGTGTGGACATGAATATTCATGAGGTCACCGAAAGAGTGCTTGAGTTATCCAATATCAACTTACCAAGCCAGATTGAGTTACAACGTGACTATGATCCTAGCTTACCCAACTTTTTTTGTGCACCAGACTCCGTTTACCAAGCTATTCTTAATATCACACAGAATGCTATCGAAGCTTGTGCTTCGCAACATGAAGCAACCATTACCCTTCGCACACGAGCACTGCCACGCCACACTATCAATGATAAGCAATACTCGCTGACGGTCTGCGTTCAAGTCGAAGATAATGGCCCCGGCATTCCTCAAGAGCTACAGCCGAGCATATTCTTCCCTCTGATTAGCGGCAGAAATAGTAGTGGCCTAGGTCTTGGTATAGCGCAAAGTCTCATCCAACAACAGCAGGGACTCATCGAATTTAATAGCACGCCCGAAAAGACGATTTTTTCCGTCTACTTGCCGGTGATTCATGTTAATAGCCAGGGCCAACATTCATGAGTCATTCCGATATGGACAATACCGTATTAATTGTCGATGACGATAGTTCCATTCGCTGGGTGCTTGCTCGAGCGTTGAGTAATGCCCAATTTAAAGTGCTCTCATGCGACAATGGGCAACAAGCCATTAGCATGATTGAGTCAGCTCGACCGCAACTTGTGATCACTGATATTCAAATGAGTGGCATGGACGGCTTAGAATTATTGGCTAGCATTAATCAACAGTGGCCAGATCTTCCTGTAATCATGATTACAGCCTACGCTGACACTGACCTCGCAACCAAAACCCACGAACTAGGCGCTTTTGATTACTTACCTAAGCCTTTTGATATCAATCATGTTATTAAACTTTGCCAACGAGCCGTTGATAGTAAAAGAGAAAGGCAAGAGCTTCCTTTATGGTTACAGCAAATTGAAAAGAAAATTGATAGTGAGTATCACCAAGGGAATAGTGAGATACTGATTGAAATGCAACAACAGTTTGAAGAGTTTGTGGTCGAGTCAGCTTTGCGACTAACTCAGGGCCATAAACAAAAAGCGTCAAAAGTGCTTGGTTGGGGTCGCAATACACTTACGCGTAAACTAAAATACTGGCAAGAACACTCCGAACCAAGAACTGAAGAAGAATAATATGTTGCACATCGTTTTATTTGAGCCTGAAATTCCGCCTAACACTGGCAATATCATCAGGCTTTGTGCCAACACGGGGATGCAACTCCACCTAATCAAGCCCCTTGGTTTTGAGCTCGACGACAAGCGTATGCGACGTGCAGGATTGGATTATCATGAGTGGGCTAACGTTATCATCCATGATGACTTTGAACATTTTAAAGCCTCGCAACAGCCACAACGATTATTTGCGCTCAGCACTAAGGGTAAACAGCATTACCATCAAATCCAATATCAAGATGGTGACTATTTTATTTTTGGCCCTGAAACACGAGGATTGCCGGATCACATCTTAGAAGAGTTGGCGACGACCCTGCTGAGAATACCGATGAAAGAAGGAAGTCGAAGTTTAAACCTTTCAAACACCGCGGCGATCATGGCATTTGAAGCTTTGAGGCAGCTTGGTTTTGAAGGCTGCCAATAAGAAGACTTTAAAAGTCTTAAGACTCCGCTTTAAGATCGCGGGTCAATAATTCACGAGCCGCAGCTTTGGGATCCGCACCTTCGTAAATGATTTTATATATCGCTTCGCAAATGGGCATTTCGACGCCAACACGCTCAGACAACATATGAATTTCATGAGCATTCCTTACGCCTTCAACAACTTGTCCGATAGCGTTTTCCGCACCTTCGCGATCACCGCCCTGCCCCAACGCTAAACCAAAACGTCTGTTGCGTGACTGATCATCCGTACAGGTTAAGACCAAGTCACCCATTCCAGCCATACCATTAAAGGTTTCAGGTTTACCACCTAAAGCAACACCTAAGCGCTTCATTTCGGCTAGTCCGCGGGTAATTAATGCAGTACGAGCATTCGAACCAAATCCTAGACCATCAGCGATTCCGGCGCCGATAGCAACCACATTCTTAACCGCACCACCGATCTGTAAACCGATAACGTCACTACTGATATAAACTCGGAATCGTTCGTTATGGAAGTCGAGTGCTAATTGCTCTGCTAACTCTGGGTCATCAGATGCCAAGCTAATCGCGGTTGGCATTCCTCGAGCCATCTCTTTGGCAAAGCTAGGTCCAGACAAAATAGCGTGAGGCTGAGATGCTCCAAGCTCTTCTTTTAAGACATTACCCAGCAAATCACCGGTATCAGGATCTAAACCTTTACTCGCCCAGATAATAGGTAACTCGTTAATTAGGTGTGGTTTTATGGATTGCAAAGCTGAACGAAAAGCATGACTGGGGACAGCGACTAAAACCACATCTGAGTCAGAAACAGCCTTAGCGATATCATCAGTTACTTCTAGTCCCTTTGGAAAAGTCACATCAGGTAAATAGCGCGAGTTGCTACGCTCAGCTTGCATAGTTGCAGCCTGAGCCGCATCACGCGCCCACATGTTTACCTGATGGCCATTGCTCGCTAAAACAATAGCTAGAGCAGTTCCGTACGAGCCTGCGCCCAGAACCGCAAAAGACTTAAGATCAGCCATTAAGCGTTAGCTTCGCCCTGCTGTGCAGCTTGTTGCTGGGCTTGTTGGTATAAAGAGTTAAAGTTTATTGGCTGAAGTACGAAGCGCGGGAAGCCACCACGTGAAACTGCTTCCGAAATTGCTTCACGAACATACGGTAACAACTGTTCACAGCAGAAAGTTCTTAATAAGCGTGAACGAGTTTCATCGTCCATACCTTTAATTGCGAAAACTCCACCATATTTAACTTCTGCAATAAAAGCAGTTTTCTCACCAACTTTAGACGTTACAGTTACCTGTAGTTCTGTCTCATAACTATCATTTTCTAGGTCTTTAACGCGATTATTCAGGTTCACGCTAATCTCGGGCTTGTACTGCTCCAGGAAGATTTCTGGTGAGTTAGGAGCTTCAAACGAGATATCTTTTGCATAGATCGTTTGAATGACTAATTGAACACCCTCAGGAGTTTCAACTTGTTGCTCGCCTGCTGCTTGATTTGCTGAATTTTCATCTGCCATAACTGTACTCTCTTTAATATTTAATGTTTTGAGTTGTTGTAATAATTACGATTGTTCCAACATAGGTTCTAACTTGCCCGCCGCATGCAATGCATACAAATCATCGCAGCCACCAATCGGCTGATTATTGATAATGATTTGTGGCACTGTATGCCCGCCAGCAATCTCAATCATGGTTTGGCGCAACTCACTGTTTCCGTCAATCGCTATTTCGTTGTAATCAACATCTAGTTTATCCAGTAAATGCTTTGCTCGTACACAAAATGGGCAATAGCCTTTGGTATAGATATCAACTGTCGCCATAATTATTGCTTAACCTTTTGTCAGAGGTAAATTGTCACCAGTCCAAGACTGGATACCACCTTTCAATTTATGCACTTGCTGGAAACCGTGCTTGCGCAATAAAATTGCGGCACTACCAGACTGCATTCCAGTGGCACAAACCATAATAATGGGGCCCTGCTTATTTTTTTCAAGGTCCTTAGTGCTATCCTTCAATTTAGTAAAAGGAATATTGATGGCACCGTGAATATGACCTTTATTAAAGTCAGCAACTGACCTTAAATCAACCACTTGCGCATCTTGTTTGTTGATCATTTGAGTCGCTGTCAATGGCGTTAAAGCCTGAGAGCCACTGGTCATGGTTTTAATAATACTAATCAACAACAAAAGCGCGAACGCTAACCACGCCGAACCTAAGAATGGATGGTTGCTAAAGAATTCAAATAACTGCTGCATTTGTCAGGAAACCTAGAGTTTATGCTGAGATTTAAAACATTGCATTATACACAAAACCGCGCCCTAGCCTAGAGCTTGCTCCTTAGCAAAATGACTAAAATTAGTCGTCGAGGGCTTTTTGGCAAATGGCCTTAAGAGCATCCACACTGTTTAAACGAGTAAAGTTTGGGCGTATCAAGAAAGCAATTTTGCGGTGCGGTCCTTTTTCATTCAGATGTACCGCCTTTAACTCCTTGTTTTGTGAAATCAATTGCTCCATCGCCATTTCTGGAATCAAGGTGGTCCCGAGTCGTCCCATTACCATCTGCACCAAGGTATTGAGGCTGGTTGCACCAAACCCATGATTAGCAGCTTGCTCAGTCAGCTTACAGGCATCAAGTATGTGGTCCTTTAAACAGTGGCCCTCTTTCAGCAACATTAAGTTACTATGAGTGAGCTCGTCACTGGTTATCTCTTTTAAACCACTGTATTTATCATCTTTTAACGTAACCCAATAAAAGTCCTCCTGCCAAAACTCTAACGATAAAAGCCCATCATGAGGATAAGGCAAGGCTAAAATGGCCGTATCCAACTCACCCCTTCGCACCATATCCACTAACACATGCGACTGCTCTTCAACGATTCGTAACTCAGCGCCTGGGAACTCGTCATGTAGTAGCGGAAACATTTTCGGCAATAAATAAGGAGCAATCGTCGGAATCACACCCACAGATAAAGGAAAGCTCAAGGGATCCAGCAAGTTCTCAGACAGCCCCTCCAGCGCACTAACCTGTAAAACGATCTGTTGCGCCCGGTCCAAAACTTCCTGCCCAATTGGTGTCACCAAGACTTTTTTATTGTCCCGCTCAAAAATTTGCACACCCAGTTGCTCTTCCAGTTGATTAAGGGCGGTACTGAGGGCGGACTGGCTAATGTTGCACTTTTCCGCAGCTTTTTTGAAGTGCAATGTTTCCGCGGCGGCCAAAGCGTACGTCAGCTGTTTAAAAGAAATCATGATAATCCTATTGCTTGCTTATGTTCACTATTTTAGAACATAAGCATCAATTAATTCAAATTTACTAAATCATGCTTATCCTTATACTTAACACCGTAATCACATACAACCTTAAATGAATCAACAGGAGGCCACACATGGCACTTATCAATACTGAAATTAAGCCATTTAACGCGACAGCTTATAAGAACGGCGAGTTCGTTGAAGTATCAAACAAAGACATCGAAGGCAAATGGGCAGTCTTTTTCTTCTACCCAGCAGACTTCACGTTTGTATGCCCAACGGAGCTTGGTGACCTAGCGGATCATTACGAAGAACTACAAAGTCGTGGCGTAGAAGTGTTCTCAGTATCAACCGATACACACTTCACTCACAAAGCATGGCACGAAACGTCTGACACTATTGGCAAAATCAAATACGGCATGATCGGTGACCCAACAGGTGAAATCACTCGCAACTTCGAAGTGATGCGTGAAGGTCAAGGCCTTGCAGATCGAGGTACTTTCGTGGTCGACCCTGACGGCGTTATCCAAGTCATGGAAATTACTGCTGAAGGTGTAGGTCGTGATGCTGATGAGTTGGTTCGTAAAATCAAAGCCGCTCAATACGTACGTGACAACCCAGGCCAGGTTTGCCCAGCAGCTTGGAAAGAAGGTGAAGAAACATTAGCACCATCTTTAGACTTAGTCGGTAAGATTTAATCGACTTTATGGCTCGCTTGGTCAACAGCGCCAAGCGAGCGTCACTCCCGCACACTTACACTTTAAAGCGGGAATAACCAAAACAATTGCAAGACAAGGTGAATATCATGCTAAATACACAAATTCTAGAAGCTTTGAAAAGCTATACCGCCGAGATGCAAAAGACGGTGACTTTCGTCTTGCAAAACGGTGAACATTCAAAGCGCGAGGAACTGAAAGACTTTTTAGAGCAGTTTGCTAGCGTTAGTGATCGTATTAATGTTGAAGAACGCTCTGTAAACTTATTACGTAGTCCCATTAGCTTTTTACTGGAAGTCGATGGCGTAGACAGCGGCATCCAGTTCTCAGGAATCCCTTCAGGACACGAGTTTAACTCCTTAGTGCTTGCAGTGCTTCAATCTGCAGGAACACCGGTAAAATTAGATAGCTCACTACAAAGCATGGTCAAAAATATTGACCAAGACATGAAATTCGAAGTGTTTGTGAGCTTAAGCTGTCACAACTGTCCAGACGTGGTTCAAGCGTTAAACCAATTTGCCGTGTTAAACCCAAACATTTCAGCAGAGATGATTGACGGTGGCTTATTCCAAAACGTCATTGAAGAGCGCGATATTCAGGGCGTACCCAGCGTTTACCTAAACGGTGAGTTATTTGCCAACGGTAAAGTGACTGCGGCAGAACTTATCGATAAGTTATTAGCGTTTGATCCATCAATCGCTAAAGCCGACGCTAATGAAAAGCTACCTCTGCAAGATGTCGTCGTTATCGGCGGTGGCCCAGCGGGCGTCAGTTCAGCTATTTACAGCGCTCGTAAAGGCTTAAAAGTGACGTTAATTGCCGACCGCATCGGCGGCCAAGTTAAAGACACCATGGGTATTGAAAACTTAATCTCTGTGCCAAAAACCACAGGTCCTGAATTATCAGGTGCGTTACAAGCACACTTAAACGAGTATGATGTTACGGTCAAAGAACATTTGCGCGTGACAGAAGTGAGCCAAGGCGATATCAAAAATATCACCTTGTCATCTGGCGAAGTTATTGATACTAAAACCATGATTATCGCCACAGGCGCTAAATGGAGAGAACTGGGTATTCCAGGTGAAAAAGAAAACGTCGGTAATGGTGTGGCTTACTGCCCGCACTGCGATGGCCCATTCTTTAAAGGTAAAGATGTTGCCGTCATCGGTGGCGGTAACTCTGGTATCGAGGCGGCGTTGGATCTAGCAGGTATCGTGAAATCTGTAACCGTCTTCGAGTTTATGCCCGACTTAAAAGCCGACAAAGTATTGGTCGACCAAGCCGAATCAAAAGACAATATCACGATTCTAAAAAACGTTGCTACCAAAGAAATACACGCTACTGATGGAAAAGTATCCTCTATCGAGTATACCGATAGAGCAACCGAAACAAACCACAGTATTGAATTAGAAGGTGTCTTTGTACAAATTGGCCTAGTGCCTAACAGTCACTTCCTCGGCGATGTGGTCGAAACCACAAAGTTCGGTGAAATCGTCATTAACGAAAAATGCGAAACCTCGCAACCGGGTATTTATGCTGCCGGTGATGTCACCACGGTGCCGTATAAACAAATCGTCGTATCTATGGGCGAAGGCTCTAAAGCATCACTGGCATCCTTCGAGTATCTACTGGCTAACTCCAGCAAACTCAAAAAGATGTACGAGGATCATCAATCTTCTCAGGACGAACGTAACGCCGCATAGTAGAATAATAAAGCCCCGACTCGGGGCTTTTATTTTTTAAAACTTTATATATAATCTGTTAATTGCACCAGAATCTAAATCTGCATCAAAGTTTACCGTAATTTCTTTGCCCATTGAGGCAGCCGAAAGCGCAACACTTAACATTGATTTAACGCCTTCTCTTTTAACGCCATTAACGCCCTCTTTAACGTAATAATAAGCATTACTAGCCCCATCACGACAATTTGTATTTATCTCTGTGAAAGTGAGTACAAAGTCTCCTGTCAAGAGTGGGTAGATTTTCTCTATTGCTGAGGTTTGCCACTGGCTATTCACCGCAGCACTTATTTCTGATATGAGAATTAATACTGTAAACATCGCGGTTCTGAGCATATCAATCACCAAACCAAATCCTATCAATTGTCATATAACCGCTCGTTACACCTCTCATTTGAATGCTGACATTTCGATCCTGTGTGTTGGCTGAGAGAAGAGTAGAGTACAACATTTTTGCGAAATCAGCATTATTACTGATTTTGTATATCGCCGCATTCCCATGCGTAATTGAATAGCCCACCTTTTCTGCTTCTGGTACAGGCAAAGTTGTATCAAAGTACAAAAGTATCTGACTTCTGTCGTTTACATAAACTCTTTTTACTTTACCTTTATAACTACAATATGGAGCGACTCCAGAACTATACTGACAGCTCGGCTGCTCAGCAAACACTGTAGAGGAAAGTGATAGCAATGTTAACAAACTGAGACAAAAAGCAGCTTTCTTCATTATTTCTCCAGATTAGGGTTGGCGTATATGAATGGTATGCACAGAATAATTAAATGCATCCTCAGTACTGTTATACCATCCCACTTTTTGGCATCCTGTTACATAAAAGTGAACTTCTTTATTCGCTGAAAAACCAGCCAAAACCATTGCATAGGCCTTGTCGTATTGAGGGTGGCTCTCTGGGATATAGATTCGATTACCAATAGCACAATTTTCTGCATTCCCAAAGTTACCCCAAACCATTACGCCATTTCCGCGCTCAACATCAACACGAGAAGGTACCGCCCAGTCAGACCATGAACCCGCAAATACACTTAATGGACTTATAAAGACAAGAAAACTAAAATTTTCATCCTGTAAAACCTATCCTTTATTATTTATATTACCGACTAATTTTTATGAATTGAGAAATACTTCAACGTATCAGAAACACCCTGATCAATGCAGTCACCCTCAGTCCTTAGGGTAAGTTTTTTATCCGCCATCATTGCCGCCATAAGACCACTAATATACTCTTTAGCCATAGGCCTCGACGCATCAAATGATATGTAATCCCTGTTAGCCCCATGGCATTCAGGTGGGTTATTCACACCACCCTCGGGGTAAACATATACGAGTCCTACTTCCCCCGTTTCCAAAAAAAGAATTCTCTCAATTTTTGCATTGGTAGAACCCGCATTAACGGTCAAAGGTAGCAAAGCCATAACACCAATAACGATCTTTTTAATCATAGTTTTATTACTTATTACTTATTACTTATTACTTATTACTTATTACTTATTACTTATTACTTATTACTTATTACTTATTACTTATTTTTTTACTGTAAATGACTTTTGGAGTACTTAAAATGACAGACCTGATTAGTATTCTTGATAAAGATAACTAATTTCGACACTACCCTCTGTCGGACAAGAGTTAACTTTGACAGAGACAGGCTTTCCTGCCATAGCACTAGCTAGAAGCATCGAGTACCAGTTCTTAGCATCAATAACAGTATTAGCAGAAGTGTCGTTCATCTTGAAATAGTAATATTGACTACCCGTAATGCAGTCATCTCCTTTTATTCTAAAATGAACCTTATCATTCACTGCATAAATCCTTTTAACCTCGCCTGTAATATATTCAGCTAAAGCATTCGGCATAATAGCCAAGACTATTATTACTATAATTTTATACACACCTTTTCCTTCCTATTTTATTTATTATTCGACTCTCTTAAACGCAGTCTCTTTTTAATATGTCACAGTCAGCCTAAATTTATTTATGCACTAGCTTGTTTATATTGAGTAATTCAATTTTCTTTTCTCAACTTACTTCAGAAAATAGGTCTGTCCTTTTTTGCGCTTACTTTATTGCCGCACCTTGGCTTGAAGTACTAGACGCATAACAGTTAGAGCTTGTTGTTTGATCTAGATCAACAACAACACCAAATTGCTTGCCCGCAGTAAGTGCGGTTAATGCCATCGAAAGCGCTGCTTTCGTCCTTTCAGAACCCATATCAGTGACCGTGAACCTAATTCGGCTATAATTACAATTTGTTGCAATATCTCCATTATCAATAGTCACGAAGAAGCTTCCATCATCGGTAAAAGTCATTACTTGTGTAACCTCTCCCCAATACCAGGCATTCGTAGCAGAGCCTGTACTTGATAGTAACGTTATCACTACTGCTAATATTAGCTTTTTCATTAATTACCTTTCACTTTCATCTCAAATTGGAACCACTGAATTATAACTCGTCTAAGTCCCTATGATTCACGTCTTTACGCTCGTAATTTCGCTACAAAGCCATCTGTAGATCAAGCTTCCTTATACTTGATAAACTAACTCTGACCCATTTATTCTGCACCCTAAGCTAATTAAAATGCACTCTGACCCAATTATTTTTATTCACCATTTATTCAAAACCTCGAATTCACTTACGTTCTTTCGAGGCTACGCTTGCTTTATTCATAGCCTTTTTAATTGCTAACTCTAAAGCTATTTTTCTTGCTACTTGTATATTATTACTCAAAAAGTCACCAAAAGAGTTGTAAAAACCACTTTCGCCTCTACCATGGAAAACGTTTGAATCTATTACCAACTTTAGCGAGATTGCAATTTTAAACCTACCAGTATCAGCTATCGTATTATTTAAAATATCCTTAAAAGTCACATTAGAATAGCTTTTGCAACTCTCCTTATTACCACTTTCTAACAAAGTTTGTGGCTTAAATGAAAAAGCGACATCTCCTTTGTAACTCCCCCCCCCAGATTTTTTCCTCTCATAGAAAACAGTAACCTTCTGCTGTGCAAACTTAACGCAAGAAGATATCTTAATCGGGCCAGTGTTTTTGTCTATGGTTAATGTGTTAGGTGCAGAGAATATAGAGCACGACGACAATAACCATAAAGTAATAGACAAAATAACTAATTTAGTCATTTATTTACCTTTATAATTTTCGCTGTAAGTATGACATAACCCCATGGCACTGCCACAATCAGTAACGTTAGACCAAGGATTAAAAATAGTTCCAAACACAGCTCCATTTACGATATCGAACTCCCCTAATGTAGTTGATATATTAGCTGGTGCGATGTTTCCAAAGGGTAATGAATAAATCTTTCCTGAGCTAGCCCATCCCCTAGCTACCAGAGTACTCACATCTAAAGTACCTAAACTGTGTCCATAAAGAACGTTTGTGCTATTTCCATTCCGAATAAAGTCATAACCAGATGCAGTTATAATACCTTGATAACCTAAAGCTATATCAATTACATCAAAAACCAAGCCTATACTTTTATTTAAAGTTTGATCTGTAATTAAAGCGCCTTGCGGGATATTTCTTGAAAGAATCCCCATAATACCCTGTTGATTATTACCATCTTGATTGAAGTCTTGGTAAAATCTCGTGCCTACCATCTCATTTCCTAAGAACGAGGCCCCCAGCATATATAAATTCAGCTCCTGCAAAGTCATCCCATTCTTCCTAGCAAAACGCTCAAACTCTTCACTGGCTTTGACTTTACCGTACGCCGAAACTAAGTTTCTTGTAGAATCGCCTACGCTATTTGGATCAAAGCCATTAAAAACATAATTTAAAGCTTGTCCTAATTTTGGATCTTTGTAAGAAGCTGCCGTTATTAAACCATCCTTAATAATATCTCCATAACTATACCCTTCGTATCCTCCCCCGGCTTGTTGGAATGCGTACGTAGTAGCGCCTGCGACAATGCCTGCTTTTAATGCGTCTCCCGTACTTGCACCAAAAGCACGATTCAGGTCATATGTTCCAGCTGCAGCACAGGCTGCCGCCCACGGTCCACAGAACATTGAACCAACTTTTACTAGCCAGCTTGATGCTTCATATCCCACCGCTCTCATTATACCGCGGGTTATATTTCTCATTGGGTTAAGAAGGTTTTTTAAGAAATACCCTGTAGGATCGGTATAACTCAGCGGGTTGTTATTCACATAACTATAGCGGTTCAGGTTCTGCGAATCTGATGGTGCCTGGATATGTGGATCGGCTTGAATAAATCGTCCCAGTTTTGAATCATAAACCCGTCCATTCATATGTATCAGGCCGACTTCGTCCACCTGCTCATGCCCGGTATAGCCGCGCATAGATAAAGCACTGCTCATCGGACTTAAACTTAAGAAGCTACCGCTAGTATAGGTTTCCCAGTTAATAGGATCTCGACGTTCGCCAAAAGCATTAAAGCTAAAATGCTGAACAACGTTACCCGAAGTATTTGTAATAACGTCTGTCGAGCCTAAATGGTCCTTATGCAGATAATGTATTTTCTTAGTTCCATTCGTTTTTTCTTCGACTAAAGCCCCACCTAGATTTCGTCTATAAGTGGTATACGATTTATCACTATGCTTAATAATTTCTACATTGCCGACGTAATAAGTGGTGGTTGTTTTACCATCCGCAATATCCACACGCTTATAACGACTACGACTTGGTGCATAATCAAATTTCGTAGTGTGCCCACCTTTATCAACGCGCACCAACTTATCAAAGGTGCTATAACTCATGGTACGGCCATCACCGCTCAGCATATTGCCGTTTTCGTCATAGCAATAGGTAGTTGCATCGCCCTCTGCGGAAGTGGTTTGCGTTACCGCATGAGGACCCGCTGTAACACCATTACAAGCTCCACCATAACTGTACGTTCCAACCCCAGACTTGGTTCTAATATTACCATTATCAAAATAAGTAATATCCATGCTCTCATTGGGATGATCTGCGCTAGTTAAACGATTCAGTTCATCGTATAGAAAATCTTCGCGGATCATGTCGTTAGTAACGGTATCTTTGGTTTCTCTCCACTTTAGGTTGCCAATTGCATCCCAGTAGTATTCTAATAATTGGATTTGTTTATTATTGGACTCGGTGCTGATTGTTTTTAAGCGCCCAGTATCTGCAAAATAGGTTGTTGCTGTACGCGTATCTGTACCTTTGATTTCTACCGTTACATTTCCGCGCGCATCCATCGCTTCAATAAAGTGTAATCGATTACTTAATTGAGGCTCGCCTCGGGCATCATGGACACTTTCTAAATAACCGTATGGGTTGTAGACATTACGGGTTCCTGCATTAGCAAACTCTGAGCTCGCCGCGTCAAAGGATTGGAATACTCGACCAAACTGGTCGAAAACTGTACTTGCAATGTACAGCTCATTATCAATATATGTGGAGGTTTGATCCAATCTTCCTATATCGTCATAACCATAAAGCACTTCATAGCCTGAGATATAATCGATCTCTTTATAAACCTTGCCCACGTCATAGCCGTAATTGGTCGGTGAGGCGTTGTTATTATAAAACCACTGATGATTGCCGGTAATGGTACCGCTGGAATTTTTATCGAGGCGCTTAATTATCCGGCCTAAGCGATCTCGATAAGTGATGATCGTTTGGCTCTTAGCATCAGTCTGTGTAACTAATTCACCCAATGCGTTGTATTCATAAGTCCAAGCTTTACCGTCAGCCCCACCTTTATCCGCATCTTTCATTGAGATTTTTCGTCCAAGATCGTCATATTGCATTTCTGACTGCACTTGGTTAACAAAAGTGAGCGTGGTTAAGTCACCCGTTGCATTATAATCATAGTGCAATGAGTTAAGCTTGTTATCTATTACTTCAACTGTTTTGCCAGAGCTATCTTTTTTCTCAGTTTTGACTTGAAGAAGCGGATTTGTGGTTATAACTTGCTTCCCCTCGTATGCAATCTCTGTTGTTCCATCATCGGGGTTAGTTATGACTTCAGGTCGACCAAGAACGTCATAGTCCGTTGTTGCAAAGTAAGCGTCTGATACTGAGCTATAGGGGTAGTCACGGAGCTTAGGTTCCGTGGCTTTAACCGCTAAACCTCGGAGATTAAACTCAGTAGTCGTTACTGAATACCGGCCATCAAAACCAATCGCTGCTTTCTGAATTTCTCGACCTAGGGCATCAAAATATACGTATGACTTCTTACCAGTGGCTACCTCAGATTTCACCCCATATACCGCCAAAGAAGGACAGTTACTGTTGCATAAAAACTTAGTTTCTTTTGACCAGTTGCCGGCACTGTTATATGAGAAGTATTTATGTCCGAAAGCGCCGTAACCATTTAAGGTTGTTACTCCGCTTAACGAACGAGACTCAATGGGTTGTCCCAATGCATTCCTAGAGAATACTTGCTGAGTGACTTGTCCATACGCATTTTTACTTTTGGTGACATAGCGTCCATCTGAGTCATAAATAGATTCTGTCCAACGATTGATATGATAGGGGTCAGTATCATCAACATTTGTTGAGTTCAAACAATCACTGACATTCAATGAACAAGTTCTTTTCAGAGTTATATTTCCGTAATTATCATACTGATAAACAGTAGTTAACTTCTCACGAATATCGGAAGAGTTCGGTTCAATGATCTCCTTCTTAAGGAAACCTGTATCCGCATAATATTGAAATGCACTATCACGTGTAATGCTATCTCCATTACGATCATGCCTGACACTCGCACTCGTCAGTCGCCCTAATTGCCATTTTAATATATTTTCGTTGTAGCTATTATTCGTTACGATTTTAGTTAAGCCTGTTGAGCTGTCTAAACTCGGAATAAAATCATCACCCGGCGAGTAAAGTGTGCTCTCGCTTTGGATAGTTATCTGCTTCGTGACATTGGCAAAGTCATCATACTCAGACTGGGTTAAGGTCTGTGAGTTTAACGTTGTTCCGCCAGAAGTATTCAAGTTCCACTGAGTTTCGGCAGACCTGAATATATAAGGGAAAACAATTTTCTTATTGCTTCCTAATACAATGCCTTTTTTAGCCCATTGATTGTAGGAGTCGCTAATAACTTGATTGTTAATTTTAACCGTAGTTCTTAAGGGGCTACCAATAAATGGATAATCCTGCCTATATTCTGTGCGAGTAATGACACCCGTTTGCAAGTCTTTTGTTTCTAACCACTCAAAACCAAGGAATCCACGCCCTTTGGCCTGCATTCTGGCTTCACCATAGCGATAACTAACCCCACTTTTCCCTGCTGGGTTTGTTACTGTAGGAGAGGTACTTTCTACTTCTGAAACGACATACATTGGACCGTTTAAGTCGAATACTGGCGAACAATTGGTTCGATTATTGGTAGAGCAATTCGCTCCAGCACCCCAAGCTAAGTTGGCAGCACCGCTTCCCTTGGTATAAAGATCACTGTCTGTTGTTAGCGGCTTATAGGTAATATCCGTGACATTAGACATCCCATTTTTAATTTTATTAATGACGTAACGGTGCGTTTCATCAGGCTGTTTTGGCCTATCCACTCTGATCGTATGAGTGCTACTACTCATATCAATTCTAAGGTGTTCTAGAATGCCATCGCCATTAACGTCGGCATAGGAGGACACTCGATTGCCGGTACCGATTCTGATATTCGTTGATATGGCTTCGTAGTGGAAACCCAATTCCTTACCAGCAACCACATGCAAATCACCGCTCTTGGTAAAGACAATATCTTTTCTACCGTCGCTGTTGTAGTCAAGTAATACCGGATAAGCACTTGTTCCAACCGCGATTAGCTTAACAGGGCTTAAAAGTTTTATCCCTGTATTGAGTCGGTAATACCAATAGTCATCTGATTTGTCCTTGTATAAATAATCAGCAAGGCTGTCGCCGTTGACATCACTGAATTGCTCAATCCTATTATCGTCGCTATCCTTCGCTACACCACTCGGTAAAGCTGTTGACTTGCTGAAATTACCATTGCCGTCAGACAGTGCAATATAGTCAGCTTTACTCACTTCCTCACTGCAACTTAAAGGCTCTAGCTCTCCTCCTTCACCACAGGTATATTGCTTGGTAATCGTTCTTGTAACCACTAAATCAGCACTACCATCTCCGTTAAAATCGGCGACCCGGTGCTTGTTCATTTCGAAGTCTTCCAAATACACATAACCGCCTGTGAAATTAGACTCTGGTTTTTCCGGGAAACCTATAAAGGATATAGGCTGAGGGCTTCCCCACTCTTGTGGGCTTGTCGATTCCCCCGTTTTCTCCATCCATAAAACCTGCCATCCTGAACCATTTTTTATCAGCAAATCTGGCAAGCCATCACCGTTATAGTCTTGCGGACGAGATGTCTTATGCGATGTTGTTGTGATACCACTAACTATTGAGTTATACCCAAAATATCCTACTAAGCCACCTTTTAGGACTTTGATATCATAGGAGCCACTTCCATTGTGGTCGGTGGTAAATAGGTCGGTATATCCGTCACCATTATAGTCAAAAAGAGACCATGTAAAATCATCACGCTCAGGACCTTGAACACCGATATTTTGGGATGAGTTTATCGGTTCAAATGATCCCCCAATCTGATCATAGTTACCGCCTTTCGACTTCAATATACGATAAATGATGCTACCGTCAGAAGGTCTTTTTTCAGCGTAGACTAAGTCTTGATTTCCGTCGCCGTTAATATCACCCGCTTGGAAGTTACCTCTAAAGATCTTACTGTCATATTCAGTAACCCAAGTCGGTGCTTCTAGCTCAGTTTCAAAATTACCTTCATAATAACCTGAGGTGTTTTCAATCCACTCAAAGTCAGTTGGCTTTTTGCTAATCCAAATTCCACTACTATTTTTCGCTGACTCTGTTATTCGATTTAAACGTAAAGGATACTGATCTACAGTTACTGTGTACCCTGGATCTAGAAATGGACCGTCTTCAAATTCTGACATTGGAGACTGTTGTTTTGTCTTATAAGCTAGGTCATATTTTCTGACATCAATGTTGTTGTCTCGGACAATAATTTGGGTTAGCTTTTTCGATGTTCGACTGTATCCCCCAACACTCATACCTCCTTGAATAAAAGTGCGCTGATAAACAAAGTCAATTTCAACTGACGGGGGGTATGTTATTTTCTCTAAGACTTGCTCACCAAAATTCTCTGATTTTTGATATTCGTAGTGAATGGTATTAGGTGTATTAAGATACGGGTTATCTATATAACTACTTTGAGACCACCTAATGACAGTATCCTGCACATCAGAGCTAACCGCTGAACCGCTTAGTGAATTAACGACATTCGCTTCTAATTGAGAATCTGAAGTATATCCATACAGGCTTTTTGAACCATCCTTTCTATACACTTCAAAATAAGAAGGTCCCTCACCAGCAGTCCCCTTTGCGACCACTTTTGTTTGACTTGCAATTTCTGTACGGTAAGTAGAGTTAGCTTCTCCGTAAACTCCACTTGCTAGGATAAGGCGCTGACCATCTAAGCAGAATCTATCATCAAGCGTTAAGGTTATGCCCTTATCCACTCCATCAATTTCTGATGTTTGTCGACAACGTGTAATCGCCGATCCTGTTGCAAGAGACCAACCAACTCCCAGTGTTCCATGCCCCCCTTGAGAACTGTAACTGAGGGAAACGCTTGGCTTTATACCGCCACGTCCTTTTGGGGTAAAAATTGGAACATTATACGTTGCTTGTCCTGACTCATTAACACGGAACTGACCTGCAACAGCCCCGACTTTATCTGAAGAGTCTAAAGCTGCCGGTATATCAGCTGTCGTCATTGTGTTGCGTAACGGTGCTGCTTCCGGAGACTCCTCACTGATAACCGTTTGAGGGTTAACATACAGTTCTTCAGAGCTGCTGACTGAGCTACAGCCGCTTGCATCACAAGCACTGACTTCCACCGTGAAATCACCTGCACCGTTTACTTGAATGCCAACTGAATTTGCTCCTGTTTGCTCCCAATCACCGCAGACTCCATCTTCACATACGCGATATTGATAATAATCTGCACCGCTATTTTCGTCCCAAGATACAGAAAAATTACCATCATCATCGCTTGCCTTAACAGGAACCAAAAATGGTACATCGCCATGTATTAATACATATTTACTGGCTTCATCAGAGCGTATTTCTACATTTTCTGGCGCTCCTGGTGCAGCTTTCAAACTAGATATAGCTAAAAAGATTATTAATGCTAGAAATACTTTCGTAGCTCTGATGAGAGTCATCGCCTTTCTCCAATTATTCAATTATTAATTTTTTCGGTTATATTTTCAGTTTTTAAGCATCAAATAGTTTGTAGTAGGAGTGTTGCTATATGTCGGCAAATCCTGACACGTTATCCCATTAAACGCTTTATAACTATGAATAACTGCTATTTATTACTCCAAAGCCTTTGCTGCGTATGAGGCCCACATCGAACAAACAACTGTACTCAAATCTGCTTCGTTCAAATGTCACAACTTTGAGTAATTTCTCCTCCAGTCTAAGTAGACTAGGAGATCTCCATTATCTCTAACAAATACTTTGCTAATCTTTCCTTTACAATATAATGCTGCTGCGGTTGAAGCACTACCTCCGCTCATTAATAAAACAAGTAGCAAAAACACTCTGATTTTCATGATATTTTCCCTAATTCAAAATTATTGTATCGACCTTACATTTTGTCTTAGTAGGGCCACTCCATATTTGATATGAGTCGACTTGGAACTGAAGGTTTTTTTTGGCGGTATAGGCAGTTAACTCGAAGGACACCATGGTTTTGAATCCTGGTTACTGTGGGTAAAGGTAACATCCGTCGGGTATTCACAAAGCCCCTTTTTAAAAGGAATATAGACATCAATTTTATTCAAATAACCGTATGAATAAAGCGATGCAATTTTATTAGTGCCTGTTTTTAATATTTCTGCGTGAGCTGTGAATGAGGACGTAATATAACCGCGCTAACCCTAACTTTTTCACACCAAGTCCGTTTGACCGTTATTATTGGCGGTCAAGAGTAATGTAAGCCACTTTACATCCCACTGTATTCGTAGCAATTCTGATCTTAACTTTCTTGTTTGCCAACTGGGCAGCTAGAAGAGTAGAGTATATTTTATCTGCATTTCCCTGATTCGAGTCTAGAATGGCATAAAGTCCGGCATGAGCTTCGCAGTCAAGTTGCGCCTCATCCCCACTTGTACCTATATAAACTAACTCAGAGCTATTGCCTTGAACAGATAATTTATCCACATACACATTGGTACATGAGTTCCCCCCACAGTCAGCTTCAGCTAACAATGGAAGTAGAGATATAAATAAAAGAGTTGATAGTAATATTGAAATCTTTTTCATCCTTTTTCCCTTATAAGCTTTATTTTTATGAAGTTTTTACGACTAATCACCTAAACTTCAAGGTGGTTATTCCACAGAATGCTATATTGACTTCTATAATTTCTCAAGAGGAATATTGTATCGCTTTGTATCAAATTTCTTTTGGTTATATCGTTTTTTTATAAATGAATTACATCTAGCTTTAGTCGCAGTTGCTTTTGTGAGGTTTCTTCGCCCCCTTCTTAAAAGCTAGCTATGACGTTCAACGTAACAACTCTGTAACTCCTGTAACTTTCAACAGCTACAGCATAGAGCCGTGCAGCTTTATATTGGTTCCACCTTCAAAGTCGCGCCTTCAAACCCAACCACTTTGACTTTTTCACCTTGTGGTGTTTCAGGTCCTGTAACGCGCCAGTAAGTGTCGCCGACTTTAGCTTTGCCCACGCCGTTTTCGATAGCGGTGGCTAAGGTGAACGTTTGGCCGATAAGTGATTTGCCGCGGTTATTCAACGAGCTGTCTTCTTCAGGTTCATTCAACCTTCGCTTTTTGCTGTAACTGCGCCAGACAACGATGCTCACAACCGAGAACACCGAGAATACAATCCATTGCCACTCAGGCGTTAAGAGTTCTCCTAGAAACAGCAGTAAGCTTCCGACGATTAATGCTGCGATACCTAGCCATAATAAGATAGCGCCAGGTGCGAACATTTCTAGAATCAACAGCACCAGACCAAAAACCATCCAGTGCCAATACTCTGCGCTTGAGAAGAACTCCATAACGACTCCTATTTGTTTTTTATCCGCGATTACTTATTACTGAACGCTTCTTTAGCGATTTCGGCTACGCCTGCAACCGAACCAATGACCGACGATGCTTCTAACGGTAGCATTAGTACTTTCTGGTTGTCTGACGTCGCAATCTTACCTAACGCGTCTACGTATTTTTGTGCCACAAAGTAGTTAATCGCCTGCACGTTACCTTCTGCAATCGCATTCGAAACCATGGTCGTTGCATTCGCTTCGGCTTCGGCTTGACGCTCACGAGCCTCAGCTTCTCTGAATGCTGCTTCTTTGGCACCTTCAGCGGTTAAGATCTGAGCTTGCTTTTCACCCTCAGCTTCTAAGATTTCCGCTTGCTTGGTACCTTCCGCTTCCAAAATTTGTGCACGCTTCAAACGCTCGGCCTTCATCTGACGCCCCATCGCTTCAACCAAGTCATGCGGTGGTAGTATGTCTTTAATTTCAATACGCGTGACTTTTACGCCCCAAGGATTTGTCGCTTCATCAACAATCGTCAAAATACGTGCGTTGATTTCATCACGCTTCGACAGCATCCAGTCCAAGTCCATGCTACCTAAAACCGTACGAATGTTAGTCATGACCAAGTTTTGCATGGCACGATGCAGTTGATTCACTTCATACGTTGCTTTTACAGGATCAACGACTTGGTAAAAGCACACTGCATCAATCGTCACAGTGGCGTTATCTTGCGAAATGACCTGCTGGGCGGGGATGTCCAAGACCTGCTCCATCATATTCACTTTCGCGCCGATACGATCAATGATGGGAACGATTACGTGTAGCCCGGGGGTTAAGGTTTTTCGGTATTTACCAAAGCGCTCTACCGTATATTGGTTACCCTGAGAGACGGTTTTAACCCCTAAAAAGATACCAAGGACAACAAGGGCTACAATTGCATAAATAACAAATTCCATTAAAAAATTCCTCTTTTACATTACTTCTTTAAATTATTATGAAGAGGACAATATAGAATGAACGTCTGTATTGATTCAATCTATTTCTGACCAAATGTGTAACAACCTATGGTTAACATAGAGTCACCTCTGTCTTTGCTCTGGTCTCACCACCCTTGGCACGATACAATAGCTCATAAGTTCGTCATTTATATCTAATTTCATGAGTAATAGTCCAAAACCTGTTGCCTTGATCATTCTTGATGGTTGGGGATATAGCGAAGATCCGAAAGATAACGCCATCATGGCGGCCAATACCCCGAATTGGGACAAGTATTGGGATCAGTACAGCCACACCCTGATTTCTGGCTCGGGGACCGACGTTGGTTTACCTGATGGTCAGATGGGCAACTCAGAAGTTGGACACTTGAATTTGGGTGCGGGCCGTGTGGTCTATCAAGATTACACCCGCATCAGTAAAGATATCGAAACCGGCGATTTCTTTGATAATCAGACGCTCTTAAAAGCTATTGATAAGGCAGTCAGCAAAGATAAAGCCGTTCACTTGATGGGGTTGCTATCCCCGGGCGGTGTTCATAGCCACGAAGACCACATCCATACCGCCATAAAACTGTGTCAGCAACGCGGCGCAAAGAAGGTTTATATTCACGCCTTCTTAGACGGCCGCGATATGCCACCTCGAAGCGCTGAAGCCAGTATCATTAAACTCGACAATGCTTGTAAAGATGCTGGCGTTGGTCGCTTAGCCACAATGGTTGGTCGTTACTATGCGATGGATCGGGATAATCGCTGGGAGCGAGTTGAGATGGCATACGACATGTTGACTCAAGGTAAAGCCGAATATCAATTCATTGATGGTGTTAGTGCATTAAAAGCCGCTTACGATCGCGATGAGAACGATGAGTTTGTCAAAGCAACGGTTATTGGCGAAGCAGCCCCTATCGAGGACGGGGACAGCGTTATTTTCATGAACTATCGCGCTGATCGCGCGCGCCAAATCAGCAAAGCTTTTGCCAATGACAACTTTGATGGCTTTGAACGTGGGACTCGTCCGGAGTTAGCAGACTTTGTGATGCTGACTCAGTATGCGACGGATATCGATGCCTCTATCGCTTATCCGCCGATCAGCATGAACAATGTGCTTGGTGAGCATCTCATGAAGCTCGGCAAGAAGCAATTACGCATTGCAGAAACTGAAAAGTATGCGCATGTCACTTTCTTCTTCAATGGTGGCGTTGAGACACCTTTTACTGGCGAAGATCGCGAATTAATCCCTTCGCCAGATGTCGCGACTTACGACTTACAGCCTGAGATGAACGCTAAGCTGGTAACGGATCATTTGGTTAAGGTCATCGAGAACCAAGAGTACGATGCAATTATTTGTAACTTCGCCAACCCTGATATGGTTGGGCACACGGGTAACTTCGAAGCGACAGTAAAAGCCATTGAAGCTCTAGACGAATGCATTGGCCGAATTGTTGAAGCACTGGAAAAGGTAGGCGGCGAAGCATTAATTACTGCCGATCATGGCAATGCCGAGAAAATGGCTGACGCAGCAACAGGCCAGGCCCACACCGCACACACCAGCGAACCGGTGCCTTTACTTTATATTGGTCGTAAAACTGAGCCAGCTGTCACAGACGGCGTATTATCTGACTTGGCGCCAACTTTATTAACCTTGATGGATCTGCCGATTCCTGATGAAATGACTGGTCGCCCGATTTTCAAGCTGTAACATTGAACAAGGTTAATACTGAATGATGCCACCAAGACGATTATTGATATGCCTCATCACTTTCTTGGTGGCCTTTTCACTTTCGGCTAAATCAGCGAATAATAATAAAGCGCAAGCTGAAAAAGAACTTAAGATTCTTAAGGCTGCAATTTCTGATATCCAAAAAGAATTACAAGCAAACCTTAAAGAACAAAGCGAAGCCCAGCAAAAGATCCAAACCATTGATCGAGCTTTAGCTCAGGCCACTACCGAGTTAAGACAAACCCGTGACAAACTCAGTAGCGCTCAACAAAAGCTTAACCAATTAAAAGTTGAGCAACAGCAAAAAATTACGCTTAGAGAAAAGCAACGCAAGCAATTGGCTGCTCAGCTAAAAAGTGCTTATATTTCCGGAAAGCAGGAATACGTTAAACTGATTCTCAATCAAGAAGATCCGACTAAAGTTTCACGGATGCTTGAGTACTTTAGATACCTCAACCAAGCTCGCATCGATGATATTGAAGAGTTGCAAGAGACTTTAAAACAACTCAAAACCATCGAACAAGAAATACAAACCACATTAGTTTCGCTATCAGAGCTTGAGAAAAATCAAAAAGAACAACAAGCTAATCAAGTCAAATTGAAGGAACAACAAAAGGTTGCATTACAGCAACTTAAAAATAGCTATAGCAATCAGAACTCGCGCCTTTCTAAATTAAAGCGCGATGAACAAGAGCTTGGCAAGGTTATTCAGTCCATTGAAAAAACATTGCGACAGTTTGCGCCTAAGCAGTCTCTTACAGGACTGGGAAAATACAAAAATAAGCTGCAACGCCCAGCACAAGGCTCTCTCCTTTCGCGTTACGGTAGCAATAAACTGGGAAACCGTTTAAAGTGGAACGGCGTTTTAATTGGGGCTAAAGAAGGCGATATGGTCCATGCTATTCATCATGGACAAGTGGTGTTTTCAGACTGGCTGCGCGGATATGGACTCTTAGTAATCGTTGATCATGGTCAAGGTTACTTATCACTTTATGGCCAAAATCAAACACTCATGAAGTCGCCGGGAGACTGGGTTGAAGCGGGTGAACCTGTAGCAACATCAGGTGGCAGTGGCGGCAGTGGCGAAACAGGACTCTATTTCGAGATACGATATAAGGGTAAACCACAGAACCCTATGGCCTGGATTAAATAACCGAGCGATACCTGTTGGGTAACAAAGTAAGGACAAGGAATTTATGACATTGAGAATTTTACTGGTTAGCATACTGTGTTGCAGCTTTGTCAGCACATCCTTCGCTGACACCCCGACAGATACAACCATTAAAGAATCATCCAATAATAGTAAAGCCACTCAAGAATCTGGAACGTCAAATACGGTAGAAACTCTACCGTTAGACGAACTCGCTGCATTAGCCGATGCCTACGCACAAATCAAAAAGTCTTACGTTAAAGAGCTTAGCGATAAAGAAATTTTAGATGCCGCGATTCGTGGCATGCTAAACAACCTTGATCCCTACTCAAGCTATTTAAGTGCCGAACAATTCGCTGCATTGCAAGAAAGCGCCACTGGTGATTATGCAGGGATTGGTATTGAGGCTAATCACCTCGAAAACGGTATTGAAGTCGTGAATATCATTCCAGATTCACCTGCCCAAGCCGTGGGTTTGGAAAAAGGAGACTTAATCGTAAAGATTAATGAGGTCTCAACCCAGAACCTGCCTTCAGAAGAAGGTTCAAATCTAATGCGAGGGGCTCCGGGTAGTAAAGTTAAGTTGACCTATATTGCCGCGGCTAACCAAGAAAAAAAAGAAGTGTTGATCACCAGGCAAATTATTCATACCACCAGTGTGAATTATGAGCTTCTAGAATCCAATATTGGATTTGCACGTATTACTGAGTTTCAACTGCGTACTGCGAATGATTTGAGCCAAGCGATCAGTAATATGGAGTATCTCAGCAAGAAGCCATTATCTGGCTTGATTTTAGATTTGAGAAATAATCCCGGTGGCCTACTAGATGGTGCAACGGAGGTTAGCGATTTATTTTTGAATGATGGCATTATAGTTAAGACCAAAGGCCGTGAACAAGACAATAATGAGGTCCATAATGCGACCGCTGGTGATATCTTGCGTGGAAAACCATTGGTGGTACTTATTAACAACCGCTCAGCATCAGCTTCTGAGATTGTTGCAGGAGCTTTACAAGATCATAAACGAGCAACCTTAATTGGCACACAGTCTTTCGGTAAAGCCATGGTCCAAACAATTTTGCCTATTCACGGCGGTAATGCTATCAAGTTGACGACTTCGCTTTATTACACTCCTAATGACCGCTCCATTCAGAACTCAGGCATCACGCCTGATATACCTCTAGAATTCGAGATTATTGAGGCGTCCAAAAGCGAAAAGCTACAAACCGATACAAAAAACCTTGAGTCAACGCAAAGTACTGAAAAACAAGATTATCGTCGTGATAACCAGGTAATGGCAGCTATCAAACACATCAGAAAAGTCACTAAATAGAACATAGCAACTCGATCAAGTGAATAAGTTATATTAAACTGAAAAACTGTTTTACTTATCAATCATAATAATATCGGGGTAGTTTATGTTTCCATGGAGATTATTGTGTGCTTGTGTGGCACTAATCGTCTTATCTGGCTGTGATGTGCCTAATGCTGAAATCACAGGCAAAGTGACTTATGAAAAAGTTCCTCACAGCGACATTTCCCACGGTTTAGAATACAACAAATCATTCGCCTCTCCTGTCCGCGGTGTTGAAGTCCAGCTGATTGAAGACGGCACTATTATTGAAACCGATATTACGGACGCTCAAGGGCAATACAAGTTCATTAAGAAAATGGACACTTTCGTTAAAATACGCGTGCGGGCAGAACTGTCTAATGTCACTGGTGATGGCGACAACAATGCATGGCAAGTTAGAGTGGTTGATAATACGAATGATAGCGCCCTTTACACCATGGAAACGAACACTTTTGAGGTTAAGCGTGAGTCGATGTCGATTAATTTACACGCCGCCTCAGGCTGGCAAGGCGAACAAGGTTATACCTCGACACGCGCCGCAGCGCCTTTCCACATTCTTGATAAAGTTTATGACATCTTCTTAAAGCTGGATGCCATTGGTGACGTACAGCTTCCAGCACTTACAATCAATTGGAGCCCGAATAATATTCCTCAGTTTGGCGATGTGACCATCGGAGAGATCGGCACCTCTTATTACCAAAACGGCCAAATCTTCTTGTTAGGGGCGGAAGACGTTGATACCGATGAATACGATCAACATGTCATCATTCACGAATGGGGACACTTCTTTGAAGATAAAGTCGCAAGATCTGACAGCATCGGCGGCCCGCATGCAGGCGGAGACTACCTTGATATGCGCGTTGCTTTTGGCGAAGGGTTTGGTAATGCGTGGTCAGCTATGATTACCGACCAGCCTACTTACCAAGACTCCTTTGACCAAAACCAAGCCACCGGTTTCTCCATCGAAATTGAAGATAACGACGTCATTAACCCCGGCTGGTTCAGTGAAGGTTCAGTACAATCCTTGTTATATGATATCTATGATGAAGCTAGCGACGGCCAAGATTTTATCAACTTAGGTCTAAAGCCGATTGTCGATATTTTGACTGGACAGCAAAAAGATACTCCAGCAATGACCAGTATCTTCACATTTATGACGTTTATGAAAGAGAACAACCCCTCTTTCGTTAATGATTTTAACAACTTATTGCAAGCCCAAAATATTACTACTGATGTCGACATATGGGGCACAAACGCCACCAATAATGGCTCCTTAACCGAGGCATTACCCGTTTATTTAGATCTGGCCGTTGGAGATGTCATACGAGTTTGCACCAGTACCTCACAAGGAGCTGACGGCAATAAACTAGCTAACCATCGCTTTATTAAACTCAATGCACCTGTTGACGGTAGCTACACCCTGACATTAACGCCTTCACGCGATAATGATATTGATGGCTATATATTTACCAATGGAGAAGCAGTTGCTGCCAATGATGATGCGGGTATTGAGCCTGCAGTAATAAACGCAAACCTTGCGCAAGGCATTAGCATTGCTGATGTTATTGGTTATAACGCAGAAGGCACCGCTGTAGCGGCAGTTTGCTTTGATGCAGAGTTTCAAATGAACTGATGATAATTTGACCTGGAGTTAATTATGAACTTAAAGAAAATGCTCACTATAGCTGTTCTTGCTGGAATGGTTTATGGCTGTGGCGGTGGGGGCGGTAGTGATGATAGCTCTCCAACACCTCCTCCAGGCGGAGGCGGCGGAAGTGGTCAAGCAGCCACTATTTCAGGGACCTTAACGTTTGATAAAGTACCGCACAACACTTCAACAAACGGCTTAAACCACAGTGCTACTGTTGAAGCGCCGATCCGTGGCGTGACCGTTCAATTATTAAATGGTAGTACCGTTGTTGACACCGATGTCAGCGATGCTTCGGGGAATTACTCAGTCGACGGCGAAACTGGCACTAGTTACCGACTACGAATCCGCGCAGAGCTGAAGCAGACAGGCACTCAGTCATGGGATATCGAAGTGGTCGATAATACCAGCAGTAATGCTCAATATGTTCTAGACACTTCGACATTTACTGTTAGCTCGACCAGCGAAACCCGAGACTTCAACGCAGACTCAGGATGGGGCGGTAGCTCTTATACCTCGACTCGAGCGGCAGCGCCTTTTAATATCCTAGACCGCGTTTATGTCACTATTACTAAACTGCAAGAAGTTGATGCTAACCTCACGCTGGCCCCTCTGGTGATTAACTGGAGTCCGAATAATATTCCTGAAAGTGGTAATTTAGCCGATGGTCGTATTGGCACATCGTTTTACACACAAGACCAAATCTACCTTTTAGGAGCTGCGAACACTGATAGCGATGAGTATGATGGCCATGTCATCATTCATGAGTGGGGACATTATTTTGAAGATAATAATGCTCGCTCAGACAGTGTTGGTGGGCCACATGGCGGCGGCGATAGACTCGATATGCGAGTAGCGTTTGGCGAAGGTTTCGGTAACGCTTGGTCCGGCATTATAACTGACGATCCCTTCTACAGAGATTCCTTTGGTGTCAATCAGTCACAAGGCTTTTCGATCAATGTCGAGAATAATAATGTCTCCAATCCGGGTTGGTTTAGCGAAGGGTCCGTTCAGTCGATTCTTTATGATGTTTACGACAGCGCTAATGATGATTTAGCCGACTTAGGTTTACAGCCAATTTATGATGTCTTAACTGGACAGCAACGAAATACAGAAGCCTTTACTAGTATTTTCAGCTTTATGACATACTTAAAGGAAGAAAATGCCAGTGATGTAGCAGCCTTAAACGATCTTCTGAACGACCAAAATATCAATGTGAACGTAGATATCTGGGGCTCTAACGAAACCGATAACGAAGGCCAGCCGAGCGTAATCCCTGTCTATAACGAGCTATCACCTGGTGATACTCAAGAAGTGTGTACCATCACGACTTTCGGCAGTGATAGAAATAAATTAGGAAACAGAAAGTTCTTGAGACTTAATATTCAATCCGCTGGAAGTTATACATTAAGGTTAGAACCTTCAGGCTCTAACGACTTAGATGGTTACATCTATAACCAGGGTCAGTTAGTTGCCTTCACGGAAGCCTTAGGAACATCAACCGTGAACATTACTGAAAACTTTGCAGCAGGCACACACGTTGCAGACGTTCTAGCCTATAACTCATCTGGCTCTGCCATTGTTGGCACTTGCTTCGATGTATCGCTTATTCAGAATTAATCGTATTGAGGACAATTGACATGAAAAAGTTACTATTACCATTATTCATTGCGATACCACTCATCGCATGCAATAACCAAACGACTGCTCAAGAGCAGGACACTAAAGGCGAACAAAGCTTCAAAAGCCCTGGTAAACCATCGATGAAAGTCGAGATGGACTATACCGTATCTAAAGAACGTGTTGCGGTCGGTGAAACGGTTGATATCAGTGTTAACTTTACGGGCAAACAACAGCCAAGCCACGCTAATTTAAAAACTACTGACAACATGGTGTTACATGGCAATACGCAGCTCAACCTACAGAAGTCATCTGGCGGTCAGGCTCAACATAAGTTTAGCGTAACGCCAATGACGGAAGGTATTCATCTGGTTACAGTGATTGCTGAAGACGCTCAAGAGTCACACAAGAAACCTTTTGCTATTCGCATTATTGCTGGCAATAAGCCTATTGAGGAGTACCTCGAAAAAAATGGTACTTTAACTACTGATGAAAGTGGCGAAAAAATTATTTCTATGCCAGCCGAAGAGCGTTAACATCTAGTTAACCTTATTAAAAAAGCCGCTCTTTAGCGGCTTTTTTGTTCTAAATATCTTTTTAGTAAGTACACTGCTGCAATACTTCTAGCTTCACTAAACTCATCTAGCTCCAGTAACTCATCAATACGACTGATATCCCACTCCACCACTTCAATGGGCTCGGGCTCATCACCGTCTAACTTACTGGGATAAAGCTCTTCTGCAACCACGAGATTCATTTCATGACTTAAATAGCCAGGCGCGAGTGTAATCTTTTTTAGCTCCTTCAGCGAGTTAGCTGCATAGCCCGCTTCTTCTTGTAGTTCACGATTCGCGGCTTCAGTTGCAGATTCGCCAGGATCAATCAGACCTTTAGGAAAAGCTAGCTCATAACGCTCCGTACCTGCCGCATACTCCTTAATTAATAGCATAGTAGTTTCATTCAAAAGCGGAATGATCATCACGGCACCGTGCTTGCCTGCTTTGAGTCTTTCATAAATACGAAACACTCCGTTAGAAAACTCTAGCTCTAGTTCTTCAACCGCAAATATTCTTGTCTTGGCGATAACTTGCTGCTTTTTAATTTTCGGTAATTTTCTAGTCATACTTGTTCGTTGGTAATAGTTCAGTTAGTAAGTTGACGCTTCGTAGTGACTCGACACTCCTTGCGGGCATGCTCATATCCGGCTGCTCAACCATCACTACATGTTTAACACCTGATTGTTGCGCTTGGATTAAGATTGCTTCTGTATCATCAACAAATAGGCAATTTGATAATGGTGTCTTTATTTCTTGCTCAAGTTTTGCCCAAAAGACAGGTGATTCTTTTGGCTGCTTAAACTGATGTGATGAGTAAAGCGCATCAAAATACTGATCGATTTTTGTTTGCTCTAACTTAACCCGTAAAGTCTCTGGATGCGCATTGGTGACAAGAAGAACCTTTTTGTCACTATCACTTATGTACTCAAGAAACTCTTTAGTACCTGGTCGTAGCGCTATTTTATCGGCTAAATCTGTCTTGTGTTTTATGATATCTAGCTTGAGTTTGTCTGTCCAAAAATCCGTGCAGTACCAATTAAGCGTTCCATAATGCTCTTCGTAATGTTGTCCAAGGTCATTACGAGACTGCTCTAAACTAATCCCTTTCTCAGCGGCATAAATGGCTGGTATAGCTTCTTTCCAAAAATGATTATCAAAAGCCAGATCCAGCAAAGTACCATCCATGTCTAATAAGATGGCCTCAACAGCGTTCCAGTCTTCCAGCTTCAAGGTAAACGCCCTTGCCATTCTAAGTAGATCCGATTTCCATCCTGACGCCCCCAACGCGTTAACCAGTTTTTTAAGTGTGCAGGGAGCTGGTTAGTAGCATGAATGTTCATCCTAAACTGTTTATTTAAACCCACCTCAATAAACCCCTTTAAATCCAAAACGCCCTGATTATCCATAATATCAATTCTTGCAGCATTATCTAACTGTCCACTCTTACTTAATTTAAAACTGACGTTACCGATATCTAAATTATTGTTAGGGTAAAGAATAACCGCATTATTCCACTGCCCTTCTCCAGAAAGCTGCTTTAAACTCTTTTTTGAGTAGTCTAATATTGAAACTTGGCCGTTAACGCGACCAGATAAACCATCGATGGGCACCTTGATTAGGCTTGCTACGTAAGCCGTATCGACATCAAAGTTTGCGTTTTTAACAGAGTAGTTATTTCTAGACAATACTGCTTCTGCTTCTAGACTTATCTTGGGATCTTGGATATTTATACTAGTTTCTAACGCCCCCCAAAGTAGAGCGATGGCGCTAGGCTGTAACTCAATATTATTTATCGTTAAGTTTCTATACTTAGCTTGCTCAATATGGCTTGACCAAATCGACCCACTCACATTTGTTAAATACAACTCAGGGACCGCATCAGTGATCCACGGCGTTGCAACTCTAGCCGGCGCAAGCATTAAAAGAATCGCTATAAAAAGAATAAGGGCTATTACAGCCCCTACAATTATTTTTTTCATACGCTATTTTCTATTAGTTTATTTACGAAGGTTTTATAAATTTCACTGAAGCATCGACTATCCCTGATTCATCATTATCCGAAACACGTAATGTGTCGATAACTAAACCTTGCTGTTGCTCCAACTGTCCAACCCAGCGTAATAGCTGGTCAAATTCAACATCATCAAGTCTCACCTGAATTTCTTCATCACGTTTACGCTCTTCGATACGTGAAAACTTTAACCCGTAACGCTTACTGCTATTTGTAATCAGTTGATTCAATGACTGTCTTGTTACCTGTGGGTTATTTCCAGATCGAGCCTGCAATGCCTGTACCTTTGATGCGACAACTGGCAGGTCAGACTCTAACTGTCGCACACCGTCATTAAGACCATTCACATATTTTTTAATCGGCAAGACAACGGCAATAAAAATAATAAGCAATATCATCATAACGCCGAGTATCGTCACCATGCTACGTTCACGCTGGTTTAAACCAGAATACCAATCTTTTATTGCTTTCACTTGCTTAACCCCACCGTAATTCTTGCTGTCCACACACCTCCGTTCTCAGAAGCATTGCGCATGCTTACTTCTAAACCAGAGCTTTCAAGGCTTCTCTGTGAGCCAGTCAAAATATCGTAACTTTCAGCACTGACATCCATGCTTAACTCCCCACGACTAGCAATATACTCAATCTGAGTAAACTCAATATTCTTGGTATCCATCGCCTTTATCGATTTATCCATTAATCCAGCAAAGCTAACCCCGCTACCGCTGTCTCCACCAATACTAGAAAAGCCCCTGTTGATTTGAATTAAAGCAACCGTTAAATCTTCTTGGCCAGGATAAATTTTCTTAGTCTCGGCTAAAGTCTGCTGCTCTAACTCTGAGCGTTGCTTATTTAAATAAATAATATTACTCACCAAGTAAGCTAAACCCAACAGTAGTAATAGAGAAGCGGCTATTGCTGGCAACTTCCACACACCATAATTGCGCTGTGTCTTCTTTTGAGAAGCAAACTCTTGCTGCAATAAGTTGATAGCCCCACTGTCAAAATTTTGAGCTAGGAAAAGGAATGAGTCACCCAAAGCTTCCTGCTGCGTCGCCAAGCCAGGAACAGCTTCTAGTTTTAATGTTTCCCCTTCAACGGTATAAACTCGAACCGCTTGGGTCACACTTAATTCATTACTTTGCAGCTCCAGCTTTAATAATTCTTCGACCAACGGCTTATCGGCAGACCAAAATATATTATCCTCTTGACGAACCAATACCTGGTCTTCAATAACAACACTCCAAGAATCAGAAAAGTATGGTACGCAAGCTGCCTCTGACACCACATAGTCTGGCTCCACCCCTGCTTCTTTTAACAACACTAGAGTTTCTTCAAAGTACACTTTATCAACGACATTAATGGCTAAACGCTCCTGAGCATCAAACGAACCCAGCGCAAAGTGTTGATTTTCAACACTATCAAGAATTTGCTCTTCCAGTTGATAAGGAATTGCTTTTTCAAGCTGCTTACGATTTTTAGTTGGCGTTGTTTCGTTAAAACACTTAACTCGATGAGCTGGAAGCAACAGTATGACCTGGTGCTGATCGATAACTTCACCCAGTGTCTCTGCGTCTTCAAGCAATAAGCTACCACTGTCTGCAAAAGCATGGCTTCCCTCTTCTGCGTCTAACAGCGTCCCCCACTGTAACGATCGCTCATCGCTACTAATGCGTATAAATAATCGCTCTTTCATTATTTATTCTCCAATGTGGCGTGCAACCACATGAAATTCATTATCATTTTTTAACATTAAAGAGTGCACAACAGCAGTTCCTGTACTCACTCTGGCTTCAGCCTTCAGTAGCATATATTTACTATCATAAACCAGTCTGCCTTTGCCCTGCTCCGACACCTTTCCGCTACCTAGCGCTTCAAAGAAGCTATTTTCGTCATAGCCATCTTCTGGCAACTCCTGCAAAGCCTGACGAACCTGCGACAACTCCACTTCATCGAGTAGCATCCAAACTAGCTCGGCATGCTCAGGCTTAACAGTATTAACGTTAATGGTACCCTCAGTGGTTGGTAGTACGCATAAATATTCTTTCACTGAGTCATAAGTCTCAGCATTAAAACCTTTAATGACCATCAACTCACTGGTATGTGCTAACAGCGTATCAGCTGTTCGATAAGGAACTTGCAATCCTGTATAGGTGTAATCTTCCGCGCCATCTATACCTGTAGGCTCCTGATCTTCATCAATAAAATCTTTTGTCGCTACCGCTAGAGCCTGAGGTGAGGTTTCACCATCTTCTATATGAGATTCAAGCAATTTAGCAAACAAATCAACGCCAGGCATACCGCTTCCGCCGGAGTCACTGCCCGTGGATTTTTCTCCACCGCTGCCACCACCGATACTCGTGCCACCACCCAGTGGTTGACCATCGGCTCCTGTACCTGCATCCTCGGTTTCCATGAGGATGCTATTGATGTTGAAGCAACTATGCATATCACGCAATTCACCCTGAAGTTGCCCCAACCCTTGCTCAATTTCAAAAGCGATGCCACCTTCAGCCCAAGGTTGGTTACGGTGAACACGCTCCGCTTTACTGTCTTTAAAGTACTGTTTTAACTGCTCGGTGGCAAATACCTCAGCTCCATACATATATTGGTAGGCTCTAGAACCATTAATAATATTGGCTGTGCGCTGCAAATGCATTTGCTGTGTATTTAGAATCTGTATGGCCAAAATACTCAACACTGAGAAGATAATAAGCACAGTAATCAGAGCCACTCCGCGGTTCTTGTCTAAAGCCTTCATGAGTCGTCGCTCCTTAAGCTTTTACCTCGCCCATCACCAGTATCTTGATCATTATTTCCACCGTCACGACCATTAGGGGTCGATGGTTGACGCTCAGTATCATCGCCAGCAGACACCTCAAACCGAGGCATTGGGAACAACCTGTAAAGCTCACCATAATCTTCCAGCACAACCGTAACCTTGATTGCTTCTGGCATTGCTAGTCTTTGGTCATCATCAACCAACCACTCTTTCTTCCAAGTTCCTTCTGTTAGAAATTCTAAATGAAACTCTTCAACTTGCGTCAGGAAGTCGCGCGATAACTCCTGATCATCTCGTGCGCTATCCACAAAAATCCAATGGTGGCGTTCAATACGGTCATCGACGAACTCGTATTTAACATGCTGCAAATTACTGCGCTTAATCTTTGCTGGATTTCGCCAACCACTTCTTGTGAACTCTATATAGTTGTTAGCACTCTGAGACTCAGCCTTCAACAAAGGAGCTCGGTCACCAAAAACATCGCGTCTATCGCGAGGCACCATATATCGAATATCTTCTTCTAGCTGTCTAAATGCTAATTGTACTTCACGTAATCGTTCAATCTGTTTGTCATTTGCTTCCGATCTAACTTGTATAAAGTTAAATATCTGCAAAGCCCCTGCTAATACCACGCTAAAAATAAATAGCGCAATAAGCACTTCAGTGAGGGTAAAAGCTTTGACTTTGTTGGAGCGTATCATCGCCGCTCTCCGCCACCTTTGTCAGATTTTTTTCCGACAAAACCAGTCATGGTATAAATACCCTGCGCACCGTAACTAATGGAAAGGGTAACGCGACGCATACTCTCTACTTCTGTGCCTACAACTTTTCGCTCCCACTCCCACTCTCTGTTAGCGAACTCTGTGGTTCCTTGTTGAGTGCCAATAGATGGCCACTCATTGTCAATCTGTAATTCAGCTAAGTGATTTTGGGCTACAAAATTAGCTAAAGTCTTATCCTTAGAGTTGCCCAAGGCAACAATGCTTGAAGAAAACAAACCTGACAACATCGGCGTAATAAAAATAGCTAAAACTGCTAACGCTATTAGCAGCTCTAGTAGACTCAAACCAGATTGTCGATTGATATGTTTATTCATCATCTTCGTCGTCTAAATCTTTATCCCAGTCATGGCTATAATGACCTTCTATAGCATTCGATAACTCGATATCTCCAACATAATTGCCACGGATTCGATAAAACAAAGGCTCATCCCGATCTAAACCCACCGTCACTACAAATTCGTTCATCTCTCCACTGGACAGCATATAAATTTGTGGTGTTTTTGATTTGCTTTTCCTGTCTTCTTGTTCTGAACTATCGCCGCTTCCCCCGTCACGACTAGGAGCCTCTTCGTCTTCAGGCTGCTCATTTTCTAATAAAGCGTCCTGACCTTCTAGATTGACTGCGATCCGAATAGGCTCTTCTAGCTCAATGGCTTTAAGCAAACGATGATCCTCAAGCGGTTGCCACTTACCACCGTTATAAATCATAAACGAGTAACCGTCCGACTCGATCTGAACGCCTAACTCGATGCCCCGAATAATCGACTCTTCTTGAGCAACTTGAAGTAAGCCATAGAGTTGACGCGATTTCGTTTTGAGTTCAGCTCGCTCGTTGTCATTCAAGGCAATGGTTGCCACCGAAATCATCATGGCGGCAATCATTAACGCAATCAGAATCTCAACGAGCGTAAAGCCTTTTTGAAGAGATGTTTTGATAGGTGTTAATTTATTGGTTTTCGGTGTTGAAATTAGCTTCATGTAAATTCCAAGTGCCGATATCCTTATTCTCACCTTCACCACCTTCTCGGCCATCATTACCTAGTGTGTATAAATCGAAGTCATCATGTCGACCCGGGTAAATATAAATATAATCGCGCTTCCAAGGATCTTTTGGTACCGCACTCGAACCTAAGTACCCTGAACTTTGATAATTTTGAGGAATAGGGTCACTCGTAGGTCGACGAATCAGAGCCGTTAACCCCTGCTCTGTTGATGGATAAAAACCGTTATCAATCTTGTAAGAGTTTAACGCCGTCTTTAGCGTGTTTAAGTCACCCTTCAATTTTTGTAGGTTTGCTTTATCCACATTACCCATCAAGCTTAAAGTCACGAAAGTGCCCATAATCGCAACAATTGCTAAAGCAATTAAGATTTCGGTTAAAGTAAAACCTTTAACCTGTTTTTTCATTTTGTATGTCTTTAATCGTTTCATTAAAACCATCTCCGTCTATTTAACTGGTAATAGAGTTAGTCATTTCAAAAATTGGTAACATCATCGCCGCAACGATAAACATAACCATGCCGCCTAACGCTAAAATAATCAGTGGCCCCATAATATTTAGTGCCACATCAATACTATTTTCGAACAATGTTTCTTGGTTTTCTGATACTTGTTCTAACATGTGTTCCAGCTCACCTGAAGCTTCCCCACTACCAATCATATGGATCATCATGGGAGGAAATTCGCCGGTTTGTTGCAACGCCATCTTTAAACTTCCGCCTTCACGAACTTTTACCGCCGCCTCATTAATCGCTTTACGCATCTTTAAATTAGACAGAACCTTACCACCAATGTTCATCGCCTCTAAAAGCGGGACGCCACTGGAATGTAAGATATTCATGGTACTTGCAAACTGTGCGGTGTTTAGATTTTTCGACAAACGACCGATAACAGGAATTTTTAATATGGTGGCATGCCATCTCAATCGATTTTCACCCTTTCTCAGCCACACTTTAAAGCCGAACATAAGTAGCACAGCCGCAATTAAAACATAAATGCCGTATGAAATGGTGAAGTCACTCAGGCCAATCAAAACTTTAGTAATGGTTGGGAGCTCTTCACCCATATGTTGAAATTGTTCAACCACTTTTGGTACCGCAAAAACCATGAGACCAGCCACCACACCGACAGCAACCAAAATAAGCACGATAGGATAGACCATCGCAGCGGAAACCTTAGTGCTAATTTTCTGACGACGCTCAGTATAGTCAGCGAGACGATTAAGGACCTTGTCTAAATGGCCCGCGCGCTCACCTGCAGCGACCATCGAACGATATAATTCGTTAAATACACTGGGAAACTCTGATAAGCCATCAGCTAGGGTATGGCCTTCCATTACCTTGGCTCGCACGCCAAGCATAATCGTTTTTACTTTTGCTTTCTCTGTTTGCTCAGCTACTGCCTTAAGAGATTCTTCAATCGGTAATGCTGCTCTTACTAATGTTGCCAATTGACGTGTGACTAAAGCCAAATCCGCAACGCTGATTTTAGGGCCAAAGAAACCACCGCCTTTATCTTTTTTGCGATGCGCATCGCCAATATGATTGACATCAAGAGGGGTTAATTGCTTCTCACGCAACTGTTGCCGTATTTGACGTGCTGTGTCGCCTTCTAAAACACCTTTTTTCTGCTTGCCTTTAGCATCAAGCGCAACATACTCGAACGCAGCCATTAATCCTCCCGAGTAACACGTAGCACTTCTTCAACAGTGGTGATACCTTGAAGAACTCGGTGACGACCATCAGCACGAATACTTGGTGTTGCTTGTCGTGCATGGCGTTCCATTTCTTGCTCGCTATTATTGTTGTGGATCATGGTTCGCATCTGATCATCAATAAGTACTAATTCATAAATCCCCTGACGGCCCCGAAAACCTTGTTGATTACAGGTGTCGCATCCTACTGGATGATAAATCGTTGGGGGATCTTGAGGGTCAAAGCCCATTAATTCGCACTCTTTTTCATTTGCCGTTGCAGGCTGCTTACAATCCTCACACAAACGGCGAACAAGTCGCTGCGCCAAGACACCTAATAAGCTTGAAGACAAAAGGAAAGGTTCTACCCCCATGTCCTGCATACGAGTTACAGCACCAATCGCAGTGTTTGTATGTAGCGTTGATAAGACTAAGTGACCGGTTAAACTCGCTTGAACAGCAATCTGTGCTGTCTCCAAATCACGAATCTCACCAATCATCACCACATCGGGGTCCTGACGCAAAATGGCTCTAAGTCCACGAGCAAACGTCATATCAACCTTCGGATTCACCTGAGTTTGACCGATACCATCAATCAAGTACTCAATCGGGTCTTCAACCGTTAAAATATTCCGCGTTGTATTATTCAGTAATGATAAACCGGCATACAAGGTTGTAGTTTTACCAGAACCAGTAGGGCCTGTGACTAAAATAATACCGTGAGGTTTATGCAGCAAATCGCCCATTAATTCCATGGTATCCGGCTGCATACCAAGATGTTTAAAATCTAGCCGTCCAGCTTCTTTATCTAACAAACGCAATACCACGCGCTCGCCATGGCTCGAAGGCATAGTCGATACACGTACATCAACCGCCCTGTTTGCAATTCTCAAGGCAATACGGCCATCTTGCGGAATACGTTTTTCAGCGATATCCAGCTTACCCATAACTTTAATTCGAGAGACTAACAACGGCGCCAACTTACGGCTCGGCTGCAACACCTCACGCAATACTCCGTCGACACGGAAGCGTACTGAAAGTGTTTTCTCAAAGGTTTCAATATGAATATCTGAGGCGTTCTCTTTGATGGCTTCAGTCAATAATGCGTTGATCAACTTAATGATTGGTGCGTCATCTTCAGCTTCAAGAAGGTCTTCCGTTTCTGGCAGCTCTTCCGCCAAACGGAATAAGTCCATCTCATCGCCCAAATCTTCCATCGTTTGGCGAGCGTCGGTGGTTCCCGATTGATAATAGGCGCTCAGCTCTTTCTCAAAAGCTGATTCATCAAGCCACTCAAGTTGAAAGGACTGAGGGTAATGGCGACGAACTTCGAGCAGAGCCTGAGGTGACGCGCCTTCTCTCATAAAGCACTTAACCTCATTATCAGTCTCTTTTAAAAAGACACCATGCCTTTTCGCAAAGCTGAATGGCATCGCACGAAAACGACCAACCTCAACAGTTTTCTCCGTTTCCTCTTCCAGCCCAATGCCTGTCTCAAGTTGCTCTGACATTACTCTTCGTCTGCCTCTTGATCAGTGTGGTCTTCTGCAGCGCCGCCCTGCTGGTCAAGCAATACGTCTTTATCTAAATATTCTTCAAAGCTAGGTGGTAACACTAAAGCTTCATCATAAGTTGGCAATACCGGCGCTTCAGCACTTGGCATTAAACTAATGCCTTTATTAGCTTGCTCAATTTGTTGAGCGCGCATGTAGCTGTATTTAGCATTACTGACTTCACGTAAATCTTTGTCATCTTCTAGCACTCGAGGGTGAATAAACACCATCAAATTACGTTTGATTTTTTGAGTTCGTTCAGACTTAAATGCATGACCTATAATTGGTATATCACCCAAAATAGGTACTTTCTGCGAACTTTGCTGAATATCATCGTCAATCAAGCCACCTAACACGACTAAGCCACCATTCGGTACCAGTACAGAGGTTTTAACTTCACGCTTATTGGTCACCACGTCTACCGCAGTTGAGCCAGCAATCGACGAGACTTCCTGCTCAATATCCAGACGGACATAATTACCTTCATTAATCTGCGGCGTTAGTTTCAACATCACACCAACATCTTTACGTTCTACATTCTGGAATGGATTCGAATTATTATCGCCTAAGGTAGAACCGGTAATAATAGGAATTTCCTGACCCGCTTTGAATATTGCTTCCACATTATCCAGCGTGGTCACACTTGGACGCGCTAATGTATTTGAGTCGGTAACGCCTTCTAGGGCTTTAATAAAGGCCGCCCAACTCAAACCAGATTGACTCATACGGGCGATACCTAGACCAGCACCTTGCAAACCGCCTAACACTTCTGCCAAAGCAGCACCATTGTCACCACCAGTAGTTCTGGTTTCAGTACCTGTAATCTCGCCTGTTTCGGGATCTCGCGTAAACACCTCTTCTTCTTGACCACGGTTAGCGATCGCACCACCGGCTACTTGCCCAATCGTCGTACCCGTATTATTGAAGTTAATAATTCCGGCTGGTTGAGTTCCTGAGCCGCTTGGTGAGAACAACCACTGAATACCTAACTCTTTTGCTGTGGTATCAGAAATCTCGACAATAATCGCTTCCACATGCACTTGCTTACGACGGATATCCAAACTGCGGATAACAGAGTCAAACTCACGCATCATATCTGGCGGAGCGGTTAATACGAGCGCATTGGTTTCTTCGTGGAACTGCACCGAATAAAGCGCTCTCTTTGCGGCAGCACCGCCGCCACCGCTAGCGCCACCAGCACGGCCGGCATTCGCTGCTTCTTCTTTCTTCTTTATTTCACCAATACCTTGCAATACTTCTGATACATGCTCAGCTTTCGCATACTTTAAGAAAACCGTCTTTGTGTTGCCGGTATTATCCAATTGGCGATCTAAGCTATGGATCAAAGCTCGTAAACGAATACGCTGGCGATTACCAGCGCTCAACAAAATGCTGTTAGTACGTTCATCCGCTACATAGCGTGGCTGTTGAACCTGGTTGACTCGCTCCTGCTGACCGCCTCGATTTAAGCTTTCTAAGATACGGACAATTTCACCAGCAGACGCATGCTTCAACTGAATAACTTCAATTTCTTCATCGTTAGCCTTATCAGTCCGTTCAATAATTTTAGTAATCCGCTCTACGTTTGACGCCGAGTCGTGCAAAATCAAGGTGTTAGTCCCTTGAACCGCAAATAAATGACCTGATTGAGGTGATACCAGTGGGCGTAACACGTTCATGATTTGCTGTGCATCCACATTTTGCACTGGAATAACCTGGGTGATGGCTTGATCACCATATGCCCTAGGGCTCTTTACATTTACAGGCGACGCTTCATAACGTGCTTTTTGGTCTTGCACAATTTTAATGACGCCATTGTTTTCGATTGCCTGAAAACCATGAATCTGAAGAGTCGACACAAAAATGTTATAGATATCTTCTTTACTGTGATCATGGTTAGAAATAATGGTAACTTTAAGACCTTTTACGCGAGGGTCGACAAGCATTGTCTTTCCTGTAATTCGCGCAACCGTTTCAACCACTTCACGGATGTCCGCATCCCGAACATTCAAGCGCTCAGCCTTCACCATAGCGGATGAAAATAATAGCGACAGGGCAAATAGCCCCATGATCGCCCCGTGCTTCCACGTTGACTGCTTTTGTTTATAGTTATCCTGACTATTTAATTTCTCTAACATTGCCTTCTCTCTTTTCTAAGTTCGGCTCTATATTTGGTCTAGAGTTTGAACGAGGGCGTTGACTGCCCATATCAGAAATTCCAAGTATTAGGGTGACTGGCTGGCCATTACGCTGAATGGTCACTTCAACTGAATCGGAGTTACTCAACTCATTCATAACACCCATCATGCCCTCATTGCTTAATTTTTGACCATTCACAGACGTTATCACATCGTTACGGCGTAAACCGAGACGCGTAAACATCCTTGGATCTTTTCCAGGTGACACCTTAAAACCGCTAACTTGACCGCCGGCATCAACCACAGGCTGAACATTTGCGATGTCTTTTAATGCCTGAGGATTGGTATAAATCTGCTCTTTCATCTCAGCCAATTCTCGACTCAGGCGTGCATCGCGACTTTTATCGATCGTCCGCTGAGGGCCATTTTCAGACTTTAGCTCAGGCTTTTTTGCCGATGACATCACCTGTTGATTGAGCTGTTCGACTAACGTTAAGGTTTCGAACTTACCACCATTTTTCAAAATGACTTGTAACGTTTCGACTTTATGTAACGTCACTTGCCCACGAACTTTCAGTTTATCGCCGATGAAGTAAACTGATTCTTGGCTACCATTCGCTTCAATAATAGCGCTACTTAACTTATCTTCCGAAGACACATAAGTGCCCAATAGCTTAAGGTTCAGCTTGGTCTCTTCAGCTTCCACTTGCTCTTCAACTGGGGCATTGGCTTCGCCAAAAATGTGTAGGCCAGCAATAGCCTCAACATTGACCGTTGCTTGTTTTTTTGGGGCAGGAGCACTTTTTACAGGTACAAGTTCTGGTGGTGGTTGAAAAAACTCAATCCACAACCAAACAAGTTTTGCCAAGACATAAAGGCTGATTATAGCCAATATCAAGGCTACAATTCGTGCTACTAACCTACCCCGCTGTTGCACGAATTGGGTGAAATTGTTCATCGTTGAATTCATTATAGTATTTCTACGGGTTTCCGTTGTAATCCCGAATTAAATCCCCACGTTAAATTTAGCCATCTTTCTTTGAGATGGCTTATAATAAGCATATTCCCACTCAAATCGTGGAAAAGCAAGACAAGATACTGTAAAGATAGGTAAGGTTCAAGATGACAGCTGACAATTCTGTGAGGTTAGACAAATGGTTATGGGCAGCCCGCTTTTTCAAAACCCGCTCAATCGCCAAAGAAGCCATAGACGGCGGTAAAGTTCATTGTGATGGCGTGAAAGGCAAAGCCAGCAGAGTAGTGACGAAGGGCATGAGCTTAAAGATCAGACAAGGCTTTCATGAAAAAACCGTTATCGTCGAGGGCTTATCCGATAAAAGAGGGCCTGCTAAAATTGCTCAAACGCTCTATGAAGAAACTGCCGACAGCATCAAGCAACGAGAAGCCTTAGCTGTACAGCGTCAGTCAATGCCGAAAACCGAAGGAAAGCCTGATAAACGCCAGCGACGCCAAATTCATCGTTTTAAACGAGACAACTGATCTAGATACAGTAATTTGTACGTTTATAACAACCCTTTTGAGACAACCAACTGGAATAACAATGTCAGATACGATTCAACGATTTACCTTTGCAAACCTGCCTATTCGGGGCGAAGTTATTAGTCTAGAGCAAAGCTTTCAGACGATTATTGAAAAGCATGCTGAACAACATCACTATAACTCCGCTCAGCGACAACTGCTCGGACAAGCATTAGCGGCTACCGCACTCATGGCCGAGATCATTAAAATTGAAGGTAAGGTGGCGTTACAGTTACAAAGCCCTTCAGCAGTGAAGTTACTACTCACAGAATGCACGCATCAAGGCTACATCCGTGGATTAACTCACCTAGACCAAGAGCAATTGACAGATTCGCTAGATTTTGCGCAATGGACTCAAGGAGGGCAGATGGCCATTACTATTGAGCCTGCTCAAGGCAAACGATATCAAGGCGTAGTGCCACTCGAAAACTCTGAGCTGTCTGACTGCCTTGAAGAGTACTTTGTTCGCTCCGAACAATTGCCCACTTATATTCAGTTATTTGCCAGCGATGACAAAGTATTCGGACTTTTTTTACAGGCCATGCCTGGTAACTCACAAGATTCTACATCCTCAGAAGATAAATCAGCCGCCTTTGAGCATGTCAAAGCACTTGCTGAAACATTAACGGCGGAAGAAGCCTTGGATATTTCTCATCAAGAGTTGCTTTACCGACTGTTTAACCAAGATGAAGTAACGGTTTACCCTGAGAAGCAGATACAATTCCAATGCGGCTGCTCTCGTGAGCGTAATGAAAAAGCTTTAGCGACTATCCAACCAGCAGAGTTAATCGAAATGGTTCAGGAAAATGGCGGACAAATTGACTTAGTTTGCGATTTTTGTAGCCACAAAGAAATCTTTACAGAGCAGGATGTCATGACGTTCCTGAGCAATACGTCGCCAAGCGACAGTGTTAATTAAACTATTAAGTATTGGTTCTGACAGGAAACTCTAGGCGGGCTTCGAGTCCGCCTTCAGCCCGATTAATCAACGACACGCTACCCCGATGCAGTTTTGCGATACGCTGTACAATCGCTAGCCCTAAGCCTGAACCTCCGCCACTTCGCGCACTGTTTCCTCGTGAAAACGGCTGGAATAAGCGCTCAATCTCTTTTTCATCAATACCAGGGCCTTGATCGTATACCGATACCCTCACCTTGTTATCAATAACCTGAGTTTTCACTTCCAGCGGCGCACCGGCATACTTCAAACCATTCATAATGAGGTTCATAATTAAACGCTTCATCGCCATGGGCTTAAATGCCAACGGCGGAACCTCTCCCAACTCAAAGCTAATATCCTGAGTTTGGATTCGAACAGATTTCACACAATCTTCAACAACCGAATTTAAGTCGCCCATTTGATCACGTTCGTCACGGCCGTCTCTTACGAATGAAATGAACTGGTCAATGATTTGGTCCATGTCTTCGGTATCTCGAATAATACCTTCTCGAACCTCGGCCTCTTCATCGCCCATAAACTCAGTGGCTAGTCGAATTCGCGTCAATGGTGTGCGCAAGTCGTGTGACACACCTGCCAACAATAAGGTCCTATCTTCTTCTAACTGCTGAACATTTCTTGCCATCTGGTTAAAGGCACGAGTCACCGTGACCATTTCCTCCAATCCTTCTTCCTTTAATTGGCCAGGGTTATCGCCTCGACCAATTTCACGAGCAGCAAACTCTAAACGGCGCAAAGGCCGACTTATTTGCTTGGTGAAGATCCAACCACCGAGCAAACTCAATAATAAAATAGCCGTAAAATAAACAATTGGAGGGTGGATATAAAAGCCTTCAAACGGCTCCATACCAATACGAAACCACACATTGCTGTGCCTGGGCGACTTAATCCAATAATAAATCTGATCAGACTCTTCGACGCGCATTTCCGTGCTGTCTTCTGAAACCCCTAAACTTTCGGCTAATTGCGAGGTTAATACTGTATACAGCTGTGCCTCTCGAAGCTGTTTCGGGTCGCCCATGCGAGTAGAAATCATCTGAATGCGTTGATCGTCCATGATTTCTAGCCGAACTTCATTCGTCATCTTGCCTTCGATTTCCAAGTCCTGCATCGACATAGCCGTTTTTACGTCAGACGCTAGCAGTTGTACCAGCTGCTTCATCGACGGCTGCGCCACGTACCAAGAAATCGATAAATAAGACACCCACTGGTTGATCAGCAGTAGCACGCCAACCAGTAAGGCTATTCGTCCAAAGGCACTTTTAGGTAAGATTCGCATGAACTCAAAGAGGGGTTAGAAACATCAGCTAACTAAGCTTCGCCACCGTCTGGCACGAATACATAACCTACACCCCAGACCGTTTGAATATAACGTGGGTGAGCAGGATCGGCTTCGATCAAACGACGTAAGCGAGAGACTTGCACATCAATACTGCGTTCTAACGCTGAATAATCACGGCCACGAGCTAAGTTCATCAACTTATCGCGCGACAAAGGCTGACGTGCGTGCTCGACCAATGACTTTAACACCGCGAACTCGCCACTGGTCAACGAAATTGACTTACCGTCATCCGTCATTTCACGAGTTGCAAGGTTTAAAGTGAATCGTCCAAAGCTGATCACTGATTCAGCATTGCTTGGAGCGCCAGGAATATGTTTTGCCTGACGACGTAATACTGCACGAATACGTGCCAGCAACTCACGAGGGTTGAACGGCTTAGCTAAGTAATCGTCAGCCCCGACCTCGAGTCCGACAATACGATCGACTTCATCGCCTTTTGCCGTCAGCATAATAATCGGTATCGGATTGTTGTCAGAACGAAGGCGTCGGCAAATAGATAAGCCATCTTCCCCCGGTAACATCAGATCCAGAACCATCAAATGATAATTCTCACGCTCTAAAAAACGGTCCATCTGCTCTGCATTCTCTACCGTACGTACGATAAAGTCCTGCTCCTTGAGGTAACGCTCAAGCAAACTTCTTAAGCGCACATCATCATCAACCACTAGTACTTTTGGTGTTTCTTCAGTCATGGTCTTTCCTGCCCTTCCCAACCAATATCATTATGCTTCGTTCATTATTTGAATCGTCTAAATTTGACAATTTTCAGAAACGCTCACGGAATGTCGAATTTAGACTTTTTTCATATTTCTACAAGCACTATACTATGCCGTCATATTTTTCCCAATACGCGAAAACAAGATGTTACAAATTAACCAGCAGATTGCTCAAGAGCTGAATGTCCGCCCACAACAGGTGGAAGCAGCCGTAAAACTCCTTGATGAAGGTTCAACCGTTCCCTTCATCGCACGTTACCGTAAAGAAGTAACGGGCGCACTGGATGACACACAACTGCGTGATTTAGAGCAGAGACTGGGTTATTTACGTGAAATGGAAGATCGCCGTAGTGCCATATTAAAAAGCATTAAAGAACAAGAAAAGCTGACGCCAGAACTGGAAAAGGCTATCAAAAGCGCCGACACCAAAAGCGAGCTAGAGGACTTATACCTTCCTTATAAACCCAAGCGTCGCACTAAAGCACAGATTGCTCGCGAAGCTGGTTTAGAACCTCTAGCCCACGACTTATGGCAAAACCCATCATTGGATCCGGAAAAGGAAGCCGAAAAATACCTTAATGAATCCGATGATAAGGACAAGCACATCGCCACCACTAAAGATGCGCTTGATGGTGCTCGCCAAATTTTAATGGAAGAATTCGCGGAAAATGCCGACTTATTAAAGCAGCTTCGTGATTATTTATGGGAAAACGCTTACATCAAAGCCGAAGTGGTTGAAGGCAAAGAGAAAGAAGGCATCAAGTTCTCAGACTACTTTGATCATAACGAAGCCTTTAATGCGATTCCGTCACACCGTATTTTAGCCTTGTTACGGGGTCGCAATGAAAACATCCTGTCGCTACAAATGGTCTCCAACCAACACTTAATTAAAGAGCCAGACGCAGCGGATCCATGCGTTGGTATGATTGCACAGCAATTTAATATTCAAGACCAAGGACGCCCAGCGGATAAGTGGCTACAGCAAGTCGTACTCTGGACTTGGAAAATTAAACTTCATTTGTACATGGAAACCGAATTACTGACTAAAGTCCGTGAACAGGGCGAAGCAGAGGCGATTCGAATCTTTGCCAAGAATCTGAATGACTTACTCATGGCAGCACCAGCTGGTGCTAAGACCACCATGGGCTTAGACCCTGGCCTACGTACTGGTGTAAAAGCGGTGATTGTTGATGACACCGGTAAATTATTAGCTCATAGCACCATTTTCCCCCATGCACCGCAAAAGCAATGGGATCAATCACTGCGCAAACTCGAGACTATGTGCGACATGCATAAAGTCGAACTAATCAGTATCGGTAACGGCACAGCTTCTCGTGAGACCGACAAACTGGTTGCAGAGCTGATGAAGAAGGCACCACAACTCAAGCTGCAGAAAATTATGGTTAGTGAAGCCGGCGCATCGGTGTACTCTGCTTCAGCACTGGCCGCTAAGGAGTTTCCAGATCTTGACGTCAGTTATCGAGGTGCTGTTTCTATTGCGCGTCGTTTGCAAGACCCATTAGCTGAACTCGTCAAAATCGAGCCTAAATCTATCGGCGTTGGTCAATATCAACACGACGTTAGCCAAAGCCAACTCGCAAAAAGTTTGGATGGTGTTGTCGAAGATTGTGTTAACGCCGTTGGCGTCGATCTCAACATGGCCTCGGTTCCGTTGTTAACGCGAGTCTCAGGTTTAAGTAAGACATTAGCGCAAAACATATACAATTGGCGTAATGAAAATGGTCGCTTTAACTCTCGCCAACAACTGTTGGATGTTGACCGTATGGGGCCAAAGACCTTCGAACAAGCGGCGGGTTTCCTACGCATCACGGACGGTGACAACGCCTTGGATAGTTCTGGTGTTCACCCGGAGACATATGCGATTGTTGAGAAAATTATTAACGATTTACAGCTTCAAGACATTCACCAGTTAATCGGTAATGACAAACACTTGAAGCAAATCAAAGCCGAAAACTACACAGACGAACAGTTTGGTGAACACACCATCAATGACATCATCAAGGAATTAGACAAACCTGGCCGCGACCCTCGTCCGGAGTTCCGTATGGTGCAATACAAAGAAGGCGTCGAAACGCTAAAAGACCTTAAGAAGAACATGGAGCTCGAAGGTGTCGTCACGAACGTTACTGCCTTTGGTGCTTTTGTCGATGTTGGTGTCCACCAAGATGGACTGGTCCACTTGTCAGTAATGGCAAATAAATTCATCAAAGACCCTAGTGAAGTGGTTAAAGCTGGTGATATTGTTCGTGTTTGGGTGTCTGATGTCGACTTACAACGCAAGCGAATTAGCCTATCGATGATAGGCCCTGATACTGGTGGTAGCACCAAGTCCAGCAACAAGCCATCATCCAACCAGAGTAAAGTATCCCACAAAACTGGTGGTAAGAAGTCTCAAAAACAGCCTCAAGGTGCTTTTGCAGATGCCTTATCGGCGGCTTTAAAGAAAAGTTAAATGTCGTTAATGGCTCTATAGGCCTTGTATGACAACTGCTCCAATGTGCGCACTTCTACTTGAACTTTTCACAAAGTCCATGTAGTGTGCGCTAAATTGCTTGCTCGAATCGAGTCTTGTACAGAGTAAAATCTCATGAATTTAAATAATAGAGGTTGGAACTTTCTCGGCGCATTTATCTGTTACCAGCTAATAGTAACCGCCTTGTATTTCCAATATGTAGATGGGCTCGAGCCCTGCCCTTTATGTATGTTCCAGCGCGCAATGGTCATCGCTCTTGGTGGCGTTTTGCTGATTAACGCTATTCATAATCCCCAGATCAATTCTTGGGCCAATCGAATTTATCAAATCCTTGCTCTGTTGCCCGCCATTGGTGGTATCATCATTGCAGGACGTCATGTATACCTACAGCACTTGCCAGAAGACGAAGTTCCGGCCTGTGGTGCTCCGTTGGAAACCATGATGGACATGTTGCCGTTTACTGAAGTGATTCAAACGGTATTATCAGGTGATGGCGAATGCGCCAAGATTAGTTGGAGTTTTATTGGGCTCTCAATGCCTGAATGGATGCTCGTTATTTTCATCATCGCAACCTCGGTTCTTGGGTTTAGACTTTTTAAGTCTTTTCAACAACCAAAACCATTCTAATCCACTAAAATACTAGGTCCCTAAATGATTCGTATTATTATTGAGCGTAATATTCTCGATGGTAAGCTCGACGATTATCATGCATTGATTCGCCAAGCTAAAAACAAAGCCAGCAATATGCCAGGCTTTCTATCAGGCGAAATTTTTCACGTAAAAGACGATAAGCATCAAGTTATAGTGATGTCATGCTGGGACTCTTTTGAGACTTGGGAAGTCTGGGCAGAGTCAGAAGACCGCCAAGACTTACTCGACGAGATGCGTCCTTTGTTAAAAAATGATGAAAAAATCATGGTTCTACAGTCATCGCACCTGAAAAAAGATTAATTCATTACTTATCAATACGTTAAGCATCAAAAAGCTGCCTTGGGGCAGCTTTTTTTATGCCATATCAATTAATACTAGGACATGAAACGATGATATTATTGACATAGCGTTAAATATAATTAACATAGAGTTAATAATTAATTACTTTGGATTTCCTTATGACACTCAAAGACTTGTCCTTTCGTGAAAAAAGTGCGCTCGTTACTCTCGTCGCTTTAACGGCGCTTTTAATCTTCACACTTAATATTATATGGCCATTTTTTAGCGGTTATGAAGAAGCTATTCTGGAAATGAAGCCGTTATGGGGGGCGGTCATATTTTTTATCGTGTTACAAATTATAGGGCATAGCGTAGTCGCGGCTAGGAATGCCAAAGAAGCGAATGCAAACGCCGATGAACGCGAAAAGTTGATAGTCTTAAAATCAAACTTTTACGCCAGCCATGTATTAGGGTTCGTTGTTATTGGCTATCTTGGGATCAGTATGTTATTTCAGATCCCGTTTCTCAGTATCTATTTCGTTTTCATCGCTTTTGTCGTCGCTGAAATGATTAACTGTATTTCGCAATTGATTTTGTTTCAGCGCGGAGTCTAGTCATGGCGAAGCAGATACCGATCAGTAACAATATTAAAACCTTGAGGTTCCTCAACGAGGAGATGACGCAGCAAGACTTGGCGGAAAAACTTGGACTCACTCGGCAAACCATTGCGGCTATTGAGCAGCGCAAATACTCGCCATCGTTAGAGGTCGCATTTAAAATTGCTAAGATTTTTGATAAGTCTTTAGAAGAGGTGTTTAGGTTCGAGGGTATTGATTAAAAGTACTTAGGCCACTCATATTTTAAGCGCCCAGTTAATGCGTAATAAAACATTTTATAATCCGCCACTAATGACCAAAACGGATAGGTGAAGGTTGCTGGGCGGTTCTTTTCCAGAAAAAAATGACCAATCCAAGCTGGGCCATATCCAACAAGGAGCACCAATGGTATAAACCACCAGTTCTGAGTAAGAATCAACCAGACTAACAGCGCCGTTGAGAAAAAGGTACCACAATAATGAAGAAAGCGGTTTCTGGGCAAGCGGTGCTCGCCCAGATAGTAAGGCCAGAACTCATTAAAAGTTTTAAGTTCTTTGTGCGACATTCTTACTGCTTATCGCCCGTAGCTTCTTCAACCTCTTCTTTGACTTCTTCAGCACCTTCTTTCACTGCGTCAACAGCTTCAGATGCACTTTCTTCAACGGCTTCACCTGCCGCTTCAAGCTTTTCTTCGACACTTTCTTCAGGAGCTTTATATGGCTCTTCAGGGTTAATAGCCAATAATTCAACATCAAAGATTAACGTTGAGTTACCTGGGATCTGCGCACGATCATTTTCGCCATAAGCTAATGCCGCTGGAATCACAAACTCATACTTATCGCCAACGGTCATGTACTGAAGGCCTTCAGTCCAACCAGGAATAACGCCACTTAAGTTGAAATCGATAGGCTTATTACGCTTGTATGAACTATCGAATTCTTTTCCGTCAATAAAGGTACCGCGATAGTGGACACGCACGGCATCTTCAGCTGTTGGGCTTTCTGAACCTTCAGCATCTTCAATAACGCGATACATCAAGCCTGATTCAGTTTTCGTAACACCTTCTTTTTCTGCGTACTCAGCCTCAAAAGCCTGCCCTTTTTTCAAAGTCTCTTCAGCTTTTTTCTTGGCTTCTGCAGCTATCTCAGCTTGGCGTTCTTTCATCTTTTCATTAAGCGCTGCTTGGAATTCGTTCATGTTAGCTTTAACTTCTTCTTCAGAGAACTTTGCATTTCCAGCAAAACCATCGCGCATACCTTCAACGACTAACTCTTTATCAATTTCAATGCCATACTCTTTAATAGAGTCAAAGTTTTTAGACATTTGGCGAGAAAAATTCACCCCCATTGAATAGGCGGCTTTCTCATGCATATTCTCGAATTCACCTTGCTGCTTAGTTGCAACAGTACCCTTCTCTTCAGCTTTTGTAGCATTGTTTGACTTATCATTGCCAGAATCACAAGCAACAAGCGTGCCCGCTAGAGCAAGCGCTACAGCTGTTTTTTTGATCGATAATAATTTCATTGAGGATTCCCCAAATGGTTAATTGATTGTTGAAACATAGTATTTTGCATAGTTATAAGCAAAATGCGAGCCTAATCGCTCAACTTTTGAACCAGAGCACCTAGCGCTTTGGCATCTTTTTCCGCCTCATCGCCACTACTTGTGGCGCGGACGTAATTAATAAGGTTGGGCTCAACCGTGCTTTCTTCAAGGATTGAATTGTTAAATCCAAGTAAAGTATCCATAGCTTTAGCCTGAACCAGGTTTTCGCCTTTAAGCTCTAAGTCCAGTAACTCTTCGTACTTCTGGCGATCAGCAAGCTTTATTTTGCGGCGACTTTGACGGATTTTACGCACACCTTCGCGCAACCGCTCTGTTCTTTTTATCAACATGCTCCAGCCAGTTTTGGAAATCAGGTAATGACGCTGCCCTAACCAAATGGCTAATAACAGAAAGTTCACATTGCAGTTAAAACGATTCTGCATCGCTAAACATAAGGTTTGAACATCCCCGTCAGCATAAACCGCACAAGTCCAGTCCCAAAATTCATCGGCCCAATCTGCTGCCGAGATATCTTTCTGCTCCAGTACCAAATCCAAATTTGTTGCGTTATTCATCACTATCCGATTGCCTTGAAAAAATTGCCCATATTAAAGCGAGCCAGCTGCTAATTAGCAAGAGTCCACCAACAGGAATGATACTCCGTACCCATTCCTGTTGTGTTATCGCGTAAAAGTATAGACCGCCACTAAAACTAATGATGCCGGCGAACATCAACCAACCTGCTAACAAGGTTTTTTTGTTGGGAAACTGACTGAATACAATACCTATCGTCAGCAAACCTATCGCATGATACACCTGATAATTGACACCAAGATTAAACAGGTGCATTGATTTTTCAGTCAACTGGGTTGACAGTGCATGCGAACCAACGGCGCCTAAAGCAACTGCTAACGCCATAAACATGGCGCCATGCAATAAAAAATTCTTTTTCATAATATCCCTAGTTTTATTCTCATGAATATAGATGAAGCTGTCCGCATTATGACAAATTTCACAGTCATTGTAATTGCTCAGTGACGCGGTAAAATGATGAAAACACTAACTATCGACTCATTTTGTCAAAAGAAAAAGGTTCTCTAGGCTCACGCATCGCCCTCGGATTCGCCTTTGGCGTACTTAAGCTTTTTGCAAAGCTTCCTTACCCTGTCGTTATGGCTACCGGCCGTACTATAGGGCGCCTTCTTTATCGTGTAAAAAGTAGGCGCCTGATCGTCGAAGCCAATCTCCGCTATTGTTTTAATAATAAAACATTTGATGAACGCCAAGAGATGGCGAAGCGACACTTCCTTGCTTTGGGCGAAGGTTTTGCAGAACTTACCTTAGCTTGGTATAAGCCTTTTGAAAAACTTGAGAAGTATCATCAAATCAAAGGCCTAGAACACTACGAGAAAGCTAAAGAAAGTGGCCAGGGAATTCTATTCTTGGGCTACCATACTACCAGCTTAGAACTCGCTGGTGCACTGATGGCTAAGTACCTCGATTTTGCCGCTTTTTATCGCCCTAACAAAAACCCCGTGCTCGACAATCACATTCAGGCCGGTCGTAACAACCGTAGTAAAACAATGGGGCGTAATGATATTCGTTCTATTGGTAAGTGGTTAAAAAGTGGCGAAGGTTTGTGGCTGATGCCGGATCAGGATATGGGGAGACACAGTACTGAGTTTGCACCATTCTTCGGCAACCCAGCTTGTACCCTGACGTCACCACAACGTATTGCCAAACTGGGAAAGGCTAAAGTGTTGCCGGTGAGTTACTATAAAAATAATAAAGGTGTCATGACCCTAGAGGTGTTACCTGAAATTGAGTTTACAGGCGACGATTATATTGATTGCTCCATGACCAACAAGATTCTCGAAGCCTGTGTCATGCAGGCACCTGAGCAGTATTACTGGGTTCATCGTCGCTTTAAAACCTTACCCGAAGGTCAGCGCAACGTTTACTATCAGAAGCCACCCAAGCTAAAACCCATCAGCGCTGAGCAACACGACGGTGCCCTATATTCAGGCAAAATCCTATCCCGAGACAATGGACTACCTAAACTGGTGAGAACCATTGATGGACAGTTGCTTAATGTGTTTTATCGTGGGACCAGCTTCGGTACCGACTTAACCCGAAAAGAACTGAGCACGATGCTCCACAAATGCGCGCTATTTACTTTCCGTGGCTTTTACACCATCTCGCCCCAAGAATTCACTTTTTGCGATGAGCGAGACGCTTATATGCTTCGTTACCAAGAAACGCCAGGAGTTGCTTTGCACCATATCCCGCAAAGCCGTCGGCATCCGACTGCCATTGTTTTAGGAAACTGGTTAGCTCAGCTCCATAATGAAGGTATACAGTTAGGTGAAGTGCGAGAAGCTAATATTCAATTGCTACCTAACGGAAGTCCTATTTTATTAAACCCGCGCAACTGTGAGTTTTACCAACAAGGCTTAAAAGAAAAGGCACGACATAAAGATATGAACCAATTTATCAACGCTATCGCTTTTCTAGAGCAAGATGAGTCGAGTCGAGAGCTGTTCCATGAACAGTATAAGCTTAATCGTTAAATGCAGTACAATAAATACTTACTATGAAAACCTTCAACAACATACTGTCATCTTTGACTTTATTTATAGGCTTCTATCGTCGATAACGAAATATAACGGCCTGCTTTTATTCCACGGTACAGTAACCAAAACGAGGTGATGGCTCGCGTGGCTAAAAACGCAAAGAATGCCCACCATAACCCATGATTACCATAATCTTTGGTAAAGAAGTAAAGTGGAATAAAGCCGACAACGACTGCAAGAATCATCGAGTTGCGCATCGTGGTGATAGCTGAGGCACCCACAAAAATTCCATCCAGCCAGAATCCCCAAATAGCAACTAACGGAATCAGAATAATATAAATATGGTATGGCTCCGCCTGTTGTCTCACTGATTCAATGTCGGTTATCCAACCAATGAAGGTTTCGACAAACAGTAGAAACGTCAGGCAGAAAGCTAAGCTGGTGACGATCGACCAAAATCCGCCGACATTGATACTGGCTCTAAAATCTTGCCATTTATCTCGACCTAAAGCGCGTCCGACTTGAGCTTCCACCGCATTGGCAAAGCCATCCAAACCGTTTGAGATAACTAGCAAGAAATTTAATAGCACGGCGTTTACGGCCATCACTTCGTCCCCCAATTCTGCGCCACGCGAATGGATCGTAAAGAACACCAATTCCAAGGACAGTGTTCTAATCAGCAAGTCACCATTGAGACGCAACAGCTGCTTTAACTTTGTCCAGGCCAGCTGGAACTTCTCTTGTAATGGGAACTTTTTAAGTAAACCTTTAAGGCATATTGCGCCGTAAATAAAGCCTAAAATCTCGGAAATGACGCTGGCGATAGCGACACCGTCAACGGCCATACCAAGGCCTTGAACAAACAATAAATCAAGCCCGACATTGAATAAGTTAATGATCAACAGCATGACGAACGGAACTCGTGCATTCTGCATGCCAATGAACCAACCGATCATCACCGCATTAAGCAACGTAAAAGGAAGTCCCCAAATTCGCGTATTCCAATACAGCAAAACACTTTCTTCAACAGCCGTGGAACCTTCAACCCACCATAAGATAATATCGATAATCCATGGATTCAAAATTAAGGTCAGGATCGCGACGGATAGAGCCAGCAACGAAGAAAGATAAAGCCACTGCCGGATATCTTGATGATTGCTCGCTCCATAAGCCTGCGCTACTAGGCCTGTGGTGATCATGCGCAAAAAGCCCATGGTCCAAACAATAAAGGTGAATAAAGCAGCGCCAAGACCGACTGCTGCTAAATGATGGGAGTCAGGGAGATGGCCCATGACAGCCGAATCGACCAAGCCTACCAATGGTACCGTCATGTTAGACAGCAACATTGGCGCGGCGATTCGCCAAGTACTACGATGTTGTTGCTTGTCGCTCAAGTCATTTTTAATATCATTGAGCGACCAGATACTCACGGAAAACTCTTACTTAAGGTGTTGTGCGGTTTTATTGGCCGGCAGCATGAATGTCTGCCGCCTTATCACGAAGAATGTTGTAATCTTCAGAAACCGTTTGGATGAGGTCTTTATGCTTAGGCGTTTGATCAGGCGAAATATAGGCATAACGACGGCCGAGCGGGTCAATCACAAACCAACGCGCAGTGTGCTCAACCAAATAGTTATCCGGGTCGTCATGGCCTGGTACTTTGAAAAAGCTAACCCCAATTGACTTCGTCAATTTTTGAGTTTCTTTTAAACCCGCATTAATGCCAATAAAATCCTTATTAAAAGCCGGAACATATTGATTCAGTTTCTCCAAGGTATCACGCTCAGGATCAACCGAAACCATGATGACTTGGGTGTCTTTTAAATACTCTTGATCAATATTCTTCATCATGCCATTAATATTGCTCAAAGCTGTGGGGCAAACATCAGGACAGGTCGTGAAACCAAAAAACACGATACTCCATTGGCCTAAAAAGTCATGCTCTGAAAAGTCATTACCGTCATGGGTTTTGCCTTCAAATGGGGCCACTGAACGAGGCTGATCAAAAGTGCGAATAATCTCCATTCTCTTATCAGCAAATAGCATCTGATAGCTCAGCACGCCAGCTACTAGCGATAGTAATGCCACTAAAATAATGATTAAACGTGCAGAACCAATTTGTTTTTTCATAACCATACTCGTCTGTTTGTTCATTGAATGGGTGGAGATTAAATAAACGGATCCACGTAATGATCAACTAATAACACCGCGAATAACAACGTCAAATAGCCAATTGAAACACCAAATGTTTTCATTGCTACTCCCTCTTTTTCGCGATACTTAAGCACCATGGTGTAATACAAGAACCATAAGCCTAGCGCCACAGCTCCTATCAAATAGATGATGCCACTCATATGCGTCAAATACGGTAGTAGTGTCGATAAAATTAATAACACCGTATAAAGCACAATCGATGTTTTGGTGAAGTCTTCGCCATGGGTCACCGGCAACATCGGAATTTCAGCTTTTGCATAATCCTCAATTCGATGAATCGATAACGCCCAAAAATGTGGAGGCGTCCAAGTGAAGATAATCAATACCAATAACCAGGCGTGCGGATCCGCACTTCCCGTTACTGACGTCCACCCTAATAGCGGCGGTATCGCTCCCGACAGGCCACCAATCACAATATTCTGTGGTGTGGCTCGTTTAAGGAACATGGTGTAAACAAAAGCATAACCGACCAAACCTCCCAAGGTTAACACTGCCGTTAATGGATTAACCAAGAACCACAGCATCGCCATCGCAATAACCGCCAAGGTAGCCGAAAATATAATGGCCTGACTTGAACTCACTCGGCCTTGAGCCACCGGGCGCTGTTGAGTTCGCGCCATCATCGTATCAATTTTGGCATCAACCACATGATTGACTACGGCAGCTGCACCAGAAGCCAACGCAATACCAATGGTGCCGAAAATCAAGGCATCCAGCGGAGGGAACCAGCTCTGAGTGACATCATTAGCCAAGAACATACCCACGACGGCTGTAAAGACCAGTAGGTACACCACTTTTGGCTTGGTTAGCTCATAATAATCGCGCCAGGTTATCGGTCGCGGATTTGGATAATTCTTCTCAGCTGACATTCTTCCCCCTAAATTGCCAGTTGACGACAAAGTTCACCATGATTAAGGCCAGTAATAATATAGCTCCACCACCATTGTGAGCGACAGCCACATATAGCGGTAAACCAAATACGATGTTGCTAATACCTAACAACATTTGGCCGATTAAAATCACAGCAACGGCTCTGCCGATATGACGTAATAACACACTGTCGCGCTCACGAATCAGTAACACCGCAAGCAAACCAATCACTATAAAAACAATATAAGCGCCAATTCTGTGCGTGACATGAATCGCCACTTTCTCACTATGCTCTAGCACTCCACCCTCATAGTTAATAAAAGTTTCACCACGAGCATGGGCTAAATCTGCCTGCATTTTCTCTAACTCATGCAGCTTAAACTCATCAAACTCAAAGCCTTTCTGCCACAAGTCAAAAGCTCCACCAAAATCAGCATTTTCGGTCCAGCCTGTGTTACAGAAAGGTAACTCGGTACAGGCCGTCGCGGCGTAGTTTGACGCCGTCCAACCACCTAAAGCGATTTGTATGACCACTAAAACCAACCCTGCCATGGCTAAGGTTTTGAATTTCTTCGCAACCACTTGGGACAGCGATACGATCTTTGGTCGCAGCTGTAACACGTACAGGAAGAGCAAGGTTAGAATCGAGAATCCACCGAGCAAATGCGCCATCACTATGAAAGGATGAACTTTCAAAGTCACCGTCCACATTCCTAGCAACCCCTGGAAAATCACCAGCGGTAATAAAATACAAGGCAAGACAATCGGAATAGAGGCGTCTTTACGACGGCCAACTAAAGCTCCGATAAATAAAATAACGATCAATAAACCAATGCCTGTCGCAAAGTAGCGATGGATCATTTCTGGCCATGCTTTTTCTGCTTCAAACTTCTGGTTGTACTTCAGTTCCGCCGCATTGATAAACTCAACATCGCTCGGAACCGTATAGTGACCATAACAGCCAGGCCAATCAGGACATCCTAAACCCGCATCACTCAAACGAGTCCATGCTCCCAACAAAATCACGCATAGGGCCAAAAAGCAGCCAAATACCGCCAAGCGGCGTAATGTTCTCTTTTGCATTGCTATCTCGCTACACTCTGTCGTATAAACATATTGCTAAAAATTTCTAGCCGTTATTGACTACAATCCAGTCACTTTCATCGCCTTGCGAGCATCGTCACGAAGGCCTTTGCTGCTGGCAATGGCTTCTTCTTGATTCTTCACCGGCTCATATTGCATAAATAAGTTACCATGCGGGTCCATCAAATAGACCTTGCCGCGCTCAAGCTCTGACGTTGTGTTCTTGGCAGAACCTTTTCCTAATACAATTTTTTCTGCATCTTCGACTTTATCTTGGTAATTAATGCTGCTTGGGAATACAACCAATCGCTTAAGCTTATCGGCTTGTTTACCCAACGCCAGATGGTTTCGGGTTAACCACTTAATGGTCGTATCGCAGGTTATAGCGCAATCATCCGACTCAGGTAAGTAGACCCACCACCATTTCGTCTCGAAATCACGAAAGTGCAACGTTTCATCGTCAGCCGAAGTCCATTCAAACTGTTCGAAATGAGGGTAAGGCGTTTGTAATAAGGTACCGTTATTTTGTGTGGCAACATTAAACCACCCCATGTAATGCGCTACATAAGCTAGAATGACAGGGGCTGCAAACAATAAAACCAATCCAGAGACTACTCGACGGTTCTTCGTTCGTTGTTTCGGATCAACTGTTTGTTGACTCATGGTGCTGTACTCGCTTCAAGTTCAAAATGATAAATAACATGACCAAGGCGAAAGCCATGGCAAACCACTGAATCGCATAGGCGATGTGCTTTTCTGGCGGGCTCGCAACGAGCGGCCACTGACGCACAAACTCACTCTCTGTATCAGGTTGCATCCTGATAATGAACGGGGCGCTATCATACCCCATTTGCATCACTTTTTCTGCAAGAGTTTCAAAATCAAACTGCCCAAGAATCCAGACATTATCGTATTCCTGCCAGACGGCATTATTGGCCACCACTGAGTTGGCTCCTTTCGAGAAATACAGCGAGCCTTCTATCGTATTAGCTTGAAAGAGTGGGACCTCAGGAACTTTCTCATAGAAATCTTTTCGAGGTAGCCAGCCGCGACTGACCAGTATCGGCTTTTCGTAACCTTCTGGCTGCCAAAGCCCGAAGACTTCATAGCCTAAATGTCCCTCCCGAGTTTGATTGTCAGTGATGAGAGTCACGTCTTGTATTGGCTCGCCTTTACTTATCACTCGTGTCATATCTGCGGTTTCCAGCTCAAGAGCTTGTGACAAACTGATGGGCTCAACCTCCGACTTCTGCTCTAGGGCGCTTATCAAGCCACGCTTTTCTTCTGCACGGTCAAGTTGCCATACTCCCAAACGGAGCAATACCGGTAATAGCAGAACAAACCCTATAGTCGGAATTAAGCTTGGCCTAAAGACTCGATTACCAATGGGGAGCTGGAATAATGGTCGTTGCCATAAACGTTGCTTTTTCGGGGAATCACTCAAAGTGCAACCTTCAATTTCTGCACCTCTATCAATGACTTAAGACTTTAAGGTTCCACTCATCAACTTTTCTCGTATAATGAGCCGAATTAAGACTAAATCGTTGTAGAGCACATTATGTGGGTTAAAGTTGTCATTATTATATTAATGCTGGCTATATTATTCAGCCTTTTTCGTGGTTTATTCTTCCTAAATAAGGGCGGAGAGGAAAATAGTCGAAAAGTCGTTAAAAGCCTCGCTTGGCGGATTGGCCTAAGCTTATTGCTCTTTATCGCAGTGCTCCTACTGGATCACTTTGGGGTGATCAATATGCGTGAGGGTGTATTACCGGTCGATACAAATCCTGAAACCCTTGTAGATGAAGCGCCGGATGAGTCAGACGGATAATACAGAGGTTACAGAAAAACCAACCAAGTATTGCCAGCATTGTGGGCAGAAAACCTTTCGCCCACACCGTAGCGTTCGCGAATTGCTATGGGAGTTCGTCGAAAATTGGTTTGGTTATGACTCCAAAGCCTATAAGACAGCACGCTCCTTGTGCCGTCCAGCAGCGTTAACGCTCGACTATTTCCGTAATTCTCACCACCACAATCATTACGTGACGCCGATACGGCTCTATATCTTTCTATCCATTATCTTTTTCTTGCTCACATCGTTTGGTGGGTTAAATGTCACCGCTCTCGACATCAAAACTCAACCTGCTGATAAAATTGAGGAAGAAATTAACCAAGCGGTACAAGCAAACCCTTTGTTGGATGATGGTGTTTTAGACCAGAGCCCCTCAAGCCAAGAGCCGGAAACCGCCCAAGCGTTGCCCAATACCCCCACTACTGACGCAGAAGCCCAAAATAACGTTTCTGATGGCAACGCACCCCCTGAAGTCAACGATGACTTACTTGAGAACTGTCAAAATCCAGAAGACATGGTCGTCGTTTGGCCAGAGTGGCTCGACAACTATTTTGACGGCAAAGTCGCTGCTCTTTGTGAAGCATACCAAGACATCAATTACCTTCCGCAGTACAAACAAACTCACGCCAAGGCACAATTTTTCTTGAAACTGGCCCAAAGCGCTATTGAGTCATTGCCACAGGCATTTTTATTTACCTTGCCATTGTTAGCTTTAGTATTGAAAGTTCTTTATATACGTCGCAATCACTTATACGTTGAACATCTCGTGCTATTAATCCACTCACACAGTTTCATGTTTGCCGTCATTTTGACTTATCTTGGGTGGCATCAATTGGAGGAAGTGCTTGTGTGGCTCGACTATATTCCTGTTGGCTGGGGATTATTAGTCTGGGCAATTATCTATCTGTACTTATCCATGAAGCGCCTATACAAACAAGGCCACATCTGGACTATCGCCAAATTTATTGTTTTTAGCGTTATTTACATGATGGTATTCGGTTTTATTATGATATTGGCCTTGATGAAGGCAATGATTTCGGTCTAAAAAGCGTTAGCTAGAAATCCTTTCTCAGTGGTTCCTTATCTGCGCTCATTCATAGCGTAACCCTGCATTAACAAGTCCCAGTCAGGGGTTCGCCAATGGAATTGCGGCCACTTCTTGCTTTCTTTTTCTAAAGAACGTTTTAACCGACTCAAATTTGACTCTAGTTGAGAGCCATTGGGCTCAACGAAACGCCCTTTATCAAAATCAATCAACCATAAGTCACCATCAGTATTCATCATGATGTTATGAATGTTGAGATCCGAGTGATAAACCCCCTGATCATGAAACTGTTTGATCAAAGCACCAACGGCAAGCCACTCATTCTCAGTAAGTGCCCGCTCACGGAGAATATGGAACAAGTCTTTTGAATTAGGAATCAGTCGAATAATAATGGATGCACGATAAACCAATCCTTTTTTAGCCACCATCAAAGCAACTGGTTTTGGCACAGGCAGGTTAAGCTTGCGCATTTTCTTAAGCATGACTTGCTCACGATATGCGCGGGTACGGCGAATCCCCAAGAAGAAGTAACTGTCTTCGACCCATTTCGATAACAGGCCACCTCGGTAATATCGTCTTAGGACGTAGCTTTTGCCGTCTTTTTCAAAAAAATACGTGGTGTTGCGTCCTACAGACTGACCGATGATTTCATCATTTTGTTGTAGTTGTTGTGGGTCAAACCAATCCTTAGAAACCCTATCACGGTATTTTTTAATCGCTACAAGGTATCGATTCTTATCAACTTGTTGAATTTTCACGCAAACTCAATCAATGACGCGGTTGGTTTATGACATACTATACATTAAAATCTGGAGTATCCATAACTTTAGTAGGTGTGACTTTTGTTAATCAACCCAGCTGAAAAGCCTCAATCGATCTGCGTTTTACGCCTTTCTGCTATTGGCGACGTATGCCACGCAGTCTCATCAATACAGGCATTACAGCGAACTTATCCCCGAGCAAAAATCACTTGGGTAATTGGCAAAGTCGAAGAAAAGCTGATTGGAGATTTGCCTGGCATCGAGTTTGTGGTCTTTGATAAAAGCTTGGGCTGGAAAGCCTACAAGCGGCTAAAGCGTGACATGAAAGCGCGCCAGTTTGATGTTTTATTACACATGCAACTTGCTCTTCGAGCAAATGTGGCGGCTTTCTTTATTCCCGCGAAAGTCAAAATTGGTTTTGAAAAAGGGCGTAGCAAAGAACTTCACTCGTTATTTGTTAACCAACACATCTCAGACTCTCGGGGTTACCATGTGCTTGACGGCTTTCGAGACTTTGTTCGAGCTGTTGGCGTTGACGATCATTTACCGAGTTGGGATATTCCTATCCCGCATGAAGCAAAAGCGTGGGGCACTAACTTTTTACCCAAGGAGCCTTACGTCGTCATTTCGCCCGCAGCCAGTAAAGCAGAGCGAAATTGGGCAACGGATCGATACGCAGCCATTTCAGATTTCTGCCATCAGTTGGGTTATCAGGTATTGCTCACTGGCGGCCCGACCTCGTTTGAAAAGCAATTATGCGCTGAGATTTCAAAAGCGTCTCGCGCCTATACCATTAACCTCGCGGGTCAAACCGATCTCAAACAACTGCTACTCACATTAAAAAAAGCACAGCTGGTTATTGCTCCAGACTCTGGTCCAGCTCACATGGCCGTGACCCAAAACACACCGGTCATTGGTCTTTATGCTCACAGCAACCCAAAACGTACTGGGCCTTACTTATACCAACGATTTACTGCTGATGCCTACACTGCCATAGCCAGTAAAGAGTTGCAGTGCGAGCCCGAAGGTATTCCCTGGGGTTACCGCTTAAAAGGTGACAACCTAATGCAACACATTACTGTGGAGCAGGTGCAGAAGCTGATTGAGCAAGCTATAGAATTTTATGGGCTTGAACAACCGCTAAGCGAAACTCCTAACAACAGTTAGTTTATACCGCTGCGTACAACACCATACCCACTAAAACGATGGCTACCAACGCTTTGCAAACATCGATAAAGATGCCTTCTGCGTCATAATCATTATCAATTTCAGTGTTGATTTCGCTATTCTGTTTCATGGCTCTTCCCCTGTCGGATTGTAAGTTCTCTGAAGTCACACACTTCCCTTCAGTCCACATCACCATCAAACCCTATTTTTGGTGAAGGGTGTGTTTATAAATGTAAATAGCTGTGTCGTACACTGACAGTAGGATAGGAATTCAATAACTTAGGTGGAATTGATGTCAAAGTATGTCGTCAATCAAATCAGATGTTACCGATATAAAGCTAGAAACTGGCTTTCAAAGTAATGCTTAACTCAACGCCGTCGACAAAATCAGAGTTTAGTGGCGATGCCAAATCAATATTAATCACTTTTCGTCCACTGGAGCGTGCGATGAACAAACGTAACCCAACGCCAGCGCTGACTAAGGTGCCATCCTCTTGATTAACGTAAGGCGTATGACCACTAACGCGCCCCGCATCAATAAATGCGGCGTAACCCACATTGAGTAACTTAAACCAAGTAGTTCCCGGGTAATAACGTTTCTCAAAATTTAATAAAAACCGTTCTTCGCCGTGCTGATATTCTAGCGGATACCCGCGCAAACCCGACTCACCACCAAGCGATATGGGGCGATCGATATACGGATTGTCTGCCCCACGGTAGTGTAATTTGCTGTATAGAATATGCTCTTGATTGAAGTGGTAAAAATGCTCGAACCCCATACCATAATAGGAGGTTACCCCAAGCGCTCTCCCCTGTTGGTCAATACTTTCTCCTTCGGAACTGGCGTTGGCAAAAAAGTGCAGTAAGTGGTCATCATGAGGTTTTGTCACATAGCGTCCGCTCCAAAACCCAACAAGCCCTTTCTCTTTGCCGAGTTCACTGGTGTTATAACCGAGACGTAAACGATGATACCAACCAAACTGTACATCCTCAGTGCGGCCAATCAAATATAAGTTTTTGGTCTGAATAAATTCGTCTTTTTGATACTCTAAGCCCAACCAGACATACTCCAGCCCTCGATCGTAAGGTAAAGCGGAAGTGCCCGCTAGTGGCTCAAAATGATTTTCGTCCTTACTATAACCAAGTGAATAGCGTAGGGAGTGGTCATTAACCAAGCCCCTAGAAAGCCCATAGGAAATGTCATATTGGTCAATGTCTTGCTCAAAGATATTGACGGCCTCGTCATTACTATAAAAGGTATCACGTAGCTTTTGAGAGTTATAAGAAACGCCAGCGGCCCAAGTGTCTTCCAACGTGTAGAAAGGTTTTTTTAAGGTCAACGAGTACTGTTCGCCATCCGAGTTGTTAGATAATGCAACAGCACTCTGGATATGATGCTCAGTAGACACATCTGATGCTAAAACAAGGGTGTAGCCGGAACGATCGTCTTCCTTAAAATACTCTAAGGTAGCACGCAGACCATGTCCCAATAAGTTATCGTCTTCAATGCCATAAGCATACTCAGTCACGCCACCTTCTCTACTCACATCCACCGTTGGCACCAGCGTCCACGTTTCCCAAGTCTCGACGGTGACATCGATGCCCTGCCCATCTTCGGCCTCGACCCAGCTGACCTTAGCGCCCCTCAAAAAACCTTGTCGTCTTAAAATACGTCCCGCCTCTTTCAACAACCGCTGGTGTACGGTGTCGCCTTGTTTGAACGGTAACAGTCTTTTTATGACATAAGGTTTGGTGTCGATATGAAGCTCGTCTGCGGTTTCATAGATCCAACCTGTACGCTCTTCTTCGCTAAAAATAGGGTGGATGACGACTTTAATGTCGTTAATGCGGTATCCCTGTTGCTTGTTTATTTTTTCCTTGCCGGCTGCTACTGCACAACAAAGTAATAATAGTATTCCGATAGCTCGACGCATAGGTTCCTTATCGTTATTGTTCGATTACATCATAATGTATATTGTTTATTTTCCCAAATAACCGTCACATAGTCCTGCAGTTACATCTAAATGTAGGATCTCGGTCACATAACAGTCATATTAGCTTGTTAAAGTTACCACAACTCACTGATGAGGTAAGACAAATGACCCTGCCGTCTACCCATAAGAATAAAACACACTTTCGCACCATCTGGATCTCAGACACACACCTAGGAAGCAAAGGCTGTCAGGCAAAACTTCTTCTCGAATTTCTAAAACATATTGAATCCGATAAGCTCTACCTTGTCGGTGATATTATTGATTGCTGGCGCTTAAAGAACCGCTGGTATTGGCCACAAGAACACAATGATGTGGTACAAAAAATCCTGCGTAAAGCGCGCAAAGGGTGCGATGTGATATTTATCCCTGGCAACCACGATTCTTTAATTCGTGACTTTGCCACCATGTCACTGGGCAGTGTTAAAATACTAGAAGACGATATGCATATCACCGCGAAAGGCAAACGACTGCTGGTGCTGCATGGTGATATTTTCGATAACGTCATGCGCTTTACTCCGTGGTTAGCCACTATCGGTGATCACCTCTATGAGTTTCTGCTAAAACTCAACCGCCCTATTAATAAGTTTCGCCAGAAATTCGGCAAAGGGTATTGGTCGCTGTCTGCGCACCTTAAAATGAAAGTGAAAAACGCGGTCAGTTACATTTCTCAGTTTGAGGAGATTGCTTCTGAACACGCCAAGAAGCAGCAAGCCGATGGTATCGTTTGTGGGCACATCCATCATGCTGAAATGCGGGAGTTTCACGGCATTCAGTATTATAACGATGGTGACTGGGTCGAGAGCTGCACAGCACTTGCAGAAGATTTCGAAGGCAACCTGACGATATTAAACTGGCATGAGTTACGGCAACACTATATTCCTCAGGAAGTCACGAAGTTAGCAGTTACTCACGACACAAGCCTTTAGAACTTTTGGTTATGACAGCTTATCTGACCAGATCAAAAATATCTAAAATATATTTGCAAAGGTCAAAGACTGTGTTAACCTCGATTCAAATGCTGAACGTAACGATGAATATTCGGTTGCGCTTAGCATAAAATTAACGAACATTTGGAACCTAACGTAAGATACTTTTATGTTGAAACAAGCCCTTAACATGCTCTCGGTGAGCTTCATTGTGATTAACGTGATTGTGGTGATTTTATTACCGCAACGAGGGCGCGTGTGAGTTAAGAAACACAACGAATAACGAAGCCCTCGAACTGAAAAGTCCGGGGGCTTTTTTTTGATTAACTTAAAGTACATTTAACAGATTGGAGGTAAGACGCAAACTCAAAAGCAGCGAAGCATAAATAAGTGCAGCAATTTTGAGTAGCTTCTTTAGATTATGAACTTACTAAACTCAATCATTATCGTCGTCTTAATTATTGTGGTGATTTTATTACCGCAACGGGGGCGTTATTGAGCTAAGAATTATCAACTAACAACCGCAGCCCCCGCACTGAAAAGTCCGGGGGCTTTTTTTTACTCAAACTTTTATTAACGCTTTATCACGACACATTAACTATTGGAGATATTATGAAAGTAACATACGACACAGACATCAACACGGACTCGCTAAAAAACAAGAAGCTGGTAGTTTTAGGCTATGGTTCGCAAGGTTATGCGCATTCCAATAACCTCAAAGACAGTGGCTTCGACGTTACCGTAGCTCTACGCAAAGGTTCTTCGACTTTCGAAAAATTGAAGCGAAGCAATATGCCTGGCGCTGAGCTTGAGGAAGCAATAAAAGATGCAGACTTGGTGATGATGTTACTGCCGGATGAAAACCAACCGGAAGTTTATACCCAGTACCTAGAGCCACATCTAAAGCCGGGAGCCAGCTTGGGATTCGCCCATGGCTTCAATATCCACTTCGACCAAATCTCCCCTCGTGAAGACATCAACGTTTTTATGGTTGCGCCCAAAGGTCCGGGCCACACAGTACGCTCGACTTACACAGAAGGAAGTGGCGTCCCTTGCTTGGTTGCTGTTCATCAAGACGTTACCGGTAATACCAAAGAATTAGCCTATGCCTATGCCAGTGCTATTGGTGGTGGTCGTGCAGGTGTGATCGAAACCAGTTTTAAAGAAGAAACCGAAACAGACTTGTTTGGCGAGCAAGCCGTCCTCTGTGGTGGCACGGCGGCACTGGTTCAAGCCGGATTTGAAACCTTAGTTGAAGCCGGTTACTCGCCAGAGATGGCCTACTTCGAATGTTTGCATGAGTTAAAACTGATCGTCGATTTAATGTACGAAGGCGGCATCAACACCATGCGTTACTCCATTTCTAATACCGCAGAGTATGGCGATCTAACACGCGGCAACCGCTTAGTGACGGATGAAACGAAAGCATCCATGAAGGCCATTTTGTCGGAAATCCAAAGTGGACAATTCGCCAAAGAGTACGTCGACGATTGTCGTAACGATTACCAAACGTTGCATAAATTACGCCACTCTCACTCAGAACACGAGATTGAAGTTGTCGGTGCAAAGCTGCGCGGCATGATGCCTTGGATCAAGAAAAAACCCTTGGTTGATCAAACCATCAACTAAAACAGGTGAACTTATGCGTGGTGCAGACTATTTAATAAAGACCTTAAAAGATCATCAAGTTGACACGGTATTTGGCTATCCCGGTGGCGCCATCATGCCGGTGTACGATGCTTTGCTCGGCAGCGGTGTAAAACATGTGTTATGTCGTCATGAGCAAGGCGCCGTATTTGCCGCCGATGGTTATGCTCGCTCTAGTGGCAGACTGGGCGTGTGTATTGCCACTTCAGGACCAGGGGCAACTAACCTGATCACTGGTATTGCTAATGCTCATATGGACTCGGTGCCGCTTCTAGCGATCACCGGACAAGTCGCTTCTAACCTGATTGGCACCGATGCTTTTCAGGAAATCGATACTTATGGTATGTCGCTATCAGTTGTAAAACACAGCTACCTGGTGACTCATATTGAGGAATTGCCTCGTATGCTGAACGAGGCAATCCAGTTGGCTCAAAGCGGTCGTCCAGGCCCCGTTCTGATTGATATCGCTAAAGATGTTCAAATGGCTCCAATGCCCGCGACAACCTTAGCTTTTTGTGATGATTTGCGACCAAATGCACTGTCAGCCACTTCGCAACAATCAGGCGGAGAGTCTTTACAGCTGGCTACTGAGTTATTGTCAACCAGTAGAAAGCCCTTGGTTTACGCGGGGGGTGGCGTTGGCTTAGCTAAAGCTTCAGAGCTACTGACATCTTTTGTTGATCAGTTCAAAGTACCTACTGTCACTACGCTAAAAGGTATTGGGGCGTTGCCAAGCACCCACGTATATAACCTGGGTATGCTTGGAATGCACGGTACCAAAGCCGCTAACATAGCGGTACAAGAATGTGATCTATTGTTAGTAGCAGGCGCTCGTCTTGATGATCGCGCAACAGGCGACTTAAAGCAGTTTGCACCACACGCCAAAGTCATTCATATCGATTGCGATCGCGCAGAGATCAGCAAGCTACGCCTTGCCGACCTTAGTCTGATCGGCGATATGAATAGCATACTGACCGAACTCATGACCTCATTAAGCAATCGTTTCAAGCACCAAATGGCTCATGAGTGGCGCTATCGTTGTCTGCACAATAAAAAAGAGCTGGGGTTCCGCTACGACGCTCCATTTAGCGGTATTTACGCCCCCGCATTATTAAAAAAGTTATCGGATCGTTGTTTGCAACAACAAGCGATTGTTACTTGTGATGTCGGTCAGCATCAGATGTGGGTTGCACAACATATGCAGTTCAACGCCAGTAGTCAGCACCTGAGTAGCGGTGGTTTAGGCGCCATGGGCTATGGCTTGCCTGCAGCACTAGGGGCCAAGTTTGCTCACCCTGATCACACCGTTATTACAGTCTCTGGCGACGGCTCTATCATGATGAACATTCAAGAACTCGCCACGCTGAAACGTTACGGTATCGCGGTGAAGATTTTGCTTCTCGACAACCAACGACTGGGCATGGTTCGTCAATGGCAAAACCTATTCTTCGAACAACGGTTTAGTGAAGTCGATCTTTCTGACAACCCTGACTTTGTTGAGATTGCCCATGCCTTTGGCGTCCGCAGCCATAGCATCAATCAATCATCACAAGTTGATTCTGCTCTTGATGAATTTTTAGCAAGCGACGAGAGCTATTTGCTACACGTGTCTATCGATCCGGATGATAACGTCTGGCCGCTTGTACCACCTGGCAAAAGTAACTCGGATTACATCGAAAACAACCCTAATAAAACTAAGGCGGCTCCAGATAGTAGCCAGCACAAACGACCTGAGGAGGCCACACAATGAGTACCAGCACTTTTAAAATTATCGTTCGACAATCAGCAGGCAGTTTAGAACGTATTCTGCGCTTGGTTCGTCATCGTGGTTTTAACGTTAATTACTGCTTGGCACGCGAAGAGTGTTTAGAAAATGGCATGAGCGTCACCCTACAGTTAAGTAGCGAACGTTCTGCCGACAACCTTTATCACCAATTACATAAATTAGTTGATGTGGTGGAAGTTCATCATACCAAACCATCTCGACTGAGGAGTTGTTTAGGCAATGAGTAAGCAATTATTTCTTTACGACACCACTTTAAGAGATGGCGCCCAATACAAAGGGATCAGTTTTTCGTTGCAAGATAAATTAAAAATCACGCAACTGCTGGATGATTTTGGCATGGATTATATTGAAGGAGGCTGGCCGGGTTCCAACCCAAAAGACGAGGCCTATTTTCGCCATGCAAAAAATTTAGGTTTGCAGCACGCCAAACTGGTGGCGTTCGGTGCGACCCGAAAGCCTTTAACAACTGTCGAACAAGATGCACAAATACAGTCCTTATTGAGTGCAAATACTCCTGTAGTGGCTCTAGTCAGTAAATTTTGGCAGTATCATGTTGAAACCGTTTTGCGTACTGACCTAAAAGAAAATTTAAGCATGATTTTCGACAGCGTGGCCTTCTTTAAGTCGCATAATCGTGAAGTGGTTTTAGACGCGGAACATTTTTTTGATGGCTTTAAAGACAGTCCAGACTACGCCTATCAATGTCTTGAAGCTGCTATCGAAGCGGGAGTTGATAATGTCACGCTATGCGACACGAATGGTGGCACCATGCCTAGCGACATCACTTCGATAGTGTCGAAAGTTCACGCTAAATTCCCACAGCTTTCCTTGGGTATCCACTGCCATAACGATTGTGAATTAGCGGTCGCAAATAGCCTTGCTTCAATCAAGTCGGGTGTTACCTTGATCCAGGGCACTGTTAATGGTTATGGCGAACGTTGCGGTAATGCTAACTTGATATCACTTCTTGGAACGTTACTTTTGAAGCCTACGTTTAATCAGGCGTATGCCGTTAATTCAAACGTAAAGGCTTCACATTTGTCCACGCTATCAAAGCAAGTGGCAGACGTTGCCAACATGCCGCTTAAGGCTGACGCTGCATATGTTGGTAACAATGCCTTTAGCCATAAAGGAGGGATACACGTCGCCGCTATTGCGAAAGCCAGTAAAACCTATGAGCACATTGACCCTGCGCTCGTCGGTAATCAACGCGACATTACGATTTCTGAATTATCAGGAAAGTCCAATGTACAACTGCAAGCTAAAAAGCTGGGGTTGGATGTATCGCGAAACTTTGACCAAGTTCTCGAAAGCATTAAGTCTCTAGAAAAAAATGGCCTGACCTTGGAAAACGCGCCTGGCTCGTTTGAAATGTTAGTACGTAAACAGGATGAGTCTTACCAGCCACACTTCACTGTGCTTAATATTCAGAGCAATGTGAATGATCTGAATATATCCTCTCCGCATAATTCGGAACTGTGCACAGCAACCGTTAAGGTGCGCGTAAAAAATAAGTTTGCACATGTGGTTGAAGAGGCATCAGGCCCTGTAGACGCTTTGAATTTGGCGCTAAAAAAGGCCCTCACCAGTTTTTTTCCGCAGGTCAGAGATATGCAACTGACTGACTATAAGGTCTCCATCTTAGATCCTGAGAAAGCCTCCGCAGCAACCACACGGGTATGGCTTCAGTCAGGGTATAAGCAAGAACGCTGGGCGACCATCGGTTGTTCAGACAACATCCTTAAAGCTAGCGCACAGGCTTTAATCGACAGCTATCAATTATTTTTAATTAAATTTAGCGATTTTACTGAGGGCAAACAAACAACAGTCCCGAAGCACCACTCATTAAATTTTCACCACGAGGTTTCACACAATGGCAACGCTTAATCCACCCAAATACATTTGGTTCAATGGCGAGACAATACCTTGGCAAGACGCGCAAGTTCATGTACTGACTCATGCTCTCCACTATGGTTCATCGGTTTTTGAAGGCATCCGCTGCTACGAAACCAGTAAAGTGCCTGCTTTCTTCAGACTTCGTGAGCATATAGAGCGCTTATATCTTTCAGCTAAAATTTATCGCATGAGTATTCCCTATTCTTTTAATGAATTACTCTCGGCCTGCCATGAAGTCGTTAGCAAGAATAATTTGCGTAATGCTTATCTTCGTCCTGTCGCTTTTTTTGGTTATGGCTCCATCGGCGTTAACCCTAGCCAGAACCCCGTTGAAGTCTCGATTGCATCGTTTCCATGGGACTCATACCTTGGCAATGACTCAATCGAAAATGGCGTAGACGTGTGTATATCGTCCTGGAATCGTGTGGCGCCGAATACCATTCCAGCGGCGGCTAAGGCTGGAGGCAACTACTTGTCTTCGCAACTTATTGTCGAAGAAGCGACCCGCAAAGGCTACGTGGAAGGCATTGCGCTAGATGTTAACGGCTATATCTCCGAAGGCTCTGGCGAGAATGTGTTTGTGGTAAAAAACAATACTTTGTATACGCCACCTTTTACCGCCTCAATTTTGCCGGGTATCACACGCGACACCATCATCCAACTGGCTCGTCAAATGGGCTACGATGTGCTTGAGCAGAACATGACACGCGAAGCACTTTACCTTGCGGATGAAGCCTTTATGACTGGAACTGCGGCGGAAGTTGTGCCGATAAAAAGTGTTGATGATCTGCCGGTTGGTTCAGGTTCTCGCGGTCCAATCACGGAGAAATTACAGCAAGCGTTTTTTGGTCTGTTTAAGGGTACTACGCCTGATGAACAAGGTTGGTTGGAAAGGGTCCATGCTGTTGAGGAAAAAAGTCATGCCTGATTACCGCTCGAAAACATCGACCCATGGCCGAAATATGGCTGGGGCTCGTGCCCTATGGCGCGCAACCGGCGTCAAGGATAATGATTTTGGCAAGCCGATCATCGCTGTCTGTAATTCATTTACTCAGTTTGTACCGGGGCATGTCCACTTAAAAGACATGGGACAATTAGTAGCACGTGAAATTGAAAAAGCCGGTGGTATTGCTAAAGAGTTTAATACCATTGCCGTTGATGATGGCATCGCCATGGGGCATGACGGTATGCTGTATTCGCTACCATCGCGCGAAATCATTGCGGACTCTGTGGAGTATATGGCTAATGCTCACTGCGCCGATGCTCTGGTGTGCATTTCTAACTGTGACAAGATCACCCCTGGCATGTTACTAGCGGCAATGCGCCTTAACATACCTGCGATCTTTGTTTCTGGCGGGCCGATGGAAGCTGGCAAAACCAAACTGTCAGATCAATTAATCAAGCTCGATTTAGTGGACGCTATGGTTGCTGCCGCAGACGATTCAATAAGCGACGAGGAGAGTGAACAAGTTGAACGCAGCGCTTGCCCAACTTGTGGCTCATGCTCAGGAATGTTTACTGCAAACTCCATGAACTGCCTCACCGAAGCACTCGGACTTGCTTTACCAGGTAATGGCTCGCTACTCGCAACACACTCGGCGCGTGAGCAGCTGTTTTTGAAAGCTGGCCGCCAGATCGTTGAGTTATGCAAAAGCTACTACCAAGGCAATGATACATCAGTACTTCCGCGTAACATTGCTAATCGAAAATCGTTTTTGAACGCCATGAGTTTGGATATTGCCATGGGCGGTTCAACCAACACCGTATTGCACCTTCTTGCGGCAGCATACGAAGGCGACATTGATTTTTCCATGCAAGATATTGATCGCTTATCACGACAAGTTCCTAACTTATGCAAAGTAGCACCAGCAACAAAGGATTATCATATGGAGGACGTACATCGTGCTGGCGGCGTTATGGCTATTTTAGGCGAACTCAAACGAGGCAACTTACTAAACCTTAATCAACCGACGGTACTACAAAAATCGCTTGGTAAGGTAATTGATGAATGGGATGTCATGACGACAAACAAAGACTCGATCAAAAAACTGTATCGAGCTGGGCCTGCCGGTATTCCAACTCAACAAGCCTTCAGTCAGAGCTGCCTTTACGACTCGCTAGATACCGACCGTGAAGGTGGCTGTGTTCGTAATATTGACAATGCTTACAGCAAAGACGGCGGGCTTGCTGTGCTCTATGGCAACCTTGCACCTAACGGTAGCATCATTAAAACTGCCGCCGTTCCGAATCGGCTATTAACCTTTACAGGGCGAGCTCGTGTGTTTGAAAGCCAAGACAGTGCCGTTGAAGCTATCTTAAGTAACACCATAGAAAAAGGTGATGCTGTCATTATTCGCTACGAAGGACCGTCAGGTGGCCCTGGGATGCAAGAAATGTTGTACCCAACGAGCTATCTAAAATCAAAAGGTCTAGACCAAGATTGTGCGCTAATTACCGACGGACGTTTTTCAGGTGGCACCTCTGGTTTATCGATTGGTCATGTGTCTCCAGAAGCGGCTAGCGAAGGAATGATCGGCCTAGTTGAAGACGGTGACACTATTCACATCGATATTCCAAACCGTTTGCTCGAACTAAAGGTTGAGCAACAAGAGCTTGATTGTCGTCGACAGAAACAATCTGAGAAAGGCTGGCAACCCAAGTCACGTAACAGGCGTTTGTCTACGTCCTTAAGAGTCTATGCTAAGCATGCCTTGAGTGCCGACAAAGGCGCTGTGCGAATTGTTTAATTTTACTTCATAGATGAGTATGGCTGATAAATGTTTGCACCCACTTATCAGCCATCATTACATTAACTTAAGTTGGCTTAACTAAACGCAGCGTAACCTACGACACCTAATAAAAGCACCACAATTAAACCTCGACATACATCAAGAAAAATTTCTTCAGCATCACGTCCTTTCCGAATTTTTCTTGGCTCTATAACGTTTTTCATACCTAACTCCTCAAGACAAATATCAAGAAGAAGTCAACGCACAGTCAGCTGGCTTCCCTTAAAGGAGCATCTATTATACCTCATTACAAAACTTCACAAATAAATGGTTTTCCCTAATGCGATAGACTGTTCAATTTTACTATTTATTTTGAAAACTTATCCATTAGTGCACTAACTTTGTAAAATTTGCGAACAAATTTTCGCTATTTCTTGTAAATTTTCTAAACAGTTTTTTGCTTGTTGTTTAGAATCACTTTCGTCTTTAAATATTCCTTTCAGACTTAAATAAATCTCTACCGATAATTAGCTGGAAAAACGTTCGACAGTGCACACTTTCTAGTGCACTGTAAAACCGTAGAATAAGACATGTATGAATTATAATTTTTAGAATAAAAAAAGGCCGTTACAACGTAACGGCCTTTTTGATGTTTTGGTGCTCAGAGCGGGACTTGAACCCGCACGGCCTACGGCCACTACCCCCTCAAGATAGCGTGTCTACCAATTCCACCACCTGAGCTAAAAAATTACTTACTGATTATCGCCGTCTTTTTTTGCTTTTTCTGCATCTTCAGCGGCAGCATCAATTGACTCTGGGATAACTTCAGTCGTAGTTTCTTCTGAAGGGATTTCAGTACTGATTTCTTCATTAGTCTCAGCTGGGATTTCAGCAGACTGCACCGAAGTTCCTGATTCTTCAGTTTGAGCAGCATCATCCAGTAAACTCGACTGAGTTGCTTTATCGCTTGAGTTAACAGCACCGATAGCTAAAGCAATTGCGAAAAATACAATTGCTAGAATTGTCGTTGATCGAGTCAAGAAGTTACCTGAACCCGGTGCACCAAACAACGTATTAGAGGCGCCAGAACCGAAAGAGGCTCCCATCTCTGCACCTTTACCTTGTTGGATCAATATAATACCAATCAATAGTAGTGCTACTACTAACAGACTGATCATTAAAAATAATTCCATACTCTTAACCTGCTCGTCTTATCTGCTGTTAACCAGCAATTTTGCAAATTGCTATAAATTCATCGGCTTTCAGGGATGCGCCCCCGATTAAGCCACCATCAATGTCTTTCTGCGCCAGTAGTTCTCCAGCATTTGCAGCCTTCATACTACCGCCATATAAAATCTGAACTTTTTCCGCAACGCTTTGATTCATTGTTGAAAGGTAGCGTCTTATCTCAGCGTGCGTTTCTTGCGCTTGCTCAGGACTTGCGGTTACGCCTGTGCCGATGGCCCATACGGGTTCGTAAGCGATAACACCTTGTCCTAACTTTTCTAAACCCGTTGTTTTATCTTGATAAAAGTCTAAAACGGCGTCGATTTGGCCCTTAACTACTTCCATAGTGGTGCCATTTTCGCGTTGTTCAAGGGTTTCACCAACACATAAAACCGGTACCAGACCTTTTTCTAGGGCTTTAGCAAACTTTTCAGCCACTAAGGCATTCGATTCATTATACAGGCTACGACGCTCTGAGTGACCAACTAACACATAGTTCGCCCCCAAATCTTTCAGCATATCGCCACTAATTTCCCCGGTGAAAGCCCCTTGCTCTTGTTCAGATAGGTTTTGTCCACCGACTGAAATCTTGCTGTCTTGAGCCAACTGAATCGTTTTGTCGATATATAAGGATGGTGGGCAAACCAAAACATCGCTTTGCCAATTACTATCTAATTGACGCTTAATACCGTTAACTAAGCTCTCAATGGACGCTAAGTTACCGTGCATCTTCCAATTTCCTGCGATCAAGGTTTTACGCACATCACACCTCTTTATATATGACTGTTGAGCTTAATATTGTCGCCTCTCACCCATTACTGAAAATAATCACTAAGTAAAGAAGAAGCTTCGGACAATAAGAAACCCGCCTTTTTCTCAAAAGGGCGCAAATATTAACCGAGCCTTGGCTTTAACACAAGCATTGATGCTTAAGAATTAAGGATTTTCAGTTCAATCATGGGTTTTATCCCAAAAACCATGGATCTTACCGTGTTGATCCAAGTATAATACGCGCCGTTTGAGGTCATTGAACAATTTTTGACCTTAATGTTGAGCGATTGTAATGAAAATAGACCATAAAACAATAGATTAGACTGGTTACAGGTGACTGTACACCAGGTTTTTTGTTTTTGGTCAGTTCAGACGTTGCAATTATTGAAGTGACAACCATCAGGTAATAGTTAAGTAGCGACCTATGATTAAGATTAAAAAAGGCCTGGATCTTCCATTAGATGGAAAGCCAGAGCAAACAATCTCAACTGGTGCTACGGTCAAAACCGTCGCCATCTTAGGCGAAGATTATGTTGGCATGAAACCCACCATGCATGTGCAAGTTGGGGATCAGGTAAAAAAAGGCCAGATCATCTTCGAAGACAAGAAAACTCCCGGGGTAAAATATACAGCTCCTGCTTCAGGCACCATTTCCGCGGTTAACCGCGGGGCAAAGCGTAAACTGCTTTCCGTTGTGGTCGAGATTGCAGATCAAGAAGAAGCGGTATCTTTTAATAAATATTCAGCGGATCAGTTAACCAATCTAGACCGTCAGGCCATTGTTGATCAAATGGTTGAGTCTGGCATGTGGACTGGTTTGCGTACTCGCCCTTACTCCAAAGTTCCAGCCATTGATTCTACCGCTAAGACTATCGTGATTAGCGCCATGGACACTAACCCGTTAGCGGGCGATCCTGAGGTAGCCATTAAAGAATACAATGCTGACTTTAATCACGGGCTAGATATCCTTGCACAGCTAGCGGGTGAGAAAGTTTTTGTAGCGACTAAGGGAGGCTCTCAAATAGAAAAGTCTACCAACGCTAAAGTCAGCTATGAGTCATTCTCAGGCCCACACCCAGCAGGCCTTGTCGGTACTCACATCCATCATTTAAGCCCAGCGTCATCTGACAATGTGGTTTGGCACATGGGGTATCAGGATGTTATCGCGCTTGGTCGCTTGTTTACTGATGGTGAGCTTTTTGTTGAGCGTATCATTGCATTAACGGGCGAAGAAGTTAAAAACCCTCGCTTAGTACGCACACGTCTAGGTGCTAATGTCGATGAGTTGTTAAACAATGAAGTTAACGACAACGACAACCGCCAAATCTCAGGGTCAGTATTGAATGGTGTTAACGCTGTTGAGTCACGAGCCTTTGTCGGTCGTTACCACAATCAAATTACTGTTATCCCAGAAGGCCGTGAGAAAGAGTTCTTCGGTTGGGCAATGCCAGGAAGCAACAAGTTCTCTGTAACTCGCGCTTTCCTAGGGCATATATTCCCAAGCAAAAAATTCAAAATGAACACGTCTACTGGCGGTTCGCCACGAGCCATTATGCCGATCGGTAACTATGAACGTGTTCTTCCACTAGACATCTTACCAACACAGCTTATTCGTGCTCTGGTCAGTGGCGACACTGATACTGCACAAGCGCTTGGCTGTCTAGAATTAGATGAAGAAGATTTAGCATTGTGTACCTTCGTTTGCCCAGGCAAATACGAGCATGGCTCAATTCTCCGCGAAAATCTGACTAAGATTGAGAAGGATGGCTAAGATGGGTTTAAAGAATTTTATTGAGAAAATAGAGCCGCATTTTGAAAAAGGCGGCAAGTGGGAAAAGTGGTACGCACTTTACGAAGCGGCGGCGACTATTTTCTACACGCCGGGTCACGTCACTAAGGGCGCGACTCACGTAAGAGATAATATCGACTTAAAACGTATTATGATCATGGTGTGGTTCGCTACTTTCCCTGCCATGTTCTGGGGTATGTGGAACGTCGGTTACCAAGCACAAGCAGCGCTTCAGGCAGGCATGAGCCTACCCGATATGTGGCAGGTTGACTTTTTCCAGTTCTTTGGAGGAGTTATAACGCCTGAGACGGGTATTTTTGGCCTGATGTTCTATGGTGCATGTTTCTTTATTCCTATTTACGCCGTGACCTTTATTGTCGGTGGTTTCTGGGAAGTCTTATTTGCTACAGTGCGTGGTCATGAGATCAACGAAGGGTTCTTCGTCACTTCGATCCTTTTCGCTTTGATCCTGCCGGCCAAAATTCCATTGTGGCAAGTGGCTATCGGTATTTCTTTCGGTGTGGTTGTCGCAAAAGAAATCTTCGGTGGTACTGGTAAGAACTTCATGAACCCAGCACTAGCAGGCCGTGCCTTCCTATTCTTCGCTTACCCAGCAGACATCTCAGGTGAAACCGTTTGGGCTGCGGTCGATAGTTTCTCTGGTGCAACGCCTCTAGCTGCAGCGGCAGCAGGCTCTATCACTGATTACAGCATCAATACTAACTGGTGGGACGCATTCATGGGTCGTATTCCAGGTTCTATTGGTGAAGTTTCAACCCTAATGATCATCATCGGTGGTTTGTTCATCATCTATATGCGAATCGCCTCATGGCGCATCGTACTGGGTGTTCTATTAGGCATGATCGCAACCAGCTATATCTTGAACGGTATTGGTAGCGAATCGAATGCAATGTTTGCGATGCCTTGGTACTGGCACCTAGTCACAGGTGGCTTCGCCTTCGGTATGTTCTTCATGGCAACCGACCCAGTGTCAGCCGCATTGACCAATAAAGGTAAGTGGATCTTTGGTGCCCTTATCGGCTTTATGGCTGTAATGATTCGTGTGGTCAACCCAGCATTCCCAGAGGGAATGATGCTAGCAATTCTATTCGCTAACTTGTTTGCACCGCTTATTGACCACTTCGTGGTACAAGCGAACATCAAACGGAGGACTCGTCGTAATGTCTAAGAAAGAAAGTCCTATCAAAACGATTGTTGTTGCAGTTGTCTTGAGCTTAGTTTGCTCGGTTGTAGTCTCTTTTGCTGCAATTCAGCTGAAACCGCAACAGGAGCTTAATAAGGAGCTCGACCGCAAGCGTAACATCTTGATTGCGGCAGGTTTACTTGAGCAAGGTGGCACTCAGTCTGAGATTGATGAGCTGTTCAAACAAGTCGAGACTAAAGTGGTTGATTTATCCACTGGTGAGTTCGTCGAGCCACCAAAAGACTTTAATCAGCGTAAGTTTGCTAAAGACCCTGAAACCAATAAGGTGTTAGAAGGTAAAGAAGATGTTGCTAGCATTAAAAAGCGCTCTACGTTAGCTAACGTTTACTTAGTTCGTGATGGCCAAACTTTAGAAACTATCATTCTGCCAGTACACGGCTATGGCCTATGGTCAACCATGTACGGCTTCTTGGCATTAAAACCTGACACCACAACAGTGGTAGGTTTTAAATACTACGAGCATGGTGAAACAGCTGGTTTGGGTGGTGAGATCGAGAACCCAACATGGCGCGCAATCTGGCCCGGCAAAGAAGTTCTAAACGAGCAAGGCGAACCAGTGATTAAGTTAGTCAAAGGTTCTGCTCAAAACGAACACCAAGTTGATGGCCTTTCAGGCGCAACACTAACCAGTAACGGTGTTGAAAACACCCTTGTTTATTGGTTGGGCGAGGATGGCTTTGGCCCATTCTTAGAACGAGTAAGAGCGGGAGAAATTTAAGATGGCATTTGATAAACAAGAAGCCAAATCGGTCTTATTTTCACCGATTTTCAATAATAACCCGATTGCTCTACAGGTACTGGGTATCTGTTCAGCACTTGCGGTTACCAGTAAGCTGGAAACAGCTTTGGTGATGAGCTTAGCTCTTACCACGGTTGTTGCGCTATCGAACATGCTGATCAGTATGATTCGTAAGCAGATTCCTTCTAGCATCCGTATTATTGTACAAATGACCATTATTGCGTCGTTGGTAATCTTGGTTGACCAAGTTCTGAAGGCTTATGCTTATGAAGTTTCTAAGCAACTTTCGGTTTTCGTCGGCCTTATCATTACCAACTGTATCGTGATGGGTCGTGCCGAAGCTTATGCCATGAAGAATGGACCTTTTATGAGCTTCCTTGACGGTTTAGGTAACGGTCTGGGTTACTCGGTTCTGTTGATTGTCGTCGGTATTATCCGTGAGCTATTCGGCTCAGGTGAGCTACTTGGCTATACAATCTTGCCTACTACTGCAAATGGCGGTTGGTACGAGACAAACGGTATGTTGGTTCTTCCAGCAAGTTCATTCTTTATTATTGGTTTCCTAATCTGGGCATTACGTGCTTGGAAAAAAGACCAAGTGGAGGATAAAGAATAATGGAACATTATTTATCATTATTTATTCGCTCTGTTTTCGTCGAAAACATGGCATTAGCATTCCTTCTGGGAATGTGTACTTTCTTAGCGGTATCCAAGAAAGTTCAAACATCGATTGGTCTGGGTATTGCGGTTATCATCGTACAAACCATTACCGTTCCAGTGAACAATTTGTTAGTTCACTATTTATTAGCAGACGGTGCTTTGGCATGGGCAGGTTTCCCAGAAGCCGACCTAAGCTTCTTAGGCTTGATTGTCTATATCGGTGTTATTGCTGCCTTGGTACAAATATTAGAGATGACTCTCGATAAGTTCTTCCCTGCTTTGTATCAATCACTGGGTATTTTCTTGCCACTGATTACCGTTAACTGCGCCATCATGGGTGGCTCGCTATTCATGGTAGAGCGTGATTACAACTTCCCTGAGTCGGTGGTCTTTGGCCTAGGTTCAGGTTTTGGTTGGGCGCTAGCAATCGCTGCATTGGCTGGTATTCGTGAGAAAATGAAGTATTCCGACGTTCCTGATGGTCTTCGTGGTTTAGGTATTACCTTCATCACAGTCGGACTGATGGCTATCGGTTTCATGTCGTTCTCTGGTATCAAATTGTAATTTATAAGGAAACAACTAATGACTGAGATTATTCTAGGCGTTGCCTTATTTACCGTAGTGATTCTTGCGCTTGTGATGATTATTCTATTTGCTCGCAAGCAACTAGTAGCTACTGGTGACGTTACAATTAACATCAACGATGACGCTGATAAGTCAATTACCACTGAAGCTGGCGGTAAGCTTTTAGGAGCACTAGCCAATAACGGTATCTTCGTATCATCAGCCTGTGGTGGTGGTGGTACTTGTGGTCAGTGTATCTGTAAAGTGACCGATGGTGGTGGCTCTATTCTTCCAACTGAAGAAGGCCACATCACTAAACGTGAAGCGGCTGAAGGCTATCGTTTATCATGTCAGGTTGCTGTAAAACAAGACATGAAAATTGAAGTGCCGGAAGAAGTATTTGGTACTAAAAAGTGGGACTGCGAAGTTATTTCTAACGATAACAAAGCAACGTTTATTAAAGAACTTGTTTTACGTATCCCTGATGGTGAAAGCGTGCCATTTCGTGCCGGTGGTTACATTCAAATCGAGTGTCCTCCATACAAACTGAAGTACAGTGAGTTTGATATTCCAGAAGAGTATCGTCCTGACTGGGAGCAATTTAAGCTGTTTGACGTAGAAGCTGAGTCAAAAGAGGAAGTGATTCGCGCTTACTCAATGGCAAACTACCCAGAAGAAGAAGGCATTATTATGTTGAACGTGCGTATCGCTACGCCGCCACCGCGTGATATGTCACTTCCTGCTGGTAAAATGTCGTCGTATATCTGGAACCTTAAAGAAGGTGATAAAGTCACTATTTCTGGTCCTTACGGTGAGTTCTACGCTAAAGACACTAACGCAGAAATGGTCTTCATCGGTGGTGGTGCTGGCATGGCTCCAATGCGCTCTCACATCTTTGACCAACTACGTCGTATCAAAACTGACCGTAAAATGACATTCTGGTATGGCGCTCGAAGCAAGCGAGAAATGTTCTATGAAGAAGATTTCGACATGCTTGCTCGTGAAAATGACAACTTTGATTGGCACGTTGCTTTATCAGATCCGCTTCCAGAAGATAATTGGGAAGGTTATACAGGTTTTATTCATAACGTATTGTATGAAAACTACCTGAAAGACCACCCTGCTCCGGAAGATTGTGAGTTCTACATGTGTGGACCTCCGATGATGAACGCAGCTTGTATTAAGATGCTTGAAGATCTTGGCGTTGAACCCGAGAACATCCTTCTCGATGACTTTGGTGGCTAATCAAAGCTAACTCTTCTAAAATAGGCGACCTTAAGGGTCGCCTTTTTTGTATCCCAATTTTTATTAGTTGCTTGGTCCAATATTATAGGTTCGTCTTTATGCGTTTGTTTACACTAGTCATACTACTATCCCTTTGCTTATCATGTGCTGAAGAAGCTCAATATAGTAAAATTACCGGCAATACCATGGGCACCACTTATAGCGTCATAGTAAAGCCTGGCGACGCTTCTCCCCAAGAGATATACCAAGACATTGAAGACGAGTTAAAAGATATTAATCAACTGATGTCGACTTATATCCCCGATAGTGAAATCAACCGCTTCAATAAACTTCAAGACGGCTCCTGCTATAGGTTTTCAAGTAAAACGTGGGAAGTGCTGTTAGCCGCAAGAAACATATACGAAGAAACCCGTGGTGCTTTTGATATCACCCTAGGGCCATTAATTTCTCGCTGGGGTTTCAACGCTGAAGAATATGAAGAGAAGGTGCCAAGCCCTGAGGAAGTATCACAACTCATGACTGAAGTCGGTACTGACAAATTAACCTACGATATCCATAATCAGTGCATCCAAAAGGAGCACCCCGGCATTACAATCAATCTTTCTGCTATTGCTAAGGGGTATGGCGTTGACCGAGTGGCCAATATCGTCGAGCAACATGGTGTCGAAGATTACCTGGTTGAAATTGGTGGCGAAACTAAAACCAAAGGAAAGAATCCTAGCGGTTCTGTGTGGCGAGTTGCTGTAGAAAAGCCTGTTAGTATTAGTCAGCAAAAAATGCTCGTGGTAGGCCTTAAAGATAGCTCAATAGCCACGTCTGGGGACTACCGTAATTACTTTGAGATCGATGGTCAACGGTTTTCTCATACCATTGACCCTAACACCGGTTATCCAGTCACTCATAACCTCACCTCAGTCTCTGTGATACACCCACAGAATATGTATGCTGATGCTTATGCTACGGCTTTAACCGTCATGGGAGCGGAAGCCGCCCTATCCTTTGCTAAGACTCATCAACTTGCTGTTTTTCTTATCAGCCAGGATGGTAGTGAGCTGTCGACCCAACAAACAAAAGAGTTTCAACAGGTCACTTTAGACAATTAGATAGGCCATAACCCAGCCTTATAGTCGTAGGCTTTTTTATAGATAGGCACCTGTATATAACAAATTACATAACTTTCACACTTGAAGTTCACTACTATTATTTGCAGTGATAGAGTGCAACTGATTAGCATTGCCTGAAGAATCATACCCCCTAATCATCCCTTTATCGAAACATACTTCATTAAGGTAATACATTACTAAAACAGCAAGTCACACACGCTCCAACCAAATCATTACAAGCAATTGATTTACATGAGAATTTATAGAAATTAGTTAAATTTTGCCGTTTTGAGGAAAGCTTTGGTTGATTTATAGCCTGTTAACACAGTAGATACCTGTGATAAAATAAGGGCCATAAAATCAGTTTTAATAGAGTAAATCCAACACGATGAACAGCACATTTTTATTAGCTTTTGCATTATTTATAGCAGTCATTATCATTATGGCGATTGGCTATATTTTCCAGCAAAAACGTATCAGCGGAAGCTGTGGCGGTTTGGATGCTCTTGGTATTGAGAAAGCTTGCGACTGTGACAAGCCTTGTGCCAAAAAACGTGCTCGCTTAAGAAATAATGAGCACAGGTTGGATGTTAGTATCATCGAAGAGTAGTTCTAGCTACTCTTCTCACGATTCTTTTTTACGCAGTTTATGCATTACCGCTTCTCTAGCACTCTAAGAGAAGTGTTGAAAGGCCTTAAGTATACTTTGTCTAGAAATCATCCCTACTAACTGGCTTTTTTCGACCACGGGGTACATGCGACAGTTATCCTGTAAGTATTTTTCGGCTACATCAGCAATACTATCATCAGGATGAACTGTTCTAACGTCCTTACTCATTCGATCCATGACCCTATCGCCCAAGTCTCCATGATATATAGCACTCAATACCGTGTGCAAGCAGTCCTTCTCCGAGAGAAAACCCACTAAGCGATTGTGGTCATCAAGTACCGGAGCGCCTGTTAGACGATATTCCATCATAGTTTGAGCGGCCTCAACCACATCGGTTTCAGGCTTTAAAGTAATCATGGCCGAAGTCATATAGTCCCGCACAGTGACTGATTTTAGCATTGGCAACACTCCTGTTATTTAGTGGCATTTTATTTTTAGCTTTCTTTGATAGTAGCTTATTTGCCTAAAAAAACAAAGCCCGGCAAGAGCCGGGCTTTGTCACATAATAATTAAAAATAATTATTATTACTTCATCGTTTCAGCGTGAGCTTCTGCACGACGGTTAAGTGCACGACCTTCAGAAGTCGAGTTGTCAGCGATTGGACGCTCTTCACCATAACCCACAGAACTTAAACGAGACTCACTGATACCAAAGTTGTTGATCAAGTAGTCTTTTACCGCATTAGCACGACGCTCAGATAGGCCTTGGTTGTACTGGTTAGAACCAGTGCTATCCGTGTGACCTTGAATCTGCGCATTTACGCTTGGGTATTGACGTAAGAACTCAGCAACTTTCGCAATTTCAGAAACCATTTCTGGTTTGATTTGGTACTTGTCAACGTCAAAGTTCAAACGCATATCAACAACAACTTCTTCTTTAGGCTCAATCTTACAGCCTTTCTCGTCAACTTTTGCACCAGCTTCAGTACCAGGACATGCATCTTTATAGTCAGCAACACCGTCGCCATCACTATCAAGAGCACAACCATAAGCATCAACTGCTGCGCCAGCTGGAGTACCTGGACAACGATCGTTAGCATCTAAAACACCATCGCCATCTGAGTCTTTAGCTTCTTTCTTTGGCTCTACTTTTGGTGCAGCACCTGAACGAACGGTATCACCAAAGAATAAACCAACATTAAAATATAGCATTTTGTCATCGCCACGCTCGCCCGAATCCATGAAGTCATAACCTAAGCGCATGAAAACGTCGTCGTTTGCAAAGTGCTGAATACCTAAACCGACTTTATAGAACTCGTCTTCAAAGTCTGGATGATATACACCATATTTGTCGTCATGTTGACCATAACCGACTTTCAAGAAAGGATGTGTAGCTGCGCTACCCAACCAGCTAGTATCGTTATATAAAACGTCTAAGCTATACGTAATAATGTCCGTACGATTACCAGAAGCTCTGTTAAAGGCATCATCTGTGTAAGCATACTGTCCTTCGATTTGCCAGTTCTTATTAAAAGCCCAACCTAAACCAAAGTTCCCGCCAAGTCGGTCATTTGTCAATCGCGAAGAATCTAGTTCTAAGTTATGCATACCAGCATAAGCATAAAAACCGTAACGATCTTTCACTTCACCTTCGTCTGCAAATGCTGTTGAGCCTAAAGCCAACATACATGCTGCTGCGATTAGTTTCTTTTTCATAATTTTGCCCTCTTCCTTTTTTCCTGTGTTTAAAGAGTAAAGCCATTATACATGAAACAATAACTTACACTGCAAAATATACTCAACTTTGTACAATTTTACAATTTTCTACACTAACTCTTGAACTTTACTTGCAATCATATTTGCATAGTTTTTTGTCATAGTTTCGTCTTTCGCTTCGACCATAACGCGTATCAGAGGCTCGGTCCCAGACTTGCGAATCAATACTCGACCGGAATCCCCTAGTTGTTGCTCAACATCTGAAACCAATGTTTTCAACTCTTGCTTTTCTAAGATTGAATCAGCATCATCTACACGGACGTTGATCAACTCTTGTGGAAACAATGGATGCAAATTTGAAAAACTCTTTAGCGTTTGCTCAGTTTCTTTCAAAGCATTGAGTACTTGCAACGCAGCAACAATACCATCGCCCGTAGAGTTGTAGTCCAAACAAATTACATGGCCAGACGATTCTCCGCCAAGTTTCCAGTTATTTTGTTTGAGTGATTGCATCACATACCTGTCGCCCACTTTTGTGCGTTCAAATTCGATTTTTTCTTTCTTTAAATCGACTTCTACAGCCATATTAGTCATCAAGGTTCCAGCAACACCACCTTGTAGCTCACCTTTATTATTGAGGTGCTTAGCTAAAAGCCAAATCAGTTGGTCACCATTAATCAGACTGCCATCGCTATCAACCATCATAACTCGGTCACCGTCGCCATCGAAGGCAATTCCCAAGTCAGCTTTGTGTTCCACCACTGCTTTTGACAATGCATTTGTTGCCGTAGCACCGCAGTCTAAATTGATATTTAAACCATCAGGTGTATTACCAATAACGATTACTTCAGCACCCAGTTCCTTAAAAACATGGGGTGCTATGTGGTAAGTCGCTCCATGTGCACAATCTACCACCAGTTTCTGTCCTTTTAATGATAAATTATTGGGAAAGCTGGCTTTACAGAATTCAATATACCTAGCAGTGGCATCTTCAATACGAAACGCCTTACCTAACTTGTCGCTGGCTAGCGTGGTCATCTCTTGCTCCATTAGTGCCTCAATTTCCAACTCAACGTCATCCGGAAATTTAGTACCATCCGCAGAGAAAAATTTAATACCATTATCATGATAAGGGTTATGTGAAGCACTGATCACTATACCGGCATCGGCTCTAAAGGTTCGTGTTAGGTAAGCAATTGCAGGAGTCGGCATCGGCCCTACTAACAAACTGTTAACACCAGCAGCCGTTAGGCCAGCCTCAAGCACTGACTCAAACATATAACCGGAGATACGCGTATCTTTCCCTATAACTACGCTTCCTTTATTCCCTAAAGCTTGGCCTAAGGCCCAGCCTAGCTTTAATACAAACTCTGGTGTGATGGGGAATTGTCCAACAGTACCTCGTATACCGTCAGTGCCAAAATATTTTCTTTTACTCACGCTTCGTCCTATTTTTATGTCATGTTAATTCTTAAACGCACTAATAACTTTCATCGCTTGCACGGTTTCTTTTACATCGTGTACGCGTAAAATTTTTGCTCCCTTTAACGCTGCATAGGTTGCGGCAACAACACTACCGACCAACCTCTCAGGAATCTCTTGATCTAGAATCTGGCCTATCATGGTTTTTCTAGAAACACCGACCAGAACTGGGCAGCCTAAACCTTGTAACAGCTCCAACCGGCCCATTAACTCTGTATTATGCTTCAAACTTTTGCCAAAGCCAAAACCCGGATCAACGATAATTTTCTTTCTATCGATTCCATGTTTTTCGCATTCTGCAATCCGTTTTCTTAACATATCCTGAACTTCAGCCACAACATCGTCATATTGTGGGTTCTGTTGCATAGTCCGTGGCTGTCCTTTCATGTGCATCAGGCAAAGGTAAGCACCGCTTCCTGTAACAGCCTCTAGCGCCCCTTTTTCTTGCAACGCTCGAACATCATTGATGAGGTCAACATTATGCTCTAAAGCTCGTGACATCACTTCAGCTTTGCTTGTATCAACAGAAACTATCGCACCAAGCGCTTTGGCCACTTTAATCAGAGGTATTACTCGCTTTAACTCATCCTCTAACGAGACCTCAGCGGCACCTGGCCGCGTTGACTCACCACCGATATCAATAATATCCGCCCCGGCGCTTAGCATCTCTTTAATTCGCTTCTCGGCATCTTCTTGATGAATGTAACGTCCACCATCTGAGAACGAATCCGGGGTAGTATTTAAGATCCCCATCACCAAAGGGCGCGGGCGATTCAGTAACGATTCTAATTTAGACATGCAACCTCAATTTCCTAAAACCAGTATCAAAAAAGGGCCCCGCAGGACCCTGTTTCTTAATCGTCTGACTGACGCTGAGAAGGATTATCCTCAGGCTCCTGCGAAGGAGCTTGCTTGTTTGCACTGCCTCCATCGCTAGCATCATCAGCGCTAGTTTTTTCAGACCAGTCTGCCGGTGGCTGAGGTTCTTCGCCTTTCATAATGTCATCAATCTGTTTAGCATCAATCGTTTCATACTTCATCAACGCTTTTGCCATGGCATGTAACTTATCCATGTCTTCATTTAAGATTGTTTTCGCACGCTCGTAATTACGCTCAATAATATCGCGAATTTCTGAATCGATCATACGCGCCGTCTCATCCGAAATATTCTTGTGTTGCGTTACCGAACGCCCTAGAAACACCTCATCTTCATCTTCGGCATAAGACATAGGCCCTAACTTTTCAGATAAGCCCCACTTAGTCACCATGTTTCGTGCAATATCAGTCGCTCGCTCGATATCATTCGAAGCACCAGTAGTTACTTTATCAGCACCATTGAGGAGTTCTTCAGCAATACGCCCACCGAATAATGAAGACAACTGGCTTTCCAACGCCTCTTTCGATAGGGAGTATTTGTCCTGCTCTGGCAAATACATGGTCACACCCAGCGCTCGACCGCGTGGAATAATGCTCACCTTATACACAGGATCATGACTAGGAACACGAAGACCAACAATTGCATGACCCGCTTCGTGGTACGCCGTGTTTAGTTTTTCTTCCTCAGTCATCACCATTGAGCGACGTTCAGCACCCATCAAAATTTTGTCTTTTGCTTTCTCGAACTGCTCCATGCCAACTGTACGTAAATTATCACGCGCAGCGAATAATGCAGCTTCGTTAACTAAGTTCGCTAAATCTGCACCTGAAAAACCAGGTGTACCACGAGCAATTAAACTTGGTTCAACGTCGTCACCCACTGGGATCTTACGCATATGAACCTTAATGATTTGTTCCCGACCTTTAATGTCTGGCAAGCCAACGATGACCTGACGGTCAAAACGGCCAGGACGTAATAGTGCAGGGTCAAGAACGTCAGGACGGTTTGTTGCAGCAATGACGATCACGCCTTCACCGCCTTCAAAACCATCCATTTCAACCAATAGTTGGTTCAAAGTTTGCTCGCGCTCATCATGACCACCGCCTAGACCAGCACCACGATGGCGACCTACCGCATCAATCTCATCAATGAAAATAATGCATGGAGCATGCTTTTTGGCTTGCTCAAACATATCACGCACACGTGACGCACCAACACCCACAAACATTTCGACGAAGTCAGAACCTGAAATCGTAAAGAAAGGAACTTTTGCCTCGCCTGCAATCGCACGTGCTAGCAATGTTTTACCGGTACCTGGTGGCCCCACCATCAAAACACCGCGTGGGATCTTTCCACCCAAGCGCTGGAATTTGCGTGGGTCGCGCAAGAAGTCGACCAACTCGCCTACTTCTTCCTTCGCTTCCTCTACGCCCGCAACATCCGCAAAAGTCGTTTTGACCTGGTCTTCACTCAACATACGAGCTTTGCTTTTACCAAATGATAAAGCACCGCCACCTTTACCGCCGCCTTGCATTTGGCGCATGAAATATATCCATACAGCTATCAACAGCAGAATCGGGCCAAAGCTTAGTAAGAAAGTACCAAAGCCACCACCTTCACGCTTTTTGCCTGAATATTGGACTTTGTTTTCGAGCAGAATTTCGTTGAGTTTTCCATGCCCGCCATCTGGAATTTCCGCTCTAATATTACGGTTCGAACCAGTTTCTCGACCAGACACTACGATATCGTTAGGGTTAATGACGACATCATCAACTTCCTTTGCCTCAATTTTCTCAACAAATTCAGAAAAAGGAATTTTACTATCGTCAAGCTGCTTCTCTTGAATGGCATCAATAACAACGAAGAGAATAACCGCCGCTATAACCCAAAATAGTATGTTTTTTACTAAATCGCTCAAAATTCGAACCTCAAATTATGACAGCTTCCTGTCTTTACTTTTTGACTCAGTATTATGCCATGCTTGTTTCTATTGATAAGCCCAATGGCTCAATAAAACTGGCTTTTCCGCACCAGTATCGTAACAAAACGTAACACATTCCATAATTGCTAATGGCTGGAAAGCCTTAATTAAATAGCTTTAACCTTTATAGCCTTGTCCAACAACGTACACTTCACGGGAACGAGCCCTTGATGCATCCGGCTTGCGGATCATGACTTTATCAAAGCTTTGCCTACATTGGCGAATATATTCGTCAAATCCCTCGCCTTGGAATACTTTGACCACATAACTCGCACCTTTCGCCGACACTTCTCTTGCCAACTCAAGCGCTAGCTCAGCCAAATACATACCTTTAGGCTGATCGATCGCGTCCATTCCACTCATATTGGGGGCCATATCAGATAATACAAGGGTTGCCTTGTGGTCACCAATCATATCAAGTAATTGATTCAGCACTGATTCTTCTCTGAAATCACCTTGAATAAAGTTCACATCAGGCAAAGGGTCCATGGGTAGAATGTCTAAAGCAAATATTTTGCCTTTCGAGCCTATCTTATAGGCGGCATATTGCGACCAACCACCGGGCGCTGCGCCAAGGTCCACAATCGTGCACCCAGGCTTAACCAACTGATACTTTTGGTCAAGCTCTTCTAGCTTATATACGGCACGAGAGCGGTAGCCATCTTTTTGTGACTTTTTCACGTAAGGATCGTCAAAATGTTCCTTCATCCAGCGCTGACTGCTTTTTGTACGAGACATGCCTTAGAAAATCACTTGTATTCATTAAAACAGGTCTCTATTGTACCGTTTTTAAGGTAAAATAACTGCAATTCTCACTATTAAGTTCATCAAATGTCACAATCTAAACAAACACCATTAAGCAAGACACAAATTAAGTTCTTACGCAGTAAGGCACATAACCTCAAACCCGTTGTAATGATTGGGGATAAAGGCTTAACTGAAAATGTGCTTGAAGAAATTAACTTAGCACTCAACCATCATGAGCTGATCAAAGTTAAAGTTCGTGCTGAAGAGCGAGATGATAAGAAAGCCATTATCGACGAGATCATCAAAAGATCAAAAGGACAGGAAGTTCAGGTCATTGGACACATTTTAGCCTTGTATCGTCGTTCAGAAGATGTAAAAATCATCTTACCAAAATAATTAACAAGGGATATCAATGGCTTACAGCGTCCTTTTAGTCGAAGATCATGCTGAGTTAGCGGCAACTACGGGCGAGTTTCTTGAACTCTGCGGTTATATTGTCGATTATGCCAGCGATGGCCCCACAGGGCTTAGCCTTGCCCTCAATAACAGTTATGACGCGTTAATTCTTGATATCATGTTGCCTGGCTTGAACGGCTATGAAATTTGTCGAAAAGTTCGACAAGAAGCCGAGTCTGACATTCCCGTGCTCATGCTTACAGCTAGAGATCAACTCAGTGACAAGCTCGAAGGGTTTGATACCGGAGCCGATGACTACCTGATCAAGCCTTTTGATTTTGAAGAACTCGATGCTCGTTTAAAATCTATCATTAAACGCCACAAGGGTGACTTTAGTAGCAAGACTCTTAAAATTCACGATCTTGAACTTGATCCAAAAACCATGAAGGTTACCCGAGCTAACCAAGAGTTAAAGTTATCGCCGACTGGCTTGCAAATTCTAAAGATGCTCATGCGGCGCTCACCAGAACTTGTGTCGAGAGAAGAAATTGAGCGTGAACTCTGGGGCGACTTAGTCCCCGATAGTGATGTCTTACGAAGTCACTTATACAATCTCCGTAAAGTTATTGATAAACCCTTTGATTTTGCGCTCTTGGAGACAGTACCTAGCTTGGGCTTAAAAATCGTTCCGCCGAAAAACGGTGATGACCAAGCTTAATTTTTAGGTCTCTTTTTGTGGAATGGTTAAGGTTGCTTTGGTGCCTTGGCCTTGCTCACTTTCTATCACCAGTTTCCAACCCAGCTGCTCACAAATACGGTAAACGATCGAGAGCCCCAAACCAAAACCTTTGACCTTGATATTTTCACGATTTTCTCGATAAAAAGGCTCATGTACTCGCTTCAGTGCTGCGGGGTGAATACCACAACCTGTATCTTCAACGATAATATCCCGATCTTTTATTTTAAGTGTTATCGAACCCTGCTCGGTATAATTAAAAGCATTGCTAATCAGGTTATTGATACAAATACAAAACAGCCTTTCAGGAACAATTTCTTTAATACTATTTTCAAAGCTTAACTTAACCTCTAAATCTTTATCAGAGTTAATCTTTTGAATCTGGAACAGCTGCTCTTTTATCAAATCATTTAATGATATTGGAGTGCTCGTTTCTTCTGGAGTTTGATCTCTAGAGAGAAGTAACAATGCCTCAAGCAACTCCTCCATCTCTTTGATCATCGGATGCATGCGCTTTACCACTGCCTGCTGTCGATTATCAAGCTCTTGTCGTTCAAGGAGCGCAAGAGAGCCTTTTAATACCGCCAAGGGTGTTCTAAGCTCATGACTGGCATAACGGGTAAAATTCTTTTCTCTATCAACATACTGTTCAACTTTTCGAGCATATTGTTTGAAGGCATTCAATAACACGTCGACTTCTGCATCCGCATTTTTTTCAATATCGGAGAAATCGATTTCAAAGCCTTCATCAGCGTTGACGGTTTCCATTTTACGAGACAACTTTATCACCGGAGATACAGCACGTTTAGCCATGTAGTAGCTAATCCATGCAGGAAGATAGATGATTAAAAGAACTAACGCTAGAGGGGTTATGCCAAAAAATAATGCTAACTTTGCTACCTGACCTTCTTCAAAGACAAGATACAGCTTACGGCCATAACGCTCAGACACATGAACTAAAGGTCGTTTCTCACGAGTTTCAAGCCGCTGATAACCAATAGGGAGCTTTGCGATATCTTCAGGAACTGGCTCAGAGTGCGAGCTTCTTTCCATGTAACCCGTTAAATTAAGCGTTCTAGGCAAATTACTGGTAGGGTTTTCTTTGTAGTGCTTCCAGTAAAAGTCTGCCTCTCCTTCGAGAGCCTGTTTGATTAATACTTTTTCAACAACCTTTGCGGCGCCATATACACTAAGCAGAGTCACACCACTAATCAGCACCAGCTGGATGAGCATTGCTTTAACTAACTTGTGATGTATTTTCTTCTGCTTACGTGCCATTTATTTATGAGCCGATTTACTAAACCGATAATGTGCGATTAACCACTCGTTCCCTTGATTCAAACCGAATAGCTCGGCACATGACATGAAAAATATTCTCCATCGCTGTAACCAAACTTTGGCTTCTTTTTCACCATACACCTTTTCAAAAACCGATAAAATAGATTCTTTATGTTTATCGGTATTCTCCAACCAAACGTTTGATGTTTTTTCATAGTGCTGCCCGCTCAGTAACCATCGCTTCTCCAAATTCAGCTCACCCTGAAAATGCAGGAAAGTATCAGCAGCTGGCATCTGGCCGCCACTAAAAAAATATTTCCCCATCCAATTATCGTCGCCGTCTTCTTCAAAAGGATACATCAAGTAACGATGACAAAAGACATGCAGAAAGACCTTACCTTCATCATTAAGCCAGCTGGTTACTCGTTGAAATAATTGCTGGTAATTTCTGACGTGTTCAAACATTTCAATTGAAACGATACGGTCAAATGTCTTCTCGGTATTAAAATTGTTAATATCGACAGTTATAACGTCGATATTACTTAAGCCGCGCTCTTTTGCCTGACTATCAATGTACTGCTTTTGTGAGCTTGAATTCGACAAAGTCGTAATATGACTGTTCGGAAACTTTGCTGCCAAATACAGTGTTAATGATCCCCAACCACAACCCAACTCAAGAATCTGCTGTCCATCCTCGAACTCGCCGCGCTGAACATAAAGCGCTAGCATATTCTCTTCAGCGGTCGATAAGTCTTCCGTACCATCTTCCCACAAGCAGCCGCTATACTTTAGGTGCTGCCCCAAAGCCAGCAAATAGAAATCAGCAGGAACCTCGTAATGTTGCTCATTAGCTTTATCAGTTTTTACAGCGATGTCGCTGCGTCTCAACTCTTGTAAAAAACGATCATACTGCTCGCTTTGAGCTTCGATATCATTCTTGTGCTCATCTTCAAGCCTCTGCTTGCACAGTTTCCTAATACCTGCTCGGATTACTGAGTCTGGCAAAGTCCCAGACTCCATCATATTGATAATCGTCTTAATCAAGCTATTTTCTCCTAACTATGTTTAGTTTTTCTCGGGCCAATAAAAAATTTATTGGTGTGCTCTTGATAATCCCTGTAAGCGTCCCCTTTCGATCTTAGGTTTTGTTGTTCATTAAATGGTATACCCGTTAACTTCAATAAGAACACCAGCATAATCATAGGGTATATCCACATTAGCCACTGCAGCTCATTGCCAATGGTCAGCAGGGGGTATGCGAACCAGTGGGTCCATTCAAAGAAATAATTTGGGTGCCGCGAATATTTCCACAAACCGACATCGCACACTTTCCCCTTATTAGTTTTATTTTTCTTAAATAGCCTCAATTGACGATCTGAAAGCCATACTCCAAGATAAGAGATTCCAACCACGAATAAACCAACAAGGTCCCATAACCCAAAGTCATCAATGTTGTTTGCCAGAACCCATGCAGGGAAACTGAACAAACTAATAATCAAACCCTGCCCGATAAAAAACATTAAAAAATTAGCTTGAGTGTTTTTATCCCAGTAGGATCTTAAGTAAGCGTAGCGGCCATCTTCTTTTGAAAGGTCATATCGCTCTACAAGGTGCCAAAAGAGTCTCAAGTACCATGCGACAGGAATGAGTAAAATTATTGCGCGGTGAAAAATATCACCCGTCGCTAACGTGAATATCACGATACCGTTAACAACAATCATTCCTGACCAAACAACGTCAGCAATATCGGCATGCTGGTGCTTTTTCTGCCACAACCAGGCCAACACTTGCATCAGCAAGTTTATCGCTAGCAATATTAGAAGAAGCTCACTCCCAGACATTAGCGAACCAACATTGTTTAGTTTGACCATGGCGCTTAACTAGTAGGGTTAATAAGAAAGCGACGGCAAACCAACCTAGAGCCATAGCACTTAGCGTGAACACTGGACTGTGGATAATAACGGCTCCAACTCGCTCAGCTGCAAGGTATGATACCGGACCTCCTACAGCTGCTAATGCACCAGCTAAGTAAGGGCTTTTTTGTACCCAAGCAAGGGAATGGTTAAATGCGGCACCAAAGGCAACCCACAAAGCAACAATCCACCAGGGTGCCAGTTGTTTAGCGGGCCAGTGGTTGTCATAAACAATCAAATCACTGGCAGACCATGCCGTTGCTAGTATAAAGCCACACAAAGCACTGGTAATGATGATAATGAAATCGCTTTCTTGGCGTCTTGAAGGCCACAGTTGCCACAACAACATCAGACCTAATAACAAGCAACCAAGCCAAATAAAGTTTTCTTCAGCTCCAAAAACAAAGCCAACCCAAACTAATTGGAACAGTACAAAGTTAACGATGTTATTTGTATTTAAAGTTGTGCTAGCCATTGTTTTCTCTTATTAGCAGGCTTGGCAAAAAGCAAATGAATGTCGCTGATCGACTTTTCTATAAAACCACCTTCACAGTAACTAAAATAGAATGTCCACATGCGTATAAATTCTTCGCTATAGCCCTGCGCTTTCACCTGCTCAATATTGTCTTCAAAACGTTTTGCCCAATGATTGAGCGTTTTCGCATAACTATCACCAAAATCTTCTAGGTTAATAAGCCTAAGATCTGAATGCTTGGCCGAGCTAGACACCACAGCAGACACACATGGAATGAAACTACCTGGGAAGATATAGCGTTTAATAAAGTCCACCGACTTCAAAGCTTGTTTATATCGACGGTCCTCAATAGTAATTGCCTGTATTAGCGCCAATCCGTCAGAGTTAAGCAAGTCACTACACTTTTTGATATAGGTATCAAGATAATGGTGGCCAACCGCTTCGATCATCTCAATAGAAACAAGCTTATCAAAGGACCCTTTCAGATCACGATAATCTTGCTTAAGAAGCGTTACTTTATCTTCTAAACCTTCTTCAGAAATCCTTTGTTTCGCATACTGATATTGCTGTTCGGATATCGTGGTCGTCGTGACGTGGCAACCATAATTTTTAGCTGCATATATGGCCATACCACCCCAACCAGTGCCTATTTCGATGACCTTATCAGTTTCTTTCAAATCCAACTTGTCACAAATGGTTTTTAACTTTCGTTCGGAAGCCACGTCAAGCGACTCATCTTCAGCAAAAATTGCTGACGAATACATCATGTGCTTATCTAAGAACAGCTTAAAAAATTCGTTGCCCAAATCATAATGAGCAGAAATGTTATCTTTACTACCGGAAACACTATTCTTATTAAAGTAGTGCCATACCTTTAAAGCACTATTTCTTAACCAGGCAAGTCCACCTTCCATTTCATCTAATAACTCGATATTACGAACCAAAATCTGAACCAATCCAGTTAAATTATCCACATCCCACTTGCTATCAATATAAGCTTGTGCCGCGCCGTTACTCCCCTCGAGAGCTACTTGCCTATAAAAATCGAGGTCTCGTATCGTCAACGTCACAGCAACATCTGTTTGTTGCTCGCCACAAACATAGGTTTCGACAGGGTCAGTCACGGTAATCGAACCATTTTGAATCCGACCTAAAGTTTCCTTAACTTGATTTCGGATAATTTTTAGCATCCCGCTATTGGCTGCCGCCTGCTTCAATTCAGTACTGTTTCGTTGCTTTGCAACACGTGTGCCCTGCGTCATTGATACTCCTATTATTGACTGTGTTTGGGGTGGTCAAATACCTTTAATCGTTTGAGCCACAACTTGAGAGCCTGCCAATAAATTAAAAAGCTCATTTTATGTGGCTGTAAAGCATGACTAACACCATACTTTCTCATGCTACTGGTTGTTAATGGTAATAGCTTACCTGTGAAGGTTGCGTCAAAATACTTTTTTCCTTCAGTCGTTAACACCGCCATGTGTACTCTTAGTTCATCCTTAGCCACTTTAAATGTCCAGCGATAGAGCATATCCATTTGAATGAACGGGGATACATGAAACTCTTTCTTAAAGCTGTACTGATAAACTTTACCACACTTTGAACTTTCTTCATTAGCACAGTCGAAAACGTAACTATGTCGCTCTCCCCATGGAGTATTAGTTATTTCACTAACGATAAACGCTAACGTCTCATCTAAGTCGTAGCAATAGTAAAAACAGACTGAGTTGAAGTTATAGCCGTAGTTTCTTAAGTGCGACATCATGTAAACCTTTCCCTCGAACTCTTTCCCTGTTCGTGTCTTGATGGTTTTTATAATGTTTTGCTTATTGCTTTTGGGTGAGGTGATTTCTTCGGATTCATTAGTAGAATTTTGGTGAAAGTCTTTGGCTCGATATGACACAATATTGTACTTTTCCACCGACCATAGACGGCTAAGCTTGAACTGATTCTCAACCTCATCAAGATCAAGCAAGGTCCACTTCATATCATATTCAAACAGATGTGGCTTTGGCGCATACCGTCGGTGCCGCACCCAGCCTTTGACGACACTATTATTCAGCATAACCATTGTCACGAAGTAAATGCTGAGCAGCCTCTACGCCACTACGCGCTCCATCTTCATGAAAGCCCCACCCCCAATAAGCTCCGCAATAATAGCTAGACATTTTACCCTGTAGCTGAGGTCTTTTATTTTGCGCATTGATAGTTTCTTGAGTATAAACAGGGTGCTCATATTCTATATACTTCCACACCTTTTCAGTATCCACATATTCGCTCATGTTCAAGCTCACAATCACTGGGCGTTCAGTCGGCAAAGATTGCAGTAAGTTCATGTAATAACTCACCGTACATTGTACTTTGCTGATTTCGTTACGAATCACATTCCAACTTGCCCAGGCACTTTTCCTCTTAGGTAGCAAAGCCTCGTCCCAGTGCAAACATATTTCGTTACGTTGATATTTTATAGCCCCTAATACTTCTTTCTCTGATGGGGTTGGATCCTCTAATAGCTTCAGAGCTTGATCACTATGGCAAGCGAATATAACTTGATCAAACTGATGCATCCTTCCTTCAGATAAATGTAATATCACACCATGCTCGGTTCTTTCTACCTTTTTAATTGGCGTATCCACACTGACATCAAAGTTGGCCTTATCCGTTATAGCTTTAAGGTATTGTCTAGAGCCACCACTAACGGTTTTCCAAACTGGACGCTTATTCATTTGCATCATGTCATGATTTTGCATAAAGGCGACTAAATATCTGGCAGGAAAATCCATGATCAGATCCGCTTTTCCGGACCAAAGCGCCGAGGCCATTGGAACAATATGTTCGTTGGTAAAATAATCACTGTAACCATTCGTTTTTAGGTATTCGCCTAAAGAGATATCGTTACTTTCTTCTTCAAGTAACGCCGGCGCCTCTTTATAAAAGCGTGCGATATCTCGAATCATCCGATAAAATTTCGGGTTAACAATATTTCTTCTCTGACAAAACAATTTATTAATGTTAGTAGCGTTATATTCAAGTCCACTAAAACGATTGGATACTGCAAAGCTCATATCGCTATCTTTATAGGCGACGTTATATTTATTCAGTAACTCAAAAAAACGTGGGTAATTTTCTGGGTTGAAGACGATAAACCCTGTATCAACGTCTACTGGTTCACCATCAATCTCAATAGTCTGTGTATCAGCGTGACCACCAACCTTACTGTTTTTCTCGTAAACAGTGACCTCACATTTGTCCGATAAGTACTCTGCTGCTGAAATTCCTGAAATCCCCGAACCAATAACCGCTACCTTCACACCCTTTCCTCCTGAATTTTAGCCGCATCGGGCTTTCGTAAATCCCAAATCAGACCTAGCTTTTCCATCATAAATAAAAGGTAGTAGCTTATATCAAGCTCCCACCACCTTAGTCCTTGTTTTACCGATGATGGGAATTGGTGATGATTATTATGCCAGCCCTCCCCCAGAGTGAGCAAAGCCAGTAATGGATTGTTGCGACTATCATCATTTGTCTCAAAGCTACGGAATCCCCAAACGTGAGCAAGCGAATTAATTAAAAATGTCACGTGCGATAATACAACCGTTGACACAAAGTATCCCCAAATTAATATTTGCCACTTTGTAGCACCGAGTTCGGGATGAACATGTTCAATATAGGTGCCGACCATTAATACCAAGAATGCATAGATAATTGGTGGAACAATGTCATACCGATCCAACCACCTCAATTCTTTGTACTTCACTAAATCCTTAACACGATCTTCATTTGTAGCGAAATTCTTCTTGTTCAGGAACCACAATGTGTGACTTCTTAAGAAGCCATCACGTGGCGAGTGAGAATCTTTTTCCGTATCTGCATGCTTATGATGATGGCGGTGATGTGCAGCCCACCACAGTGGGCCACGCTGCGTTGCAGTTGCCCCTAAAAAGCCAAAGATCGCCTGCATGAAACGACTCGTTTTAAAACTTTTATGGGAAAAGTAGCGATGGTAAAAGGCCGTAATAGCAAACATGCGAACAAAGTAACTTGCTGCACATACTGCAATAGCTATCCAGCTCACACCAACGACCAATACAAATAAACAGCTCAAATGGAGTAAGATATAGGGTATTACTCTAGGCCAGTCGACCTCGTCGCCTGAATCAGCGCCTACTATTTTGTTATCAAACCACTGTCTCAACGTAGTAATCCTTAGAATGATGTAACCGCTATGTTATGCTTAAAATTGTGAAAATCCCGTGAACTGTCTTTCACAAATATTTGACGTGTCAGCTATTATTCTCTTATATCACCATAAAGTAGGTACTAGCACAATGAAGCTACTCAAACTTATAGTTGCATTAACACTTAGCTTGACAATCATCTGCTGCTCTTCAGGAGGAGACCGTATGTATAACGATCGTGTTGAAGAATTTTTGTCGGTTTTAGAGACCATACCTTCAACCAGTGAACACTCCGATCCCGCATCCCACTTTTCATTGGTTTTTAAAGACTTCCACCTTGATGCCAAAGAAGCCAAAATCCGTGAAGTTTATGCTGACACATTCTATTTTAACGACACTTTTAAAACATTCCGCACTATTGATGAACTAATTCCTTACATGGAAGAAACAGCTGAGAATGTAAAAACCACGACCGTCGAAATTTTAGATGTGAGTAAAAGTGACTCTGATTATTACCTTCGCTGGAAAATGATTATGGAGTTTACAGCCAAAGGCAGAGACATTCGCTCAGTATCAGTTGGTATGACACAACTGCGCTTTAATGAGCAAGGAAAAGTGATTCTCCACCAAGATTATTGGGATGGTGCAGAAGGCTTTTATCAACACCTCCCTTATATTGGCTACTTTGTCAGAAAAGTTAGAGACAGCCTCTAATGCGTATTCCTACGCTTACTCTACTCGCAGCTATAGCTAATACTGCTATGGCTGATTTGCCACAAAGCATTTCTCATACAAAAGGTGCATTTCAGCTTTGTGCTGAAGAAAGAGTTTCTAAGCTGTGGTTTGATATCGTTGATGTTGGTGTATATTACCCAAATTGCGATTCCGCTGAGCATATTTTTGATAATCAAACCAAGTTATTGCGATTCTCATACCTAAGAGAGGTAGAGGGACAACAGTTCACGGAGGGCGCAGATGAGTATTTGCACGAAAACCTGAATTCAAATGTATTAGATATGTGCAGTGAACCCTTTAGAGCTATAAATAGTGTTTATAAAGATGTTTCAGCTGGAGATTACTATGATCTTTTTCTATTTCAGGATGAAGGTTTAAAGCTTTATCTTAATGACAACCACTTGCATGATATGACCAATACAGATTGCCATTCACAGTATCTCAATGTCTGGTTTGGCAAAGAAACGATGGATAGTCAATTTAATGATTTAGCTAAAAAGATAAAAACCCTAGCTAAGTAGCTCTAACGCTCTTTTTCTTGCTGATTTATAATCAATCACAGGTTCAGGATAGCCCACTTTTTTTCTTTGCTCTACACTTGGCTCATGGATGGACTTATTGTCCAATCCTTCAAGCTCTGGGACCAACTTTCGAATAAAATCTCCTTTTGGATCAAAACGTTTTGACTGAGACAGCGGACTCATAATCCTAAAATAGGGTGCACCATCAGCACCGGTTGACGAGCACCACTGCCAACCACCATTATTAGAAGCAAAATCTCCATCAATTAACTTTTCCATAAAGTATTTTTCTCCCAAGCGCCAATCAACTAGACACAACTTGTTTAAGAACATAGCAGCATTCATTCGTAAACGATTATGCATCCAGCCTGTTTGGTTTAACTGTCGCATCGCTGCATCAATAATAGGAAAGCCAGTTCGGCCTTCTTTCCATGCTTCAAATGCTTCTTTATTATTAACCCATACCTCTTTCGCGCTGGTATTAAAAGCTTTGTGCTTCGCAATCTGCGGATTATCAATCAGTATTTGTCGATAAAACTCTCTCCACACAATCTCTGAAAACCAAGTATTTCCATAAAGTTTTTGCTCATCTCCATCATAGTGCTCTAATAAGGCATGAATGCATTGCTTAGCGGATATTGATCCCATAGCTAAATATGGAGACAAAAAGCTCGTGCCTGCCACTGCTGGGATATCTCGTTGATCTTTATACTGATCCACACCGTCTAAGAACTGATTTAAACGCTCATGAGCAGCAACTTCTCCCGCTTGCCAGAGATCATGTCGGTATTCTTGTGAAAAATCTTCGGTCACTTGATTATGAATATTACTCGTCTGTTTATGTGGTGAGCTAAGCGGCTCTATCGGTGAGTGCTTATGGATCTCTATCCATGCCTTTTTATAGGGTGTAAAAACTTTATAAGGCTCTCCCTGCTTGTTTTTGACCAAACTCGGTTCTAACGCCAAGTCACCATCATATTGGTGAACAGCTATTTCTTCCTTCTTAAGCCTTTCCACTAACTCCTTGTCACGCTCCATCTCATTAACCGGATACTCGCGATTAAAGTAGATACTGTCCGCATCATACTCTTTGATACACTGCTGCAGTGCACTGATTTGATCCGTAAAAGTCGCGCAGGTCTTGATGTGCAACGGAATACCTAATTCATTGAGTTCACTTCTGAGCTCCAATAAAGTGTCAAAGATAAAGCCAACTTTTGCCGCTGACTCATGATGCTGTTTGCGTTGTTCTTGTGCTTCAATGAAAACAGCCACAACCTCACCCTCGTTTGCAGCTTCATGCAATGCAGGATTATCTCTAACTCTTAAATCTTGACGAAACCATACCAACTTCTTGCCCATTACAGATAATTCCTCAGACCAAGTTCAACAGGGTGAGGATTTAAGTAGGCTTGCTTAGCAATATACTCATTTCCATACTGATTTATGTAGTGGTTAATTAATGTAATAGGGGCAATCAAGGTCACTATACCTTGTCGATATTGTTCAATAACATTGATAAGTTCTTGCTTCGCTGCTGGTGCTAAGTCTTCTTTTAAATACCCTAAAATATGGTATAGCACGTTACTATGAGACTTTGCATTAGCTAGCTTCTGTAAAACTTGCATTAGCTCTTTTTCGTAAGTAATCACTAACTCATCAAGTTCTAATCCATCGTTATTTGCCACCAGTCTCCCAAGCTTTTTATATCCTGCATAACTGTGAGCCATCACTAAATATTTGTAGCGACTATGGAACTTCACTAGAGCATCAACCGAAGGCGATACTTTGACCTGATCTTTAAAATCCTGGTAAGCAAACACCCTAGTAATGAAGTTTTCCCTAAGTTTAGGATCTTGCAAACGACCTTCTTCTTCTACTGGTAACTCAGGACGCTCATTCATGATCTCATTGATATAGACACCTCGATCCGAACGACCAGCTGGGTTACCATTTTGGTGATACACCTTCACTCGCTCCATGCCACAACTAGGCGAATTACGTATCACTATATACCCACACACATCATCTAGTTCATTTAGCTTTTCTTTAGCAAATGCTTTGAGTTCATCCGTAACATCGTATGAGTGATCATCGACCTGAACGACTCTGATCTCTTTATCATCATCCTCAATTAATCGTATTGGCGGTCGAGGTGCAGGCATGCCTATACCCATCTCAGGACAGATTGGTTGATACTCAAACCAGTCGCTTAAGGTATTTAAACAGTATTTAGATTGCTTGTGCCCAGCGTCGAAACGGACTTTGTTTCCTAGTAGGCAAGAGCTAATAGCTATCGGTATTTTATTCATAGTCCTTATTTTATACCTCCATTGTGAAAATAATGTAAATAAAACTTTAACCTAAAACAAAAAAGGGCCACTAGGGCCCTTTTTCACTAACTGCTTCTATCTAGATATAAAGCACTTCGGCGACTTCATACTCCACTTTTCCGCCTGGAGTTTGAATATCAGCAATATCGCCTTCTTCCTTTCCGATCAAACCACGTGCAATTGGCGAGTTGATCGAGAGCTTGTTTTGCTTAATATCAGCTTCATCATCACCAACAATTTGGTAACGAACTTCAGTGTCTTTTCCGTCTTCCAAGTTAATTAAAACTACGGTTGAGCCAAAAATCACTTTTCCAGTGTTGGTGATTTTGCTGATATCAACGATCTGCGAGTTAGAAAGCTTTGCTTCAATTTCTTGAATGCGGCCTTCAATAAAACCCTGCTGCTCACGAGCGGCATGATACTCAGCGTTCTCTTTCAAGTCACCGTGTTCACGCGCTTCAGCAATGGCAGCGACCACTCTTGGACGCTGCACTTTTTTCAGATCATTCAACTCTTCCTGCAACTGTTCTGCGCCAGCTGCAGTCATCGGAACTCTATTCATACCGCTTTTACCTGTTTATGTAATTCCTGAACAGAATTAATAGTGCTACGAGTATGTTCCTTCATGGCGGCACAAGAAGCCACAGCACCAGCTAATGTTGTGGTGTAAGGAACTTTATGTTGTAAAGCACTACGACGTATCAAGAATGAGTCAGCAATAGCTTGCTTACCTTCTGTCGTATTAACGATATAGTCTACCTCACCATTCTTGATGTAGTCCACAATATGTGGGCGACCTTCAAACATTTTGTTAATACGTTGGCACGGAATGCCTGCCTCACGGATAGCGCGCGCAGTACCGCTAGTGGCCATCAGTTCAAAGCCTTGCTCAACCAGCTTCTTAGCCACACCAACCAAGCCTGCTCGGTCAGCTTCACGTACACTAATAATTGCACGCCCAGCTAATGGAACGATTTGTCCACTGGCACCGCCAAGTTTTGCTTTATAGAAAGCATCACCAAAGGTTTTACCGACGCCCATGGCTTCACCCGTTGATTTCATTTCAGGCCCTAGAATTGGATCCGAACCTGGGAACTTATTGAACGGGAACACCGGCTCTTTTACCGAGTAGTAGGTTGGAATAACTTCTTGTGTATAACCGATTTCTTCCAACGTTTTGCCAGCCATTACGGACGCAGCAACTTTTGCTAAAGGTGTACCGGTAGCTTTTGACACAAACGGAACCGTACGCGATGCTCGTGGATTCACTTCAAGAATGAAGATCTTATCACCCTGGATGGCGAACTGAGTATTCATCAAGCCTCTAACTTGAAGCTCTTTAGCCATCTTTAACATCTGGTGACGCATTTCGTCTTGAACTTCTTTGCTTAAGCTAAATGGCGGAATCGAACATGCCGAGTCACCTGAGTGAACGCCCGCTTGCTCAATATGCTCCATGACACCACCAATTAGGATTTGTTCGCCATCAAAGATAGCATCAACATCCACCTCAATCGCATCATCAAGGAAGCGATCGAGTAATACCGGCGACTCATTAGATACGCTAACCGCATCATTCATATAACGTCGTAATTCGTCTTCGTTATAGACAATCTCCATAGCGCGACCACCCAGTACGTACGAAGGACGTACCACCAACGGGTAACCTATTTCTTCGGCAAGGCGTACGCCTTCTTCTAAATTACGCGCCGTGCGGTTTGGCGGCTGCAACAAGCCCAAACGGTCAATTGCACGTTGGAAACGCTCACGGTCTTCAGCGCGGTCAATTGCGTCAGGTGAGGTGCCAATAATTGGTACGCCCGCGGCTTCCAACTCACGAGCTAATTTAAGTGGCGTTTGCCCACCGTAATGAACAATCACGCCTTTAGGCTTTTCAACATCCACTACTGCCAAAACATCTTCCAACGTCAGTGGCTCAAAATACAAGCGATCTGATGTATCGAAGTCCGTAGAGACGGTTTCTGGGTTACAGTTGATCATAATGGTTTCATAACCATCATCGCGCATCGCAAAGGCAGCGTGTACACAACAATAATCGAACTCAATCCCTTGACCAATACGGTTAGGACCGCCACCAAGAATCATGATCTTTTCTCGATCCGACGGATTCGCTTCACATTCCTCTTCGTAGGTTGAGTACATGTAAGCCGTGCTGGTAGCAAACTCAGCAGCACAGGTATCAACTCGCTTGTAGACTGGCATCACGCCAAGCTTTTTACGTAATTTACGAATTTCTTTTTCGCGGCAGGCAAAAATATCTGCCAAGCGCTCGTCAGAGAAGCCTTTGCGCTTCACTTGACGTAACAAATGCTCGTCCAGGTCAGATAGAGACTTACCATGCAGCATTTCTTCAATCTTAATAATTTCTTCGATTTGAACCAAGAACCAACGGTCGATACCGGTTAGATCAAAAACATCGTCAATCGACCAGCCTTTACGGAAAGCATCTCCGATATACCAGATACGATCAGTACCAGGCACCCGTAAGTTTTGGCGTAACGTATCAACCCATTCTTCATTATCGTCTTCAAGTTTTGGTTCAAAACCCGATGAACCAACTTCTAATCCACGTAATGCTTTTTGAACCGACTCTTGGAAGGTACGGCCAATTGCCATCACTTCGCCCACAGACTTCATTTGTGTGGTCAAAGTTGCATCAGTATTCGGGAATTTCTCGAAGTTGAAACGAGGAATTTTCGTGACCACATAATCGATGCTTGGCTCGAACGACGCAGGCGTTTTACCACCAGTGATTTCGTTCTGAAGCTCATCCAGCGTATAGCCGACAGCAAGCTTTGCAGCAACCTTCGCAATTGGGAAACCAGTCGCTTTAGATGCTAGCGCTGATGAACGCGACACACGTGGGTTCATTTCAATAATCGTCATACGACCATTGTCAGGGTTAATCGCAAACTGAACGTTTGAACCACCCGTTTCAACACCAATCTCGCGCAATACCGCCAATGAAGCATCACGCATGCGTTGATATTCTTTATCAGTCAACGTCTGCGCTGGCGCTACGGTAATCGAGTCGCCCGTGTGCACGCCCATTGGGTCAAAGTTTTCGATAGAGCAGATAATGATACAGTTATCATTCTTATCACGAACAACTTCCATCTCGTACTCTTTCCAACCAATCAATGACTCATCAATCAATAACTCGTTAGTTGGCGACAAATCTAAACCACGAGCACACAACTCTTCGAATTCTTCTTTGTTATAAGCGATACCACCACCTGTACCACCCATTGTGAACGATGGACGGATAATACAAGGGAAGCCGACTTCTTTCTGTACTTTCCACGCATCTTCAAGGCTACGTGCAATATCTTGACGTGGCTGGTCTAAGCCAATCTTAGCCATCGATTTAGCGAATAACTCACGATCTTCTGCTTTATCAATCGCCTCGCGGTTTGCACCGATCATCTCGACGCCATGAATTTCAAGCACGCCGCGAGAAGCCAAATCTAGTGCACAGTTCAGTGCTGTCTGGCCACCCATGGTTGGAAGAATCGCGTCCGGCTTTTCTTTTTCAATGATTTTAGAAACAACTTCCCACTCAATTGGCTCGATATAAGTTGCATCAGCCATGTTAGGGTCAGTCATAATCGTCGCAGGATTCGAGTTAACCAAAATAACTCGATAACCCTCTTCTCGAAGCGCTTTACACGCTTGTGCACCTGAATAGTCGAACTCACAAGCCTGACCGATGATGATTGGGCCAGCGCCTAAAATTAAGATGCTTTTTATATCAGTACGTTTTGGCATATTCTTTTTCTCTCCTAGGCTTTAGCTTGTTCCATTAACTCAATGAAATGATCGAACAAGGGCGATGCATCGTTTGGACCTGGGCTTGCTTCAGGGTGGCCCTGGAAGCTGAATGCAGGCTTATCGGTACGATGAATACCTTGTAGAGAACCGTCAAACAAAGAACGGTGTGTAGCCTTCAAATTATCCGGCAATGTTGCTTCGTCAACCGCAAAACCATGGTTTTGGCTAGTAATCATAACGCGGTCACTTTCCAGTGTTTTCACTGGATGGTTTGCACCATGATGACCGAATTTCATTTTGATACTTTTCGCGCCACTCGCTAGGGCTAACAACTGATGCCCTAGACAAATACCAAATACTGGAATGTCAGTTTCTAAAATATCTTGAATCGCCTTAATTGCGTAATCACATGGTTCTGGATCACCGGGGCCATTGGATAAGAAAATCCCATCCGGATTCATCGCTAAGACATCTTTCGCTGGAGTTTGCGCTGGCACAACCGTTAAGTCACAACCGCGGTCCGCTAACATGCGTAGAATGTTCTTCTTCACGCCGTAATCGAAAGCCACAACTTTGAACTTAGACTCTTGTCTCTCGCCATAACCATCGACGAGATCCCAGCTGGTTTGATTCCAATCGTATTGCTCCTTGGTGCAGACCTCTTTCGCTAGGTCCATACCTTTCAGGCCGGGGAAGCCTTTGGCAAGCTCTAGAGCTTTCGCTTCATCAATGTCACCTGCGATAATACACCCACTCTGAGCACCTTTATCTCTCAAAATTCGAGTCAAGCGGCGTGTATCGATATCAGCAATCGCGACTTTCTTTGTGCGTTTTAGATAATCACTTAATGACTCTTCGCTGCGCCAGTTGCTGTGCAGCAACGGTAAATCACGAATAATCAAACCTTCGGCCCAGACTTGGTCAGACTCAACATCTTCACTGTTGATTCCGGTGTTACCAATATGAGGGTACGTTAGCGTGACTATCTGCTTGGCGTAAGATGGGTCAGTTAATATCTCTTGGTAGCCAGTCATGGCTGTGTTAAAGACCACCTCTCCGATAGCTTGCCCATCAAAACCAATTGATGAACCATGGAACACGCTACCGTCTTCGAGAACTAAAATGGCGGGCTGCAGACTTGAAAGTAGCTGCTGAGACTCTTGTGTTGGCAAAGAAACCTCCGTTTTTTAGGCGCAAAAAAATCGGATTCATTAATAATGACTCCGCACATTTTTCACAAAAAGACAAAAATTTGGCAAATTCCCTATATTGTAAGGGAACACTCATTTTATGTCCATGAGTCTTCATCAACAATTACATGATCTGGGCTTAAAAAATCCACTAAATGACAAGATGTTTGGCTTTAATGAGAATACAAAAGAAAAAGGGCGGTAATCCCGCCCATTTTCGAGTGGCCTCATGCCTTTTTAAGGTGCTCCCTGCTACTTCCTTGTCTCACCAAGTCCCTCGGCTAGTCTTCCTTACGTGCGTCCCTTGCACATCTATAACTTTACTCCGTTGCAAGAGTAGAGCAATAGGGGAAATCACCCATTCAGATTTGAATCAAACGTCAATATCCAATAATAACAATGACTTAATGGTTATACCAAGGTTTATCCTACGATCTCGTCCACAAAATTTCGACTAGGACTACATCTGGTTGAGATATTTCGCACAAGCTCTATAGCGAATCTCTTAACCTTAATGCGAAATTGATAATGATAGAACTCAACTGTCCTTAAAGCCCTAACACATCCTGCATATTATAAAGCCCTGCGGACTTACCTATTAACCACTTCGCTGCAACCACAGCTCCGCTCGCAAAACACTGTCTTGATTGAGCCTCGTGTCTTAACGTGACCATTTCACCATTCAGTGCGAATACCACATCATGGGTTCCCACGATATCACCCGCTCTCATCACGGAAAAACCGATGGCACCTTCTTGCCTTGGCAAATCACCATGGCGCGCCCACTCAGCGACATCTTTTAAGTTTTCTCCTTTAACCTCAGCTACCGCTTCGCCCAATGCTAAGGCCGTTCCTGACGGTGCATCTTTTTTATGCTTATGATGGGCCTCAAAGATCTCTATATCCGAATTATCCCCTAATAGTTTCGTTGCTTGCTTTACCAAACCTAACAAACTGTTTACCCCTACCGAATAGTTCGCGGCAAAAACAATCGGAATTGACTTAGCGGCTTCTTCGATTTGCTTCAACTGTTCATCAGAGTAACCTGTTGTACCAATCACTACTGGCGTACTGGCTTTAACTGCTCTCTCAAGGCTCTCGATCGAATAATCTGGCAGACTAAAGTCAATCAGCACAGCATCCTTACTTAACTCACTAGAAAGTTCAGCTGTAATAAGAACGCCTAGAGGCTCTGAGCCAATCAAATAGGCGACATCATTGCCCACCATGGGATGACCCGCTCGTGCGATAGCCCCCACTAAAGTAACCTCTTTGTCTGCAGCCGTCGCCTGAAGTAACTCTTTACCCATTCGCCCGGTAGCAGCATTAATGATGATATTTGTTTTTTTCATAATTATGTCTTCAATACTTATAAAGCGCCCTGCTCCTGCAGTAGCGCAAAAATTCGTTGAGCTAGCTCTTGGTATCCCGCATTATTCAGGTGAATAGAGTCGGATTTCAAAGAGCGTGTTTTCAGTAACTCTGACATGCTTTCACCGTCATACACCACTTGATACTCTTCTGCCAACTGGTCATAAAAGTCTGCCGAGTCTGAAAATAAGTTTTTCTCAGGAATGCCCAGCATCACCACTTCCGCGCCAGAAAGGCGTATCATTTGGATCATCTGCGCCAAATTTGACTTAGCTTGGGCATGACTCAGATTACGCAAAATATCATTGCCCCCTTCCATCAAAATCACCAAATCAGGATTATGTGTCTCTAAAATAAGTGGCAGCCTCTGCAAGCCTTCTGCCGTAACTTCTCCTGAAACCCCAGCGTTGATGACCTCTCTTGAAGTCAGGCTGGCTAGCACATCAGGATAAGCTTTACCTTTCGAGGCACCGACCCCATCAGTCAGACTATCGCCAAAGGCGACTATCACCGCATCACTGGTCAGCGGCTGTAGCGTTTTATCATTTTCACATGCCAGTAAAAAGAGCGCGCATAAACCATAAACACTGACTTTAAGTTGTGCAAATAATCTTTTCATCTAATAGCATTCCAAGCTTGATACATCAGCGTACGAGCATAAATCTTTTTTCTGCTAAACACAAAAAAGCCCGCACTCGGCGGGCTTTCTATCACTATATATTTTAACTCGTCATGGCGTCCCAAAACTTCTTAACACCATCAAACCAGCTCTTTTGCTTTGGACTGTTTTTTCCGTCCGAATCATTCACGGTTTGTTGAAACTCTTCCAGCAGCTCTTTCTGCTTTTTATTGAGTTTAACCGGTGTTTCAAGAATCACGCGGCATAACAAGTCGCCAACCATGCTACTACGTACGCCTTTAACGCCTTTTCCTTTGAGTCGGAATAAGCGCCCAGTCTGGGTTTCTGCCGGTATGGTTAATGCTACCTTGCCTTCCAACGTTGGCACATCCAACTTGCCTCCTAATGTAGCGGTGACAAAGCTTAGCGGTACTTCACAATAAAGATTTACCCCGTCGCGCTTGAATATTGGATGCTCTTTGACATAAACCTGAACATACAAGTCGCCAGCGATTGCGCCTGGACCACCAGCTTCACCTTCGCCGGTTAAACGAACACGCATGCCATCGTCAATGCCCGCAGGAATGGTAACTTTCAATTCTTTGGTTTTATGCACTCGGCCCTGACCATGACAATCGCCACAAGGGTCTTTAATCATTTGGCCAGTTCCCTGACAATCTGGGCAGGTTTGTTGAACTGAGAAGAAACCTTGGCTCATGCGAACCGCGCCTTGACCGGCACAGGTTGTACAGGTTGTGGTGCCAGAACCAGGTTTAGCGCCATCACCATCACAGGTGTCACAATTAACGTAAGTTGGAACTTTAATTTCCTTCTCAACGCCACGAACAGCTTCTTCTAAGCTTATTTCTAAATTGTACTGCAAGTCGTTGCCGCGAGCTTGACGCCTACCGCCTCCGCCACGACGACCACCGCCACCAAATATGTCACCAAAAATATCGCCGAAGATATCATTGAAATCTTCACCGCCACCAAAGCCACCGGCTCCACCGCCCATACTTTGGTCAACGCCTGCATGACCATACTGATCGTACATTTGACGCTTTTGTGGATCGCTCAAGACTTCATAAGCTTCCTTCGCTTCTTTAAAGCGCTGCTCAGCTTCTTTATCATCTGGATTACGATCGGGGTGATTCTTCATCGCCAAACGACGATAAGCTTTCTTTAACTCAGCTTTCTCTGCGCCCTTCGACACACCCAATACTTCGTAATAATCGCGTTTCGACATAATTAGCTACTTTTTCTTCAATCTTTTTAAACCGCAAACGCAGGAACCAAATCCTGCGTTTACCTTAACTTCTCCCTTGTATAAAACTAAAGGGATATTCTCTTAAAACGAGCAGTTTGGCTTGAGAGCGAGGCGCTGAGTTTTCGAGAAGCGGAGTTTACTCAGGTAAATGAGCACTCGCAGAAAACTCAGCAACAAAGCTATCGAGTCAAAAAGCCGTTTTAATTACGACTTAGACTTGTCGTCGTCTTTAACTTCCTCAAACTCAGCGTCTACAACATCATCGCCAGCATTGCTATCGTTAGATGCTTGCTCGCCACCTGGCTGTTGACCAGCTTCCGCTTGCTGCTGTGCGTTTGCATACATACGCTCAGCCATCTTCGCAGATGCTTGGCTCAAGGCTTCAGTCTTAGCTTTGATATCTTCTAAGTCGTCACCTTTGATCGCTTCTTCAAGCTCATTAGCGGCTTTTTCAATCGCTTCTTTCTCACCGTCTTCAAAAGTGATGCTGTCGTCATCTAACGACTTACGTGAAGCGTGAACGAGGCCATCCGCTTGGTTACGTGCTTCAACCAGCTCTTGGAACTTCTTATCTTCTTCAGCATGCGCCTCAGCATCTTTAATCATTTGATCGATTTCGTCATCGCTCAAACCTGAAGAGGCTTTAATCTGAATCGATTGCTCTTTGCCTGTCGCTTTATCTTTCGCAGAAACGTGCATGATACCGTTAGCATCGATGTCAAACGTTACTTCGATCTGAGGCGTACCGCGTGGTGCTGGTGGAATATCTGCTAAGTCGAAACGACCCAGTGATTTATTCTGAGCAGCCATCTTACGCTCACCCTGTAGCACATGAACCGTTACTGCCGTTTGGTTATCTTCAGCTGTTGAGAAGGTTTGCGATGCCTTAGTTGGAATCGTTGTATTCTTATCAATCAGCGGAGTCATTACTTGACCCATAGTCTCGATACCAAGCGTTAAAGGCGTTACGTCGAGTAGTAGAACGTCTTTGACGTCACCACCAAGTACCGCACCTTGAATCGCAGCACCTACTGCTACCGCTTCATCAGGGTTAACGTCTTTACGCGCATCTTTGCCGAAGAAGCCTGATACTGCTTCTTGTACTTTAGGCATACGCGTTTGACCACCAACCAAGATAACGTCATCGATTTCTGAGTTAGAAACGCCTGCATCTTTCAGTGCTTGTTTTACTGGCTCTAGCGTACGCTCAACCAAGTCTTCAACCAGTGCTTCTAATTTGGCACGAGTCAGCTTGATGTTAAGGTGCTTAGGACCTGTAGAATCCGCAGTGATGTAAGGCAAGTTAACTTCAGTCTGGCTGCTTGAAGATAGTTCGATCTTAGCTTTCTCACCAGCTTCTTTTAAACGTTGCATCGCTAATGCGTCGCCTTTAAGGTCGATACCTGACTCTTTCTTAAATTCAGACGCCAAGTATTCAATAACGCGCATATCGAAATCTTCACCACCAAGGAAAGTATCACCGTTGGTAGAAAGTACTTCGAACGTGTGCTCGCCATCAACTTCCGCGATTTCGATGATAGAAATATCGAAAGTACCACCACCAAGGTCATAAACCGCGATAGTGCGATCGCCACGCTCTTTGTCCATACCGTAAGCTAACGCTGCCGCTGTTGGCTCGTTAATAATACGCTTTACGTCAAGACCTGCGATACGACCCGCATCTTTAGTCGCCTGACGTTGTGAGTCGTTGAAGTAGGCAGGAACCGTAATCACGGCTTCCTTCACTTCTTCACCAAGGAAGTCCTCTGCTGTTTTCTTCATCTTTTTCAAGATTTCAGCAGAAACCTGTGGCGGTGCCATTTTCTTGTCGTTCACTTGTACCCAAGCGTCACCATTGTCCGCTTCGATAATCTTATAGGGAACCATGCCCGTGTCTTTTTGTACGACGTTGTCTTTAAACTTACGACCGATCAAACGCTTGATCGCATACAAAGTGTTTTCAGGGTTGGTTACTGCTTGGCGCTTCGCTGACTGACCAACCAAAGTTTCACCGTCTTCGGTGTAAGCGATGATTGATGGTGTTGTGCGTGCGCCTTCAGCATTTTCAATAACGCGAGGCTTGTCACCGTCCATAACGGCAACACATGAATTTGTTGTACCTAAATCAATTCCGATAATTTTGGCCATGTTTTCACTCCAAAAGGGTCTTTAAATCTTGCTTGTAGCTTATGTGGGGGCTGGGTTTAGTAGATCAACCCCTTAAACTTACTTTTTTTAAGGTTACTCATAAAAAGTGACCCAGCGCCATCGTTGCTACGCTGAATACCAACTTGTTGGAGTGCAATATTGGTTTCGCTCACTGTATTTCAAGGGGTCATCGGAAAATTATCTTACAAATAATAAAAGCTGACACAAAGGCCAGCTTTTATTTGACTATGTAGGAGTTCTCTTTTCTCAGGGGAGAGTCTAAGAGGAGAGAAACCCATGTGATACCTGAGGGTGTATCGCATGGGAAGGTGCCTAATTATTGGACACCATTGCAAGATTGGCTTGCCTCGCTCTTAATTTCCTGCACTTTAGCCATATCGCCGCTTTTCTTCGCTTCAACCAAAGCTTCATAGTCGGTGTTTTCGACCACACACTTACAGTTTTCCTGTTGCTTGGCACGCACTTCTTCCGGCAACTGCTGGGCTTGCATGTCACAAGCACGTAATTCCTGCTGCTTCAAGCTTTCAGCTTCATCAGCCATCGCGCTACCCGCAATAGTTAAACCAAGTACTGTCGTTAATGTTAGTAATGTCTTTTTCATAATAATCACCTTCTAGATTGCAAAATGCCTATATCGTTAGTGGGAGTAAGTCTTGTTTGCTAATTATTCAGCACAAGCTTCTTTAGCTTCTTGATTAATCTTCTGAATTTTTGCTAAGTCACCTTTTTTCTTAGCTTCAGATAAAGCTTCATAGTCAGTGTTTTCAATTTCACACTCACAAGCTTTTTGCGTTTTCTCGCCTTCTTCTTTACTCTGTACCTGAGCTTGAGCTTGGCACGCTCGAACATCCATTTGCTTCAGAATATCTGCGTCACCTGCGTTAGCAGAACCCGCAGCCAAACCAAATATCACACCTAATACTGCCATTGATTTTTTCATAATGTTTCACCTTTTGTTGCAAGTGGACTTTAGTTGTAACACGCAAAAGTCTCTAAAAAACATGACCTGTTTCACACTCGTTTTTTTGTAAAATAAGGTTTAACAATTGAGCGTTTTTTTGTGACAGACTTGCCTTTAGTTAGGGCTAACACTTTGCATTTTTAAGGTGATTTCTTCGAAACTGCTATAGGAGTTAACTTATTGATTAATAATATCTTTTAAGCGTACCGCTTGATGTATTTGAGAGATTTGTCACGATTAAAGAAGGAACTTTTTTCAACGGGAACCTATCGCTTATCGTTAGGTCTTAGGGCAATTTTTTAAGGTGATATTCAGGCAAGAAAAAACCCTTTGCCGTTTTATGTTAATTACACGGCAAAGGGTTATAAAGAATATGTTCTGATTACAAGGAATTAAAATTCAGCGTTGTGATAAACGTTTTGCACGTCATCCTGATCGTTCGCCATATCCATAAACTTTTCGAACATCTCAAGATCATCACCACTAATGGCAGTGGTTACTTTTGGTACAAACTGTATTTCGTCCACTTCAAACTCAATCCCTTCAAAGTGTTCTTGTAGTGCATTTTTTGCTTTGAAGTATTCAGTCTGTGGGGCAAACACGGTTATTTTCCCCTCTTCATGCTCAATATCGGTCACGTCTACGTCGGCCATCATTAAGGCTTCCAGCGCACCTTCTTCATCATCGCTGGCGAAAACAAAGATAGCGCTGTGATCAAACATGTGCATCACGCTGCCTTCTGTACCGATTTTCGATTTAGTCTTAACAAAGCACTGGCGAACCTCACCGAATGTACGGTTTGGATTATCGGTAAGGCAATCGACAATCACCATAACATTGCCAGGTCCATACCCTTCGTAACGCGCCACAGCAAAGTCTTCACCCGCACCGCCTTCCGCTTTATCGATGGCTTTTTGGATAACATGCGCAGGAACTTGATCACGCTTAGCACGGTCCATTAAGCTTCTTAAAGCGAGGTTACTCTCTGGCTCAGAGCCACCTTGCTTTGCGGTAACGTAGATTTCACGACTGTATTTACTGTAAACCTTGGCGTTCTGATCTGATGTTTTCGCCATCGACTCTTTGCGGTTTTGAAAGGCACGACCCATCTTTATTCTCTCATGGTAATAGTTTAAAAATTTGAGGTATTGTATTACGAAATGCTCAGAAAGTGGGCATTTATTAATCCACAGCTATAAAAAAAGCCGCCTGAAATGATTCAGGCAGCTTCCTTAATCGAAAGATTCAATTCGAAAGATTCAATAATCCTACTGAGCGACGACGACACGCGCTGGGCGAATCACGCGACCGTTCAGTGAATAGCCTTTCTGGAACACATCAATAATCGTATTCTTCTCATGATCAGGGCTAGGCACCATAGTCATGGCTTCGTGTAATTGCGGATCGAACACTTCTTCAAGCGGATTATGTTGTTCGACGCCAAACTTCTTCAGTGTCGACAAAGTCATTTTCAAGGTTAATTCCATACCCTCTTTCATCGCTTTTGACTCTTCATGCTCTGCCTTCGCTTGTAAGCCTTGCTCAAGACTATCGACTACCGCCAATAATTCTTCCGCAAATTTCTCAATGGCGTATTTACGGGCATTAATGACTTCGTTTTCAGAGCGACGGCGAATATTTTCAGCTTCAGCTTTGGTTCGAAGTGCCACATCCATGTTCTCAGCGGCTTTCGCCTCCGCTTCTTCTAGGGCCGTTTCAAGCTCAACAATTTTGCGCTCTTCGTCGCTTAAATCAGCCAAGTTATCGTCTTCTGCAGACTCAACAGCTTCTTCTAAAGCTTCATCCACCACTTTCTGGACTTGCTCTTCAGCAGCCTTTTTCTCCGCTTCTGTAAGCTCTTCTTGATTCTCAACTTCTTGATTTTGCTTGTCTTTCTCAGACATACTGTTTCTCCAAACCGGTCTCTCAAAACTGTTAACGCTAGCCAGTATCCACCTTTAGGACTGACTCAATGTTGCTGTGCTCTTCAATATGAGGTTTCGTCGTCATTATTCAAGGCTGCGGATATCAATTTTGCGGTAATATCCACCATCGGAATAACACGGTTATAATCCATACGTGTTGGCCCGACAACAGCCAGTACACCAACCGCCTCACCATCAATGCTATATGGCGCGCCGACAACACTGCATTGCGATAACACATCGTAGCCAGACTCTTCGCCAATAAAAAGCTGCACACCATCGGCACTTAAACATTTATCCAACAAGGTCAGCATCTGTGTTTTTTCGGCAAACGCATTAAAAACCGACTGTAAGTCCGAAATATCGCCGGAGTTCACCCAGTTAAGCAGTTGTGACTTACCCGTGACCTGAACTTCATCATCCTCGCCACCCGTAAATCCTTTTTCCGCCACTTCCATCATCGACGCCATCATCTGATCCATCTTGGCGCGATCATCCTTAAGTTCGTTCAGTAACTCACGTCGAACCGTATCTAACTCCTTTCCAGCAAAATGATGATTAACGTAGTTTGACGCCTGCTGAAGTTCATCTCTCGAGACCGGGTTATCCAGCTGAATCACACGGTTTTGAACTTCACCATCGCTCAGCACCAATACCACCAGCACTTTATTCTGCGACAAAGACACAAACTCAACCTGCTTCACTCGCGTTACATCACGGCGAGGCACTCGAATCAGTCCCGCCATCTGCGTCACCTGAGACAACATATTGGAAACGCTCGATAACATCTCTCCGGTCTCCGAAACTTTGCCCAAATGCTGCTGTAGTTGCTTTAAATAAATATCTTCGACATCAGACACCGTCAGTAGCTGATCCACAAACAATCGAACGCCTTGAGAGGTCGGGATTCGACCAGCTGACGTGTACGGCGCGGTTAGTAAGCCCATACTTTCAAGATCCTGCATAACGTTCCTCACGGTCGCGGTACTGACGCTGAGTTGCGAGTTTTCGAGCAAGGTTTTTGAACCCACAGGCTGGCCACTGGAAATATAGGTTTCCACCAATGTTTTCATTAATATCTGTGCGCGCTGGTCAAATTTGCTCATGAAGGTGTCTTGATGTCCTATTAGTTGTTGATATAACTTTCGGTTCTGTTGGGTAAAACCCTTGCCTATTGGCTGTATATATTCTTAAATGTGGGTCAATAATGCAATTACAAGGGACAAAGGGCAAACGTGGCTCCTGCTTTAAGTTTTAAAACCATTGGCATCATGGGAAAACCGAAACATAAAGAAGTCGGCGAAACCATTATGACGTTATACCAGCATTTACTCGACAATAACTACCAAGTTTTGGTCGAGGATTCTGTTGCAGCCGGGATCGACGTTGCCCAAGCCGACCAAGCCCAGTGGCAAACGATTGGTGAACAAGCCAACTTAGTGATTGTTGTTGGTGGCGATGGCTCTATGCTTTACTCCGCGCGCTTAATGGCCAGTTACAACATTCCTTTGTTGGGCGTGAACCGTGGTTACTTAGGCTTTTTAACCGATATCCAGCCACAGCAAGTTACCGAAAAAGTCAGTGAAGTACTCAATGGCGAATACACTCAAGAACGACGCTTTTTGCTAGAGGCCGATATTGCAGGAGACGCCACCAAAGAACGCTATAGTGATGCCTTAAACGATATCGTTCTCTATCCCGGTGAAATCTCACGCATGATCGAGTTCGAGGTTTATATTAACGATTCTTTCGTTTATAGCCTGCGCGGCGATGGCTTGATAATCTCTACGCCAACAGGCTCCACGGCTTATTCTTTATCCGCTGGCGGCCCAATTATGTCACCGTCGATTAACGCTATATCGCTGGTGCCGATGTTTCCACACACCCTGTCCAGTCGCCCAATTTCGATTGACGCAGACAGTAAAGTTGATATCGTATTCAGCCAAGCGAATGAGAACGAAGCACGCTTAAGTTGCGATGGGCAAGTACGTTTTCCCGTCGCGCCAGGTGAAAAAATCTGCATCCGCAAGCGCAAAGAAGACTTGTGGCTATTGCACCCGAAAGATTATGACTATTTCCGCCTGCTTCGAACTAAGCTCGGCTGGGGCTCAAAATTATAATTAATTCACAAATAACAAACACAGATAGCTAACCCATGCTCTCAAGTATTCATATCAAAGACTTTGCCATCATCGAACAGCTTGATTTGGACTTACAATCAGGCATGACCGTGGTTACTGGCGAAACCGGTGCCGGTAAATCGATCATGGTGGATGCCCTATCTTTTGCGCTCGGTGCGCGTGCAGACAGTGCCGTGGTGCGTAACGGTGCCAAGCGTGCTGAAATCAGCGCTGTGTTTGATATTAAAAAGCTTAAACCTGTTCAAGCATGGCTTGATGAGCAAATGCTAGATGACGAGGATGACTGCATTCTTCGTCGCGTGATTAATCACGATGGTCGTTCAAGGGCATTTATCAACGGACAACCGGTTAATTTGACGCAGTTAAGCGAACTTGGCGACTTTTTGGTGGATATTCATGGACAGCATGAACATCAATCACTATTTAAGCCACAAACTCATCTACAGCTTCTTGACCGTTTCGCTGACTTATCAGCAGAAACTCAAGAGCTACGCACTCTTTCTAAACAGATAAGTAGTATTTCAACGAAGTTAACCTCTTTTAAGGAGTCGTTGAAAGACAAAAACGATCGTCGCGACTTACTGACCTTCCAGCTCGAAGAGCTTGAGAAAGCACCGATTGATCGCGCTCATGACATCGAAAACGATCATAAGCGTGCCGCTAACGCCAGCAAATTGCTCGAACAAGGCCAACAAAGCCTGATGGCGCTGAATGAAGACGATGAGAATATTGTCAGTCAGCTGGGTCGAATTATTCACATCATCAACGATATGCAACAGATGGACCAAGGCGTTACTGGTACTCATGACTTGTTACAGTCGGCCTTAGTCGAAATTGAAGAAGCGAGTCACGAACTGCGCGACTATATAGAGCACCTTGATATTGATCCGGCAGAGTTCCAGCAGCTCGACCAAGAGTTAACCTTATTGCACGACCTCGCTCGTAAGCACCAAGTAACCATGGTCGACTTGCCTGAAACCAAACAAGCCATCGAGCAAGAGCTAGAACAACTGTCGGGCGACGAACAAACCTTCGATGACTTAGAGAAAGAGCTCGCCTTACAACAAGACAGTTACCAAAAACTAGCCACAAAAGTTTCTAAAGCACGCGCAAAATCTGCTAAAGATCTCGAAAAGCAAGTTGTTAAGCTGATGAAAGACCTAGGGCTTGGTAACGGTGTATTTGAAGTGGCTTTAAACCCAACGGATACCGATTCTTATAAATCACAAGGTTTAGAAACTGCTGAGTTTATGGTCAGCACCAACCCAGGCCAGCAACCACAACCTCTACGCAAAGTCGCGTCCGGCGGCGAGTTATCTCGCATCAGCTTGGCGCTACAAGTGATTAATGCGCAGACCATTCAGCTCCCTACCCTGATTTTTGACGAAGTTGATGTCGGTATTGGCGGTGGCACCGCAGAAATCGTTGGCAAGCTTTTGGCAGACTTAGGCAAGAAGGCGCAAATCCTCTGCGTCACGCACCAAGCGCAAGTCGCAGCCCAAGGCCATCAGCACTTAATGGTCGCCAAGTCGCAAGACAAGAAAAGCACTCAGACTGAGCTACAAGAACTCAATACAGACCAACGGGTCGAAGAACTCGCGCGCATGATTGGTGGCGTCGAGATCACCGAAACAATCCGAAATCACGCAAGAGAGCTCTTAAAGGAATAGATAACTCTCATGGACTCTTCTGAAAAAATAGCTTTCCAATATTTATCCAAACAAGGCTTTAACCCTATTTATGAACCCGATGGAAACATTACACCAGACTTTTTAATAAAAGAGGCAACAGCTGTCGAGGTTAGGAGACTTAATCAAAACGTCCAATTTAATAGTAAGTCAGAAGGACTAGAAGAGCTATCGATTCCTTTGTGGCATAGTATTGAAGACCTCGCTCAAAGTATAAACTATGCAGGTGAGCAGAGCTGGTTTCTGTTTTACAGTTTTACTAGACCTATAGGTTCATTAAAAAAATTGAAGCACGCCATTAGGAAGTCATTAATTGAATTTGCTAGCAACGAACCGACCCAAAACTCACTCTCTGTATACTCTCAACATAACTTTAGGCTAGATGCTGTAAAAGCTTCAAGTCCACTTGATTCTTTCTTCATTATGGGAGGTTTTACTGATCGCCAAGCTGGAGGTTGGCTCGTATCAGAAATGATTCAAAATATTGATTTTTGCTCTAAAATCAAGAGAGATAAAATTTCTGTCCATAAGAGCAAGTATAAAGAATGGTGGCTTCTCTTAATTGATCAAACAGGCTTTAATCTTCGACGTGATGATATTGCTCAGTTAAGAGTGAATATCCAAAAACCCCAAGGTTGGGATAAAGTCATGATTATTAATCCTATGAGTCTTAAACCTTTACTAGAGCTTTAGCTCAAGTACATATTCAACCTCCTAAATACCACTAAAGGTAAACAATGAACACAATTATTATTAATCAAGAACCCGTCGAGCTATTTAAAATCCTTAAGTTCGAGGGCATCGTTGGTAGCGGTGGCGAGGCCAAAATGGTCATTAGCGAAGGTTTGGTAAAAGTTAATGGCGAGGTGGAAACTCAGAAACGCAAAAAAGTCGTATCGGGTGACACCATCGAATTTATGGATGAGAGTTATAACGTCACTCTTGGAGAGTAACGGAGGAATATAACCTCGAAGTGTCACGGGCTCTCTAAGACCGTACTTCCTTCGAGGTTACCCCTAAAGCTTATTATTTGTCGTGTATTACTGAAAATTCAGGTCTAAATTTCATTATCTGAAAACTCAAGCTTTCCACATGTTCATCAAAGCGACTGAATAACTCTTTAAGCTCGTCCTTACCGATTTCTTTAGCCGCCATTTCTTCAAAACCCGGTTTTGGTGGCTCGAACCCAGCAAAGTTTTCGCTTGGCATAGCTAGCGTTAAATGGACACCATCCATATTGCGCTCATAAGACCAACCCCATGCGCGTTTCCAGCCCATTTTTTTTGCTAAGTCAGAGATTTCTTTGACCACCGGGCCGATGTCCGAGTTTGGCTTGAGTTTGTGGTGGGTTAACCGCAGCAAGTTCGCTTTTGTCCCCTCTGGCCAGTTATTGTTTTCATGATCAACCCAAGAATAAAAATGGCGTGTTTTCTTAACATATTGCCCGGGGCCGTTTGCCCAGTCACTGCCAAGTTCTTCGTGGACTTTCAACTCATTGTATTTTTGATGGTCGCTCCATTTAAAGCAACAATGCCGAATATAGTAGTCTCGGCCAAGCACACCGGTATGTGGCGTGTAGGTAAACCAATGCCTTGGGTCACCATTCTCCTTTCTAAATTTAGCATGCGCGGCTAATGCTGATTCAAAATTCTTTTGAGCGGCTGGATCAATTTTAAAATGCCACATTTCCGCCATTGCCGGTGGCTTTTCATCCGCTGCGGTTGCCGCTTGAGTCGTTAATAAGACAAAAGGTATGACTGCCAGTAGAAGGCATAAAGTATAGAAACGCTTGTTCATAGCTAACTCCTTTTCGTTAACTGAGTAAAAAACTAAAACAAACGCAAGCTGTGGACAGAGATCAAAAAAATCCCCAAGGCCAAAAAGTATACGCCCAACTGTACAAAAATCAATCAGTCAGATTTCTTTACAACTTATTGAGTTATAAGGAATTTGCCTAAACAACCTAGACTGAAGAGTCTAACTTTCGGCTCACGCTCGAAAAAGAGAATGGCCTTATAGTTTGGATTTTGGTGTGAATGCGCGGCTAAAAGGAATACCTTTTGCTGCGAGATGCAGTCCAAAAATCTAGATTTTCTTTTGAGGTCGAGGCAAAAAATGAAGCAAGGCTAGGAGTTTACACGAAGTAAATGACTAGCCTTGAAGAGATTTTTAACGAAGAGATCGAAAGAAAAGATGATTTTAGGTTATTTTTTCTTCTTAACGTAAAGAACCAAACTATGATCCACAATCTCAAAACCATGCTCTTCGGCGATAACGTGCTGAAGACGTTCGATTTCGTCGTTCATGAACTCGATCACTGTACCGTCATCAACGTCGACCATATGATCATGGTGCTCACCATCATCCAGTTCAAACACTGAGTGGCCGCCTTCAAAGTTGTGGCGTGTAATAAGTCCTGCCGTTTCGAATTGGGTCAAAACGCGGTATACCGTCGCTAAACCTACGTCATCACCTGAGTCTAACAACATCTTGTAAACATCTTCTGCACTCAAGTGGCGTTCGTCGGAACTTTCCAGTATTTGCAAAATCTTAACTCTGGGTAGAGTTACTTTAAGACCTGCTTTTTTTAACTGTTGGCTTTCCAAAAATACATCCTCCGATAGATTTGCGCGACAAAATGATTATACTAGGGCGCAGATTGTATATAAAGTGATTTGGAAAGTTAAATAAGAACCTCTAAAATCACTAATAACTCAAGAAATTAGGTAACGCATGAAAAAACTGTTTTGTTTATTACTATTAGCCACACTCGCTACCGCATGTGTCTATACACCGTCGATCCAGCAGGGCAACATTCTACAACAAAAAGAAGTGAATAAAATTGAGCCTGGAATGACTAAGTCACAAATTGCCTTCATTTTAGGCAAGCCAGCATTAAACACCAATTTGGACGATAATACTTGGTATTATTTATACTATTTAAATCCATCAAGTGGCGAATCACGCTCTAAACGTCTTATATTGCATTTTGTTGGCGATAAATTAGAGCGTATGGAAGGTACGATTAAGCCTGAAAAAGAATAACTTTCGCGCTAAATAGCACATCCCGGATCAAAAAGGCTCAACTATCGTGGTTGAGCCTTTTTTATGCCTCATTATATACTCGCTGTAAACGTTGTTTAAGGTTACTGCTTCGAAACGACGTCTTGGTATTCTTGTTTTAGTTCCTCCACCTGCTGCTCACTTGGCTGTTTAAACTGCCCCTTCGACAACATCACAACGGTTTGCTTTAGCTGTTTTACGTAACGTCGACAGTTGACACAAATCATGAGATGCATCTTCATCTCAACTTTACGCCAAAAGCCCAGCTCTTTGTCCAGATAATCCGTCCCTTGGGCTATCGTGTGCTTACAACTTAACATTCTCCAGTCCTCTGAAATCTCGCGACCACCTGCTGCATCTTATCGCGCGCACGGTGTAATAATACTCGGGCATTAGATGCAGTAATCTCTAGGATGTTACAAATTGTGTCCATATCCAATCCGCCAACATCCCTTAAATTAATGATTTGTTGTTGATTATCGGGGAGTTTGACCATGTGTTTCTTGACACAATCCTGAAGTTCATCCGCTGCCAACAAGTCGTCAGGGGAAGAAATATCCCACTCAGGGTTACCGCCAGCCCAATGCCCTTTTTCTGTAAACCGCGTATCCGTCGCCCAGTTTTCATCGACTGCCTCTAGCGAGACTGAGCGCGATTCTTTGCGCAAACGCGTTTTCGCTTCGTTAGCAGTGATACGAATAAGCCAAGATTTCAGTGCCGAACGGCCTTCAAACTTATGAATTGCATTAATCGCTGAAACCCACGCTTCCTGCACCACTTCATCAGCAATGGCAGGTCCTGCAATCGAATAAGCCACAGCAAACATCGACGAGTGATACTCTTTAACAACCTGCTCAAACAACGCAACATCATTGTTTTTTAATCGCTCAACCAACTCATCTTCGGATGGTAATGATTCTTTGGTCACAATCTTCCCCGGCAGTAATATAAGCTTACCTTTGACTTCCCTGCTAACTCTCCATTACTCTGATATTCAGTAAGCGCTTCTAATTAATAGTGTTAATGACTATTTTAGCGTTAATATAACAGAAAAATCTGTATAGAAATGTAAATGAGGTGAGCGTTCATGGAATCGGGGTTTATGGCCTTTGCTAAAACAGTGCTTAACTGGATTGGGCTTTTCTTTGTATTGGGTCTAAGCATTTTGATTGTGATCATCGCAGTCGTCTATATCATTGATAAAACACAAAAAAAGCAGGCTATTCGCCGAAACTTCCCAGTTATTGGTCATTTCCGTTATTGGTTTGAACACTTGGGTGAATTCTTTCGTCAATATTTCTTTGCCATGGATCGTGAAGAGATGCCATTCAATCGTGCCGAGCGAAACTGGGCTTACCGCGCTGCTAAAGATGTCAGCCGAACCTTGGCTTTCGGCTCAACCCGTAACCTCACCTCCACTGGCACTGTGATGTTTTTAAATGACCAGTTTCCTACTCTGGAAAAGAACGCAGTGGAATCTCAGCCAGTATTAATCGGCCCATACTGCCGAACTCCTTACTTAGCCAAAAGCTTCTTCAATATTTCAGGTATGAGTTATGGCTCCTTATCCAAAGTGGCCGTGCAGGCGTTGGCCAAGGGTGCGGCTAAAGCGGGCTGCTGGATCAACACTGGCGAGGGCGGACTGTCCCCACACCATCTATCTGGCGGTGGTGATGTGGTCTTCCAGATTGGTACGGCTAAATATGGCGTGCGTAATGGTGATGGAGGCTTAGACGATGACCGGCTCAAAGAAGTCAGCTCTCACCCACAGGTTAAAATGATTGAGCTTAAATTAGCGCAAGGAGCTAAGCCAGGTAAAGGTGGTATTTTGCCGGGACGTAAAGTCACCGAAGAAATCGCCCAGATCCGCCATATTCCAGCGGGTGAAGACTCAATAAGCCCGAATGGCCACCCCGAGATTGATAACGTCAGCGATTTACTGGATATGATCAATCATATCCGCGACATTAGCGGCAAACCTGTTGGCTTTAAAACCGTGATTGGCACCGATGCTTTTTTGTTTGATTTGTGCGAGGAAATCCACCGCCGTGGGCCTGAGTCAGCACCGGACTTTATCACCATTGATAGTGCTGATGGGGGGTCTGGCGCAGCACCACAACCCTTGTTTGATTATGTTGGTCTCACCATTAAAGAAAGCTTACCTATAGTGCTGAACGTTTTGCAGAAACAGGGGCTTCGTGATCGAATCAAAGTTATTTGCTCTGGCAAGATGATTAACCCCTCAGGGGTTGCTTGGGCGCTGGCGATGGGCGCTGACTTTACTTTGTCTGCCCGTGGCTTTATGTTCGCACTAGGTTGTATTCAAGCATTACAATGCAATAAGAACACCTGCCCTACCGGCGTCACCACCCATGATCCCGATTTGCAAAAAGGATTAGTGGTGCCAGACAAGGCGGAACGTGTGTACCATTACCATAAGAATCTCGTCAAAGCCGTGGGTATGATCGCACATTCTTGCGGCGTCGCCGAACCGCGGGGTCTGAAAAGACATCACGTAAGAGTTGTAACAGAAACAGGGTTATCGACTCCTTTAAATAAGATACACCCTTATCAAGAAAATAGTATTCCGACGAGAAAGCTCTGATGAACTCCTCATAAGAGCAAGCGGAATACCACTACAGCAGGAGTTTTTATGAATACCATCGTCACCAAATACCATCAGTTTCAAGGTTCGGTTTGCCAATACCTTAAACATTTAGATGGTATTCCACCTTTACTATTCCGCATACTATTATTCTTTCCGTTGTATGAAGCCGGCTCACGAAAGTTTGCTAATTTCTCAAGCACCTCAGACTGGTTCGCTAGTTTAGGCATGCCGATGCCGGACGTTATGACCTTTCTAGCAGCAAGCGCTGAAATGATCGGCGGTATTTTTATTCTGATCGGATTTGCCACTCGATGGGCAGCTATACCATTGATGATTACCATGCTGGTAGCCGCTTTTGCGGTCCACTGGGATAACGGTTGGTATGCTATTGCCCAGTCATCAGATCCTGAAGTGAGTAATCGCTTAGACATGGCTCGTAGCATATTAAAAGAGTACGGCAATTATAACTGGTTAACCGCTAAAGGCAGTTACGCCATTTTGCAGAATGGTATTGAATTCGCAGCGACCTACTTTATCATGCTGGCGTCTTTATTCTTTACTGGCGGTGGTCGTTATTTCTCGGTTGATTACTGGCTCGGGAAAGCATTCCCTAAAGGCGAATAATCAAAACCGTGTTTAAAACATCGAATAAGCCAGTGAAAACTGGCTTTTTTTTGAATAAGTCCCGTATAACGGTGCTAATCCGACCACAATTACCGTACAATGAGCGTATCATTAGTGCCCATAAACGTTTCAAAAGTAGCTTTTTAGCTAAATCAAAAAATCATGAGTGAATTTTTCAAGAAATCATTAGATATCCATAAATACTTGCGCGGAAAGTGGGGAATTAAAAGTAAAGTTCCTTTGCAAAATCGAGACGACCTTTCTGTCGCTTACACCCCTGGCGTTGCTGCGGTTTCGAACCATATCGCTAAAGACAAAAATTCCAGTTACCTCTACACCATGAAAGGTAACTCTGTCGCTATCGTTTCCGATGGCTCTGCGGTGTTAGGTCTTGGTGATATTGGCCCAGAGGCGGCACTTCCTGTGATGGAAGGTAAAGCCATCTTATTCAAAGAATTCGCTGATATCGATGGCGTGCCTTTGGTGATCGATGCCGAGTCTGTTGAAGAAATCGTTACCACGGTTAAAACCATCGCTCCAACCTTCGGTGGCATTAACCTTGAAGACATCGCGGCACCTAAGTGCTTTGAAATTGAAGAAGCGTTACAAGACATCGGCATCCCTGTTTTCCACGATGACCAACACGGCACAGCCATCGTATTGCTGGCGGCTTTGATTAACGCCTGTAAAGTGACAGGTAAAAATATCGAAGAGCTTAAAGTTGTGATCAATGGTGCTGGCGCTGCTGGTACGGCGATTGCAAAATTATTGCGTTGCGTGGGTCACGATGAAGCTGCCTGTATCCCGGTAGAAGATGTCTTGGTCTGTGATTCAAAAGGCATTATTTCTCCTGACCGTGATAACTTGAATCATGAGAAGAAGAAAATTTTAGCTTATACCAACCGCCACAATCGCAATGGCGACCTACGTGATGCATTACGCGACGCTGACGTGTTTATTGGCGTATCGAAGGGCAATTTGCTGAATGGCGACGATATCAAGCTGATGAATGACGAACCGATTATCCTTGCCATGGCCAATCCAATTCCTGAGATTATGCCTGACGAAGCAAAAGCTGCTGGTGCGTCAGTGGTTGGTACCGGTCGAAGCGACTTCCCCAATCAGGTGAACAACGTTTTGGCCTTTCCGGGAATTTTCCGTGGTGCATTAGAAGCCCGTGCGACTCGCATTACCGAAGCGATGAAAATTGCAGCAGCTCATGCTCTGGCAAATGCGGTGAACCACATATCTGCCGATCACGTACTGCCCGATCCATTAAACCGTAACGTTGCGCAAAAAGTTGCGGAAGCGGTTCGTGAACAAGCCATTAAGGATAACGTTCAACGTCCACTTTAAGAATTGTCGTTATTGAGAGCAGGCCAGCACCTTGTTGATGGCCTGCTCGATCAACTCTGGTTGCGTCATCATTAATAAATGTTCTCTTGTATCCACAGGCCAGTAAGCCCCGCATGGGCTGTTCTGCGCTAAAGAGAAATACCACTCGATACCCTCTTGTCTCCACTGAGCAATCGAAGCCTTCACTTTTTCATCCTCAAGTTGTTCTAAATAAGCCGCTTCAAAATCCGTATCTAAAATAACTAGTGGCAATGAATCGGTTAAACCTTGTGCCTTTGCCGCTTCCAAATCCTCCTTGTAAACGCTGGCCTCCAAAAACTTGTGGATCTGGTAATCACGCGTCTGACGAATCATCTCAATCGCGCCATAATAATCCCAATCCATATGCGACATGTACTTAAAGGGAATGATGCTTTCTAAATGTTCACGCTCCGCGTTGATTTTCTGCTGGACTCGTTCATCGTATTTGCCCGAGCGAATATACTCTTCAAGACCTTGCCAACCCTTTTTATAGCCTTCCGTTTCCCCAGTGTAATGCTGTAACGAGTGCTGCGTTAACACATCAGGATCGATCAGTATGACTCCGCGAGTACGCGCCACAAGTACATCGTCATCCAACAGCAGGTTTAGTGATAAGTTTGAACTCGCAAAAGCCACAAACAGCAACTCTCGATCTAAATCGACTACCTCATCATTCGACAGTAAACCTTTCAGATCGTCAGCAAACTGCTGGTATGAGGGTTGTTCAATCGGTTGTGACCAGCCTTGGCCTGCGCGATCAATGGCTAAGGTTTGGTAATGTTGCGACAAGATGTTTTGTGCCACTATCCACCAGGCACTATCGCTATGCCAGTTATCCGTCGGGCCCGAAAGCAATATCAGTAATGGTTGCTGTTTATTGGTACCTTGTTGATGGATATGAATGCGGTGATCATTCACCTCCACCAAATGACTCTGCAGCGGAATGGCAGGCAACTCAGCATTAGCCATAACTGCACTCAAAGGGAGCATCAACAGGAATGTTACTAATGTATATCCCAAGCAACGCTTAATAAATCCAACCATTAATCAACCTATTCACAAAGAGTCTTTGTTTACAAAATAATCACTTTCACTGAGTTTTAACAGACTTTTTTCATGGAAAAAGCCAATTTGTTGGTATAGGCTGGAAAATAGACAATTTCTGGAGTAAAGAATGAAGAAAGCATTATCGTTAGGATTATTGGCATTATCCACCACCATGGTTTCCACCGAACCTGCTTCTGCACATAGCGGCGCTCATCCAGTTCGCTATGTTGCTGTTGATGGTGTTGATCAAGGCAACTGCTCGTCACCAAGCGAACCTTGCGCCTCTATCAGCTACGCCGTTAATGAATCAAGCAAAGGCGATAAAATTTATGTGGCCTCTGGTAAGTATTTCGCCGAAGCGATGGATATTTTCTATTTACTCAACGATATGGTAGCTGTCAAAGGTGGCTTTTCGCGTGATAACGGTTATAAGAAACAGGCTCCGGAAAAACACATCACCACCATCGTCGGTTTACCTGCTGAATATCGCGATAAGTTAACCGAAAAAGGCTTCCGCTTACTACAAGATACTAAAGGTAATCAAGAATTCCGAGTAAAACCTGAATACCTCGATATGCTTGATCGGTATCAAAAAGTTAACAGCACCAACAAAAAGCAAATCACCTGCGACAACGGTAGTGCTGACGAATTTCCTTGTTATCAAATTGATCTCGTTTCGCAGTTGTCATTGGCTTCACTCAGCACCAGCCCATCCAGCGCCAGTGATATCTGGGGCTATGTCGATCTCAATAACAATCGAGAATATGCTTTATTAGCCGTCGTGAATGGCACCACGCTGATCGATGTCACCGATGCAGAAAATCCTTCAGAAGTGGGAACGGTCAGCGGCGTTAACAGTACCTGGCGTGATGTTAAGGTTTACCAGTACCTAGATAACGCCAGCGGCAATTACAAAGCCTACGCTTATGTCACTACTGAAGGTCAAGGTGGCTTACAAGTGATTGATCTCAGCGATGCGCCGAATAGTATCAGTTTGGTCAATACCATTGATGTGTTCCAAACCGCACATAATGTGTACTTAGGTAATATTGACTACACTAATGGTACTGCGCTTGATGGTCATGAGCCCTACCTTTATATCGCAGGCTCAAATCTTGGCAATGGCTCTTATCGCGTGTTTGACTTAGTCGATCCTGAAAACCCTGCACTGGTCACAACGCCGAGTTCCACAGGTTATGTTCACGATGCCACCAATATGATTATTGACGACAGTCGCACTAGCCAATGTGCCGCAGGCCATAACCCTTGTGAGCTATTTATCGACTTTAACGAAAATACCGTGGATATTTGGGACACCACCGACAAATCGTCACCATTACGCATCAGCAGCACGCCATACAATGGAGCAAGCTATACTCACTCAGGATGGTACTCCAAGGATAAGAACTATGTGTTCATCCAAGATGAGCTCGATGAACGAAACTTAAACGTTAACACCCGCTTATACGTGATGGATATCAGCGATCTAACCTCGCCGCAAATTGTGGGCCGTTACGAAGGCCAAACTCGTGCGATTGACCACAATGGTTTCACGCTTGGTGACAAATATTACATGTCCAACTACAAGCGAGGCTTAACGGTTCTCGATGTTGCTGACCCGACTCAACCTAAAGAAATCGGCTTTTTCGACACTTACCCTATTCCACAAGCGAATGACCCACAGTTCGATGGTGCTTGGGGAACCTTCCCTTATTTACCCAGCGGAAATATCCTCGTCAGTGACATATCGAATGGCTTATTCGTTCTAAAGGATAACAGTAATATCGGTGACGATGGCCCAGGCTCATCTCAACCCGACACGCCCACGACTCCGCCAGAAGAAGACACGGGCTCAGGTGGCGGCGGAGGTCCGGTTCAGTTACTGACGCTACTCCTTTTAGGTGGTTTATTAGGCCGTCGTCGTATTGCCCGTAAACAACGCTAGCCGTTTCACAGCCCATTGACTCACTATGCCCTAAGCTAAATCCCCCCTTAGGGCACTGAAAGACTACTTATGAAAATTATCAATTTATGGCTCATCATTATCAGTTTAGCAATTGCTAGCCTGCTCGCGGGCAGCAAAGCGCTAGACTATCATGGAGAACAGTATACCGACCAAGCGCTAAAGCGTAGCTTGGTAGCTTTTGCCGTGGCGCGTGGCCTGAATGGTTTAATCTCGGTGGCTCAAGAAGCTGAAATAGCAATGCAACCAGCAGGCGTCGGGTTGACCTTATCGCCCGGTGAAATCCTTGACCCCATTAATGACCTGATCGAGCGCTTTTCGGTCGTCATGCTAGTGACAGCCAGCGCCATTGGAGTGCAAAAACTGTTACTCACCATGGGGGCTTGGTCTTTTTTCAATGTGTTTATTATTGCTTTCTGGATTTTTACCGCAGGTTACTTGCTGCTTAAACACCATAAGAAGAAAACGGCCCATCCGTTGGTATTAAAAATTGCCCTGTTCTTAGTCTTGGTCCGTTTTGCAGCGCCGTTGATGGCGCTCGGTTCAGAAGCTCTGTATCAAGGCTTCCTAGCAGATGATTACCAAGTAGCCAGTGCGGGACTTGAGCAAACTGAAAACCAAATTCGCCAAAACACACCTGAAGAAGAGTTATTGCAAGAAGAGCTGGGGACTTTAGAGAAAACGAAGCGCTGGTTTGCCGATGCCGCCGAACAATTTGACGTAAAGAAACAAATCGCTGCTTATCAAGCAGCTGCTGACCAGGCGAGTCAAAGCGTGATAAAACTCATCACCATTTTTATCGTGCAGAACATTCTTTTCCCGCTACTGTTTATTGTCCTCTTTATTAAACTGGGTAAAAGCCTGATAAACAAAAGGCACCCTATATAGGATGCCTTTGCTGCTAAACATAAACTATATCAATTAAAAGTCTACAGTTACCGTCCCATTCGCTGTTACCGTGACGTTTTGTGTGGTGAAGTTAATGACGTCATCTGTTTCTGGATCATCATTAGCAGCTTCACACGTAAACCCTAATGTGTAATCGCCCGCTAAAACAAAGCCTATTTCATAGACATAGTCACCGTCATTATTCACTTCCACAAGACCTGTTGTGACCGGCTCTGGTTCATTAGCGTCAACATCATCCACTTCGGCATCGGCTCCAGCAAAAAGGTACACCGCACTAGAGTCAGTACAGCCTTCTGCATTAATAAGATTAGGGTCGATCATACCGTTGATATGACCCACTTCAGCATTATCGACGATTCTCAGTGTAGGACGTAAGTAGTAATCTTCAGCGTCATTTTGCGGCTCATGTACCGACTTACGTAAGTCAAAATCAATGGTGAAATCTGTTAAGCCACCCGCAGCGATCACGAAGGGACGGTTTAGTTTTAATCCTGACTGACTGCCACTCGGCACAAATAACGAATAGCGTGCAGAATCAATATCAATATAGGAGTCCGTTACACCGCGTTCAGCATTGACCATTAAGCGCATCCACTGATATTCACCAGCGGTCAAATCAGTTTCTGGTAAGAGCTCTAGCGACTCATCGCCCGTCAGTTCTAGTAGGTCAATTGTTTTTGGTGATGCAAAGTCAAAGGTTTGACGGCCATCAGGACCTTGAATCTCAACTCCCGTGAATTGCACCACGACAGCTTCAGCGCCATCTACTGGGGCATCCGTAACCGCCACAGCCAACTTACCTTTATCAGGATCATCAGATTTACACGCTACTAGACCCAGCGCGACACCGGTTACTAAGGCACTGACCTTTAATACATGTTTCATTGTTAGGCTCCTATCTATAATTCTCTACAAACTGTTACAAAGGCTACCATAAGGTCGCTCACTTATAATTTAGACCGCATCAAAACATGAACTGCTTTTACTTTGAGTCTGCAAATATAGAACTTAATCACTTTTCATTCAGATTTAACATGTCTTTACAATTATCATCCCTATCTTTTACTCACAAATGACGGCTACCATAGGAATGGCTCTATAGTTTCCGTATAATCAACCAAAGATTTGAATTACCATAAAGAGAGGAGTCTTTATGCGCCCTAGTGGACGAAGTACCAACCAATTAAGACCCATCACCATTACCCGAAACTACACCAAGCATGCTGAAGGCTCAGTGTTGATTGAGTTTGGCGAAACCAAAGTATTGTGTAACGCCAGTGTCGTAGAAAGCGTCCCACGATTTTTAAAAGGCAAAGGCCAAGGTTGGCTTACGGCTGAATACGGCATGTTGCCACGTTCAACGCACAGCCGTATGGATCGTGAAGCATCGCGTGGTAAGCAAGGCGGTCGAACCCTCGAAATTCAACGTCTCATCGGCCGTTCACTGCGCGCCGCGGTAGATCTAAAGCAACTCGGCGAGCACACCATTTACCTTGACTGTGATGTGTTACAGGCTGACGGTGGTACGCGAACGGCTTCTATTAGCGGTGCTTGCGTCGCGTTGCATGACGCCTTGTTCAGCATGCGTCAGAAAGGCATGATAAAAACAAACCCTTTGAAGCACATGATTGGTTCAGTGTCGGTTGGAATTTACGAGGGAACGCCTATCTTAGATTTGGACTACCCAGAAGACTCAAGTGCTGAAACCGACATGAACTTGGTCATGGACGAGCACGGCGGTTTTATTGAAATTCAAGGGACTGCAGAAGGTGAAACCTTTAGTGGTGATGAACTGATGCAAATGCTGGAACTCGGTAAGCAGGGTATCCGCGAAATTTTCGATATCCAAAAACAAGCAATCGCTAGTTAGGTTCGGTGTATTACCGCTGGTGTCATCATTATGTCATCAGCGGTAATTATAGTATTCACTATGAATCTTAAGCGCAGGAAGTCAGCATGAAGTTGGTCGTAATTCCAGGGCTCAATGGCAATGACCAGCTATGCCAAGACTTTTTGGCGTCGTTAAACATTGATGTTCTATTTATTCCGCTCCCTGAAAACTGCGCTCAAGACCACCAGACACTCGCGGCAAATATCGCTCCGCAGTTACCCGATGAATCCTTTATACTGCTCGTCGAATCTTATGCTGGCTCAATAGCGCCTTATCTTAATGTCATGCCAGACATACCATTGAAAGGTATTATCTTCTTTGTCAGCCTTTTGGCGACGCCCAGCAAAGCGTTGTTAGAACTTCCTAAGTTAATCCGAGCCGAAACTCTGATGAAACTTCCTTTTGCTGAACAGCAGCTAAAGTCAAAATACCTCAACAATGATGCGACTCCCGAGCAAGTAAAACATGTCAGGAAAGTCGTAGAAAATATTCCGCACTCCATATTGCAAGAGCGCGCCGAAGCATTAAAACACTTAGGGAGCTTTCCCAAACAACCTGAAACGACAGTCGCTTTCGTCGAAGCGACTCACGATAAAGTACTCAATCAGCGTGCTAAAGATAGCATCGCCAAAGTTTATCCTGGCGCTCGGAAGTACTCAATGGAAGGAAGCCACTTCTTGCTTTATACCAAACCTAAACAATCAGCGGCTTTAGTCGACACTATTATAAATAAAATGACTCACTAGTGACCGCAGGCGCCGTCTTTATGCACATGCCCATGAGCAACCTCTTCCTCAGTGGCGGAGCGAACCGATAGCACTTTCACTTCGACTTTAACGGCTTTACCCGCCAAAGGATGATTGGCATCAATAATGACCACATCGTCACGCACTTCACGAACCATGACGGCATGAACGCCATCGCTGCTTTCCGCCGCTAAACGCATCCCCTCGTTCAGGTTTTCAACATCAGCAAACGCTTCACGCGGCACCTCAGTCTTTAGATCATCTTCATAAGGACCATAAGCTTCTTCAGGCCCTAACTCAACTTTGACCTTCTGTCCGATGGCGGCTCCAGTTAACTTAGCCTCTAGACCAGGCATCACTTCGCCATGCCCATGCAAATACAGCCATGGGCCGCCTTCTTTTGAGCTTTCCCAGACATTACCCTCTAAATCCATGAGCTTATAATCCAATTCAACAACACTATTTTTTTCGATCTTCATGAAACTCTTTCTCTACTAAAATAAAACGATATCAAGTATTAATACGACCCATAACGCTAACAACACAAAATAACTCGAAATAAAGGCCTTAAACCGATGAAAGACATTATTATACGAACAATGAATATACGCATGCGCTATTCTGCAAATTACGTATAACCAGGCCAACCCCAACAGCCAATACGATGATGTACTTGTCATCATTGAAATAAGCACTGCCAAGTAAAACAACACCGGCATCTCAAACAGGTTTTTGAAATGATCGGCAGCTCGCTCATCCTCCATATGCTCACTCATTCCCTTACGGGTCGCGGTCTTTTGAGGATGTAATCGTTGAGTGCGATAAAAACGAAAGCGCCTTCTGGCCATGACCACAGCCACGGCGAAGGTCAGTAAAACCATCACAAATACAGGAATTAGAATAGGTTGGAACGACATCAGTCTTCTCCTTATGATTACCCTTGGATTTTATCAATCGCCAATGCAGCCCATGCTTGTGACGTTGGCATTAACTCTATTGAGTTGATATTAACATGCTGTGGTTGCTCTGCAGCCCAGATTACCGCCTCGGCGATATCTCCAGCAGTTAATGGATCGGTGCCCTTATAAACATCGTCAGCTTTCCCCTGATCGCCATTAAAACGCACTAATGAAAATTCAGTTTCAGCTAAACCCGGCTCAATATTGGTCACGCGAATTTGCGTCCCAAGCAGGTCGGCTCTTAAGTTGCGTGTAAACTGTTTGACGAAAGCTTTGGTCGCGCCGTAAGCATTTCCGCCTGGGTAAGCATAATTGCCAGCGATAGAGCCGATATTGATAATATGGCCATGACGTCGTTCAACCATACCCGGTAGAATTTTTCGGGTCATCAAATACAAACCTTTAATATTGGTATCAACCATACGATGCCAATCATCCAGATTTGCCTCATGAGCAGGCTCAAGTCCTAAGGCTAAACCCGCATTATTCACCAGCACATCCACTTCAGCGAACTCTTCTGGCAATGAGCCCAGCATCTCTTCTATTTGCGTTTCAGAGGTCACATCCAGCGGCATAACAAAAACGGTATCGGCACCAAACTCATCATCAAGCTCCTGCTTTAATGACTCCAGTCGCTCTTTGCGACGAGCCGCGACAATCACTCGATGGCCTTTTTCCGCAAAGCGTCTGGCGGTTGCAAGACCAAAACCAGAGCTCGCCCCTGTAACCATTACCGTTTTAACTTTTTTGGACATGCTTGTTGTTGTCATGAGAAAAATCACCGTTATTTTCAAAAAAGTAGCTAAATAGTACCATAGGCTTGCGCCTAGCACAGTTACATTAGAGAATGGCCTTAAAATCGTAAGACTTAGGTTAATTCTTTACACAGATGTCTCAGCAATATCAATTTCAAATTAGCGTTAATACTCAATACATCGAAGAACAGTCAGAGCCTGACAACGAACGTTTTGTGTTCGCCTACACCATCACCATCGAAAACACGGGTGACTTAGGTGCTAAACTCGACTCGCGTCATTGGGTTATCACTGACGCCAACGGCGAAGTAACTGAAGTCCAAGGCCAAGGGGTTATTGGAGAACAGCCGTATATCGAGCCAGGTAAAAGCTACCAGTATTCCAGTGGCGCTGTCATCGCCACACCAATTGGCACCATGGAAGGCGATTATAAAATGATTGGTCAAAACGGTGCCGAATTTAAAGCGCCAATTCCAGTATTCAGCCTCGCTACTCCAGGCATACTGCATTAGTCGATGGCTACCTACGCGATTGGCGATATTCAGGGGTGTTATGATGAGTTTCGTCTGCTGCTAAAGACCATAGCATTTAACCCATCCCAAGATCGTCTATGGCTGGCAGGCGATTTAATCAGTCGCGGGCCAAAATCATTGGAGGTGCTCAATTATATCTATGAGCACCAGGATCACTTTGATATTGTCCTTGGTAATCACGACTTACACCTGCTAGCAGTTTATTACACTGGCGCCAAATTGCCGAAGAACGACGATCTTAACCGCATTTTAGTCGCCGATAACGTCAAACCTTTAATGAAGTTTCTTCGTCATCAATCGATTGCCGTGTATGACAAACACCTGGACTTCCTGATGACCCACGCCGGCGTTCCTCCCGGCTGGGATCTTAATCAGACTCTTGCTTGCGCCTATGAGCTGGAGCAGGTTCTTGCCGACAAAGATTCTGCCATCGACTTTTTCCAACACATGTATGGAAATAAACCCAACCACTGGCAAAAGAACTTAACAGGTATCGATCGCCTTCGATTTATCACTAACGCCTTCACACGGATGAGATTTTGTCATCAAGACGGTAGTCTCGATTTTAAAAGTAAATCGACGCCTGGCAAACAAACCAAAGGCTTAAGCCCTTGGTATGAACTCAGCGATATCGCACATGAAACTCAGGTCGTGTTTGGTCACTGGGCCGCTCTCGAAGGTCAAGCCAAAGCAAAAAATATCTACGCCATTGATACCGGGTGCGTCTGGGGCAATCGACTCACCGCTTTACGTCTTGAAGATCACAAGCGCTTTCATGTTAAAGCCCTAAGAAAATGGTCCTAAGCAGCTTTTTTTGCCGAGCCATGCTGCGAATCAACAATCTTTGATTAAACTATCGCCAATCTCCACAAATATCGGTACAATTGTAGGCTTTCTGTGTCGATTTTCAGCTTCTGGGCAATCTTTTGGTTTAGCTCTTAGCGCAGCCCTTATAAATCAAGGCATTTATAGTAAATGCTCGGATCGGAGATTAATCTCGTATGTTAAAAAGCATGACCGCCTTTGCTCGTCAGCAGTTTGCTGCCGAATGGGGCAACGTAACTTGGGAAATAAAGTCGGTAAATCAACGCTTTCTGGAGCCTAACTTCAGAATGCCTGAGTCTTTCCGTCACCTTGAGTTCGAATTGCGAAACGTCCTCCGTAAACGTCTAAACCGCGGTAAACTTGATTGCACTTTGCGCATCGAGATGAACCCAAAACACGCGGGCCGCATGAAGCTTGATCAAGAAATGGCACAGCAGCTATTAACAGCGCATGAAGAATTACAAGTCTTGGCGCAAGACAACCAATCAGCAGATCTTGTTCAGCTGATGCGTTGGCCGGGTCTTTTACAACAAGAAGAAGCGGATACCGACACCATGGAAAAGGACGTCAAACAAGCCTTTTCTCAAGCAGTAGAGCAACTTATTGAAGTTCGCCAACGTGAAGGCGAAGCGTTATCAGAGATTATTGAACAGCGACTCAAAGGTATTTCGTCAGAAGTGGCTAAAGTTGGCGAGCAAATGCCAGCGGTCATAAAGTGGCAACGCGAACGCGTTACCAATCGTTTTGAGGAAGCTAAGGTTGAGTTAGATAAAGACCGTCTGGAACAAGAGATGGTGTTTTTGGCTCAAAAGCTCGACGTTGCCGAAGAGCTGGATCGACTTAATACGCACGTCACCGAGTGCCTACGCCTGCTGAAAGACAAAGGCCCAGTTGGCCGTCGTTTAGATTTTTTGATGCAAGAATTTAATCGCGAAGCGAATACGCTTGGTTCCAAATCAATAAACGCTGACATCACTAATAGCTCAGTTGAGATTAAGGTGTTAATTGAGCAGATGCGCGAACAAGTGCAAAATATTGAATAATTAAAATACAGCCCAAAGTTATTGTTATGACGCGACCTCAAAACACGGCAGACAACACAGCAAAAGGTACTTTGTATGTGGTTTCGGCTCCTTCGGGAGCGGGTAAAACAAGCTTATTAAAAGCCGTTTTGGCTCGTATGCCAGAACTTAAGCTTTCTATTTCGCATACCACGCGCCCACAGCGCCCTGGCGAAACCGATGGCCAAGATTACCACTTTGTGAGCGTCGAAGACTTCGAGCAAATGCTGGAGCAAGAAAGTTTCCTAGAGCATGCCGAAGTGTTTGGTAACTATTATGGTACCAGTCGCGTGTGGCTAGAGAGCCAACTTAAGCTTGGGCATGATGTTGTTTTAGAGATCGACTGGCAAGGCGCACGTCAAGTTCGTAGTTTGATGCCTGAGTGTCGCAGCATTTTTATCCTTCCTCCTTCGCAGGAAGAGCTGCATAACCGTTTAACGGGGCGCGGCCAAGATAGCGAAGAAGTGATTCAATCTCGCATGGCGGCAGCCCACCGAGAGATTAAACATTATGACGAATACGATTATTTGGTCATTAATGATGATTTTGAATCAGCTTGCACAGAGCTTTCGGCGATTTTCACTGCACGAAGACTGCGCCTGGAAAGTCAGCAAGTTCGTCAGCAGTCTCTGCTGAGTGAGCTACTAAGTTAATTTACACAGTTTACGGAATTAGACGTTGTTGTCTGTCCACTTTTTTGGATACACTATTTCCAATAGTGTTGTAGAAGGTTGTTAATGCGGATTCTCCGCAAGGTAGTAGAGGTAAGTTATGGCACGAGTAACAGTACAAGACGCGGTTGAAGTTGTTGGTAACCGTTTTGATTTAATTATGTTAGCAGCAAAGCGAGCACGCCAGATTGCTGACGGAACTCACGACCCTAAAGTTGAGTGGGATAATGACAAACCAACAGTGGTAGCGTTACGTGAAATCGAAGAAGGTTTGACGACAGCTGAGACGGTAGCTGCTGACGAGCGCGCAGCGGAACAAGAGCAGGAATCACGTCCGGTATTGTTCTAGTCCCTATTCAACCAGCATCGAATCACTGATACGCATGGCCTATTTTGCAGATCTTAAAAATGTTCTTGAAGATTATCTAGAACCTCAACAGGTCTCAGATGCGGAGCGTGCGTATCAAGTTGCTGAGTGCGCCCATGACGGGCAAATGCGCTCTAGTGGCGATCCTTATATTACCCATCCTGTAGCCGCTGCCAATATTCTGGCTGAACTAAGGCTTGATCATCAAACCATCATGGCTGCGTTAATGCATGATGTGATTGAGGATTGTGACGTTACCAAACAGGATCTTTCCGAGCAATTTGGTGAGACCGTTGCCGACTTAGTAGAAGGCGTCAGCAAGCTAACTCAGATCGACTTCCAGTCGAAAGAGGAAGCCCAAGCTGAAAACTTCCGCAAGATGATGATGGCAATGACGCAAGATATCCGCGTTATCCTGATCAAACTGGCAGATCGCCTGCACAACATGCAGACTCTTGGTGCGCTTCGTCCCGATAAACGTCGCCGCATTGCTCGAGAAACCCTCGAGATTTATGCGCCAATCGCCAATCGCCTTGGTATTCACCGAATTAAAGAACAGTTGGAACTGCTTGGTTTCGCCAACATGTATCCAATGCGATATCGCGTATTACAGCAATCTGTCAAAAAAGTTCGAGGACATCGAAAAGAAGTCGTTGAACGCATCACCAAGCAGTTACGCGATCGATTAAAGGATACCGGTTTAAAGTGTCAGGTTATTGGTCGCGAAAAAAGTCTTTACAGCATTTATAAAAAGATGCGCGATAAAGTCGGCACTTTTAACGAAGTGATGGATATTTATGCTTTTCGTGTCATTACCGATAGTGAAGATTCCAGTTACCGTGTGTTAGGTCAAATTCATAATCTTTTTAAACCCATACCCGGGCGTTTCAAAGATTATATCGCCATTCCGAAAACCAACGGCTATCAATCGCTTCACACAGTGCTGAGAAGTAAGTCTGGTTTACACGTCGAAGTACAAATTCGTACCGAACTGATGGACCAGATGGCAGAGCATGGCGTTGCTGCGCATTGGTTATACAAAACTGGAACCTCCCACCACCCCGCTGAGACTAAAGCACGTGAGTGGTTGCAAAGCCTGATTGAGATGCAGCAGAACGTTGGTGACTCCATTGAGTTTATTGAAAACGTTAAGATCGATCTGTATCCGGATGAAGTTTACCTGTTCACTCCCAAAGGCAAAATTATTGAGTTACCAAAAGGTGCTACGCCGGTAGATTTTGCTTACGCGATCCACACTGACGTCGGTAACACCTGTATCGCCTGTAAGATTGATAAGCAATTTTCGCCCTTGAGCACACCTCTGGTTAATGGCCGAACGGTTGAAATTATCACTGCGCCAGGCTCTCGTCCCAACCCAGCATGGCTTAGTTATGCTGTTACGGGCAAGGCTCGCACCAACATCCGTAATTTTGTGAAGAATATGCGTCATGATGAAGCGGTTCATCTTGGGCGTCGACTACTAGAGCAATCTCTTAAAAAGTCTTTGGATGAATTTTCTGACGATAAACTGATGCAAATTACTGAGGTCACCCGTTATCAAAACTTTGATGACCTCTTAGCAGGTATTGGATTGGGTAAAATTGCCAGCGCTTTAGTTGCGCACCGTTTGAGTAGTGATGCAGAAAAACTTGAAACCGTCAGTGAAAAGACAGAAGTTGATGAAGACCGTCCGCCTCTCGCGATTAAGGGTACTGAAGGTCTTGTGATTAAATATGCACGTTGTTGTCGACCGATTCCTGGCGACCCGATCATGGCCTATGTTAGCCCAGGTCGCGGTTTTAATATCCACCGCGAAAACTGCCCCAATATCCAACGTGCACACAAGCAAAATGATCACTATGTTCCAGTCGAATGGTCGCCTGACTTAGAAGGTGATTTTGATACTGAGTTACGACTGGAAGTTTTTAACCAGCGTGGCGTTCTAGCCCAAATCACGAACATTATTGCCAATCATGAAGGCAACATTATCAACGTCGACATTAATGAGCTGGATGGTGACGTCAACATCATTACTTTCCAAGTAGGTGTACAAAGTCGTGTTCACCTAGCGTCAATTATTAAAAAGTTACGAGTGATACCTTTCGTTAATAAAGTGTATCGCTACCCCGATATTCAATCGAAAGGACATAAGCGTGGCTAAAGAAGTTATCAATACAGAAAAAGCACCTGCCGCTATCGGTACTTATTCTCAAGCGGTAAAAGCAGGAAATACGGTCTATTTATCTGGTCAAATTCCGTTGGTCCCAGAGACTATGGAGTTAGTTGAGAATTTTGACCAACAAGTCCACCAAGTTTTCAAAAACCTGAGTGCCGTATGCGAAGCTTCGGGTGGTACTTTAGACCAGATTTCTAAGTTAAATATTTTTATGCTCGATCTCGCTCACTTCGCCACAGTGAATGATATTATGTCGCAATACTTTACCGAACCATACCCAGCTAGAGCGGCTATTGGTGTTAAAGAATTACCTAAAGGCGCTCAGATCGAGATGGACGCTATCATGACGCTTGAGGACTAACCATTGCAGCACCCTAGTCCAACGCGCTATGACAAAATCATAGCGCTACTGTCCAACCGTCAGCCAGACCTGACGGTTTTCATGGATGAAGTTCATAAACCTCATAACCTTGCAGCGATTGTTCGCACCTCTGATGCCATTGGCATCGGTCACGTTCATGCAGTGTTTCCGCCAGACGTTAAATTTTCAGGCCATCACACTGCAAGCGGTAGCAAACGCTGGGTAACGACACATAAGCATCCCGATCTTAAAACGGGTATTACGGAAGTTAAGAAACAAGGGATGCAAGTATTAGCCGCTCACTTTTCTGACAAAGCCGTTGATTTCCGTAGCATTGACTACACCAAGCCAACCTGTATTTTAGTTGGCTCAGAACTCGTCGGCGTTTCTGATGAAGCTGCCGATCTCGCTGATGAGCACGTGATTATCCCTATGGTTGGTATGGTTCAGTCATTAAACGTCTCCGTTGCTACAGCTCTTATACTGTATGAAGCACAGCGCCAACGCGCTGAAGCCAATATGTATGGAGAGTTAAAAGTCCCACAAGAGGAAGTGGACTATATTTTGTTCAACGCGCTCCACCCGACCATTAAGCAGTATTGTGATAAGCACAAGATTCGCTATCCAAAGCTTGATGATCGTGGCAATATCGATGATGCTGAATGGAACGAGTTACGGCAACAGATTTAACTTAACACTGACAAGCTTTTAACGCTTCACCTGTCAGTCAATAGAACCATATCACCTAGCTTATTCGTATAAGAATATCGCCGCAGCTTGGCTCATCGCACGGTAATTGTGACCAACATCCGGAACAACATTCATCGACCAATTCAATGGGATTTTTCGTTTATTTGCCAACCATTGAGCTTTTTTATAAAAGTACTTACCTCTAGATAATCGATGAGTTCCCTGCTTATCGATTACTGCATTTCGAACCAAGTGTCCTCTTGTCTCATCTTGGTTGTCTTGCTCTCCTAAAAAAATAGTTAACTTATTACTAAAACTCCGTTTAAGACTTTTATTGTCTAATGGTGCGCCCTTCAAACCATAAGGGAATTGCTCCTTATAATCTGCAACTGTGTACCAGCCAGAATTACTTGCCAGTATTCTATTTGCCTTATTCTCAGGATTAAATAGCGCATACCGATGTAATATTTGCCCACCAGCCGAGTGTCCAAACATGTCATAACCTTTGGCATTCATAGATAATCCATCAATAACCGTATTAAATATTCTATCGAAGTCTGAATATATCCACTTCTCCGATTCACTCACCACATCAAAAGATTTAATCGCCGTGCGTTCTTTATTGATGACTACATTTTTTATCATCCCAGCCAAATTATAACTCCAAAAATTTGGGTAACTCTTTTCCGAATAACTGGGTGAAAGTATTAAAACATCATACTTTTCTGACGCGGCCTTCCACGCATCACGATAGCTCCAGCCATTCCTACCTGCACCCGGCACTACAAATAACACCTTTGTATCTGCACTAAATGATGCCGGCTTATGATAATAAACTGTTATTATCTTTCCCGGATACTCCTTACCGCCTTGTATCTCAAAGTTGCCACTGCCACTTTCTATTGGCAAGCATTCACCATATACAGGTATCAAGCATGTCATTGTAAAAAGCATCATCATCTTTAAAAAATTCATATAACTCTCTTAATGGTTTTCGTTTGAAGAAAAAATTTGTCTGTATTTAAGTGGCGATATGGAATACCTTCTCTGAAAAGCTCTTTTAAAGCCATCATGAGAGCGATACCCTACTGAGAACGCAATAGCTTTTATAGCTTGTTGCGAACTAGCGAGTAAGGTGCTGGCCACTTCCATGCGTAACTCTTCAAGGTAATGAGCTGGAGAGACCCCAACCTCTTTTAAGAACACTCGGTATAATTGTCGCTCACTCATGTTTGCTTGGTCAGCAATCATTGTCACAGTAATTGTTTTTTCGAGGTTCTCTTTTAGCCACTCGATTAACGTTAATAACCGCTCATCTTTGGGTGTTTGCAAGCTTAATAGCTCAGAAAACTGCTGCTGCGAGCCCATTCTCTTTAAATACACCACCATATGCTTCGCAACGTGCATCGCAGCCATATTACCGAGGTCTAACTCAATTAGCCTTAGCGTCAAATCGATGCATGAAGTTACTCCTGCTGAAGACCAGTATTTTCCATCTTGGATGTACAAACTGTCCCCATCCACGACTAGCTTTGGAAATTGTTTTTTGAGGTCTTTCACAAAAGCCCAATGGGTCGCCATTTTTGTTCCTTCTGGCAGACCAGTCTTAGCTAATAGAAATGCTCCTGTGCAGATGCTAACAATCCTTTCACTCCTAACTATGAGTTTCTTTAATTTTTGTAACGCTACCTCGGGAAAGGCGTTAGTTCTAGCACCCTTTCCACCAGGAATCACCAACGTATGGCATTCATCGAGCGAATCTAACCCACAGTCAGGCACAATTTGTGTACCAGCCTCGCTAACCACTGGCCTATCGCTAAACCCCACCACGGTTAAACGATAGCTATCATTCACAAACTGATTGCCTTCAAAAAAAGCTGTCTGTGAACCGACCATGTCCAGTAGCTCCATACCTTCATATACCAAAAAGGCAATTTTCTTTTGTTTCATTTCTTGCTCATTACGTAAGCCCTAATGAATTGTATTATAAACACCTAAGGCATAAATGACATTGAGGCAACCATTTCTGCCAAACGTCAAAATATATACTTTGTTTCAATTCAAACCTTCTGCATTTAATACCTGACTGCTAAATGTATTGTTTATTCAACTTAAACATCGCTATACTGCCTAAAAAACACATAACAAAGGAAATGTGATGACAGCCTCTACACCACTGACGCCGACGGAGTCTACCGCGCGTTACCACTCTCTCGATCTTATTCGCGGCATCGCTGTAGCGGGTATTCTCATCATGAATATTTATGCATTCGCGAATATCTATGCTTACTACGTTAATCCTAAAGCGCTAGGCGAGCCGTCCACTATCGACCTCATCACTTGGTTCTTTACTCATATCTTCGCCGACCAAAAGTTCTACACACTCTTCTCTATTTTATTTGGTGCAGGCATTATGTTGATGGCGGAACGTGCCACAGTAAATAATCCCCCTCCAACTGGATTGCACTATAAACGAATGTTCTGGTTACTTTGCTTCGGTGTATTGCACGCCACCTTTATTTGGTACGGTGACATTCTCGTCACTTACGCTATAACAGGCTTATGGGTCTACTGGTTTGCTCGTAACACCAAAGCCTCAACCAAGATTACTGTTGGCGCGATTTTGATCAGCATAATGGTTGCCCTAATGACCATGTTTGCTGTGTTTGGTGGAGACGTTCCAGAGGAAGACATGAAGGACATGATCGATATGTTCGCGCCGTCGCAAGACTTCATCGCCCAAGAGACCGCCGTTTATACCAGCACTTATTCTGCCCAACTCGAGCATCGGATTGATTTTTTCACCACCAACTTGCCGATGATGGCGCTCTTTTTTGGATTATTCCGTATTGGCGGGTCAATGCTATTAGGTATGGGGTTGTATCAACTTGGCATCCTCACCGCAGAACGCAGCCGAAGCTTCTATATCAAAATGATGATTCTTTGTTTTATCGTCGGTTTCGGTATTCTTGCTTACGACAGCTTCTTATTGCTTGAGTCTAATTTCAGCATGAGCACAACCATGTTGTCATTCATGTCGCTGAATAGCTTTGCTGCTGTATTTGTTGCCCTTGGCTACATAGGATTGTTCTGCTTGTGGGTTAAATCCGATAAGTTCCAAAGTTTCAGAAAGCGCCTTGAGGCCGTTGGTCGGATGGCTTTCAGTAATTACATTTCGCAAAGTATTATTTGTACGATTCTATTCTATAGCCATGGCTTTGGCTTATTCGCCCAGCTCGACCGCTACCAGCTTATGTTGATTGTCGTTGCTATATTTATCGCCCAGCTGATCTGGTCACCGTGGTGGCTATCCCGTTTCCGCTATGGGCCCTTAGAGTGGCTATGGCGTAGTTTAAGCTACGGTAAACTTCAACCGTTTAAGCGCTCTTAATGGAAACCACTAACGCCATTATCGACTTGCGCCCTCTTGAACATTTTCTTGAGGGTCATTTACCGGGAGCTGTGCACATTCCATTTGAGCAACTTGATGATTTGTGGCACGAAGTTCCTCCCAAAGGAACTGAGCTGAGCCTTTGTGTTGAAGCTTCTCATAAAGAACAAGCATTGCAGTTGTTCCAAGAGCGACACTTTATCGTTGAGCACGTTTACACCAGCGAAAGTTTATCGCAGCTTTCCGTTGAGACTGGGCCAAACCATCATCGTTTATGGTTTGGCAACCCAATTGTAGAAGAATACCCGCAGTTGATTACTCCAACGTCACAGCCCATATCAGCAATAGATGTTGGTTGTGGTTCTGGACGCGATGTGATTTTACTTGGCCTGATGGGATACGATGTTTTTGCCGTTGACTACTTTGATCAAGCCTTAGAACGTGTGTCGCACTCAGCTGAGCGCTGGAATGTTAATGTTTCTACGGTACAAATGGATTGCCGCAAACACCCAGAGAAATTGATTGAGTTGATTCAAGAAGAACAGCCTCAGCTCATCATGCAAAGCCGCTTCTTACACCGTCCTCTGTTTGATATTTACCAAGAATATTTACCCAAAGGTTGCAAAATCGTTGTCCATACCTTCTTAGAAGGTGCGGCAAAATTTGGCAAACCAAAAAAACCGGACTTTTTACTCAAAAATGAAGAGCTGTCTGAACGCTTTGGTGATTGGTCAGTCTTACTCGATCAAGTGCACCATCTAAAAGATGGTCGCCCGTTATCCATGTTTATTGCACAAAAACAGTAACGGTTTAATGCCAAAGCTAAGCTTGGTGCAAACAATGATAAGATCGAACCAAGAGCAAAAAATTTCATGACTTATGGATTGACTTATCTCTCTCAGCACTGGATCATAATAGAGAGAGGCTATCAATTATGACACTAACAGAGTTTAAGTATATTGTTGCAGTTGCCCGCGAGCGTCATTTCGGCCGCGCGGCAGAAGCATGTTTCGTCAGCCAACCGACATTAAGTGTTGGCGTAAAAAAACTGGAAGAGCAGTTGGGCGTTACCCTTTTCGAACGCAGTAAATCCGATGTTCGAACCACACCACAAGGGGACCTTGTAGTTGAACAGGCTCAACGAATTTTAGAGCAGGTCAGCCAGCTGAAACAAACCGCTAAGCAGAATTCCGATCAGCTTGATGGTCCTTTGAAAATTGGCGCCATTTTCACCATTGGCCCTTATCTTTTACCATCATTGATACCGCAGTTGCGTCAACTGGCTCCCAAAATGCCACTTCATATTGATGAAGATTATACCCATAACCTGCGTACAAAATTACGTAATGGCGATGTGGATGCCATCATTGTGGCACTTCCTTTCGAGGAGCCGGAAGTTGATGTAGTGCCGTTATACCAAGAGGATTTTATCGCTTTATTGCCAGAACGCCATCCTTGGGTCAAACGCGATTCACTGCAACTCGTGGATATCGCTGACGAAGTCATGATCATGTTAGGCGCTGGTCATTGCTTCCGCGATCAAGTTCTCGAAGCTTGCCCTCAGTGTCGCGACAACAGTTTAAACCCGCAAAAAGACTGGATCACTGGCAGCTCGATTGAAACCATCCGCCAAATGGTCGCTAGTGGGCTTGGGATCAGCGTTATTCCAAAGTCGGCAGCCGACTTCCACAACGAAAAGTTAGGATTGGTCACTCGTGAATTCGATACGCCGAAGCCAAGCCGTCAAGTCGCCCTCGCTTACCGCAGGAGCTTTCCTCGCAAAAAAGCGCTCGATCTTATTAAGCAGGCTCTTGAAACTATAGATCTCCCTGGTGAACGCATCAACGACTAATGGCCATCTCCAAACTTGCTTCGGATATTAATCTTGCCAACCTCGACTGCACCAGTCTTAAGGGAGTTGGCCCGAAGCTTGCTGAAAAGTTAGAACGACTACACATTCATAACGTTCTTGACCTTCTGCTTCACCTGCCATACCGCTACGAAGATAGAACCCAAGTGAAGTCGATCGCTAGCTTACAAGACGGCGACCGAGCCATGCTCAAGGTACAAGTCGAGATGACACAAGTGAAATACGGTAAACGTCGGTCGCTGGTTTGCCGTGCGGCCGATAATACTGCGAGCATAGAGTTCCGTTTTTTCTACTTTAATAAAAGCCAACAGTCGCGCTTGGAGAAAGGCGCAGAGTTTTATGCTTTTGGTGAGGTCCGCCGGTACGGCTATCAATGCAGCATGGTTCATCCAGAGCTCACGCCCGTAGATTCCAACAATGCTGCGCCTTTGCTGGATAGTTTAACGCCCGTTTATCCAACCACAGACGGCCTGCATCAAAACAATTTGCGTCAACTCACGCGCCAAGCCGTGGACTTATTAGAAAAGCATCCCATTGATAACTTGTTGCCTGAGAAAATACAGCAACAGTTTGGCTTACCGGACATCAACAGCGCCTTAAGCTGGATCCATACGCCACCTAAAAACGCCAAGCCCGAATCATTGCATCAGTTCAGCTCCCCTTCTGCGAAGCGATTGATCTGTGAAGAATTGATTGCTCACCAACTCAGCATGATTTTGCAGCGCAACAAGCACCAGCAGCAAACAGCTATGAGAATGGACTCAAAAGGCGCGTTACAACAACAATTGTTAAATCAGCTCCCTTTCAAGCTGACCAAAGCTCAACAACGTGTCTCAGCAGAAATAATCACAGACCTAAAATCAGACAAGCCGATGCTTCGCCTGTTACAAGGTGATGTTGGCGCGGGTAAAACTCTGGTCGCAGCTATGGCAGCGTTACAAGCTATCGAGGCGGGTTTTCAAGTGGCTATTATGGCGCCAACAGAGATTCTCGCTGAACAGCATTATGCGTCGTTCTATAACTGGATGACCAAGCTAGGCGTTAAAACCACGTTTCTCATCAGCAAGCTCCCTGCAAAGGACAAGAAATTAGCGTTAGATGACATTGCCTCGGGTCAAACCCAACTGATTATTGGTACTCATGCGCTTTTCCAGAAAGAAGTGTTCTACCAAAAGCTCGGCTTTATCATTATTGATGAACAGCACCGATTTGGTGTTAATCAGCGCTTAGCTCTTAAGCAAAAAGCGCCTGATGGCTTACAACTTCACCAGCTCATGATGACGGCAACGCCGATTCCGCGCACCTTATCCATGACCGTTTATGCCGATATGGACTTGTCGATTATTGACGAATTACCACCAGGACGCACACCCGTCATGACAGTGGCACTTCCGGAAGAACGTCGTCCCCACCTGATTGAGCGCATACGAAACGCTTGTCAGGACGAACAACGCCAAGTGTATTGGGTCTGCACGCTGATTGACGAGTCTGAAGAAGTGCAGTGCCAGGCAGCAGAAACTACCGCCAATCAGTTGGCCGAACAGCTACCGAATCTAAGCGTTGGCCTTGTCCATGGCCGCTTGAAAAGCGAGCAAAAACAATTGGTTATGGATAAGTTTAAACAAGGCGAGCTGGATATCTTAGTCGCCACAACAGTGATTGAGGTTGGCGTCGATGTGCCGAATGCGAGTTTGATGGTGATTGAAAACCCTGAGCGCCTTGGTTTATCGCAACTGCACCAGCTCCGCGGTCGTGTTGGACGAGGCTCGAAGAAAAGCCATTGCGTCTTACTTTATAAGCCACCGCTGTCGGTCAACGCTCAAAACCGGCTGCAAGTGATGCGCGACACAAACGATGGCTTCGTCTTGGCCGATGAAGACTTAAAGTTACGTGGTCCTGGCGAATTGCTCGGCACTCGCCAAACCGGTGACGTGGGATTGCGCTTCGCGGATCTAGTCCGTGATGCTGAATTAGTTGAGGAGTTACAACAAGTTGCCAAGTTTCTCGCCACGGACTCTCCGGACATTGCGCAAAAAATAAGCCAACGCTGGCTTGGTTCGCGTCAAGATTTCGCTGACGTTTAGCGCCAAATATCCTAAAGCAACCAGCCCAAAGCCCCCTGAAACCCTACTGTTTATCCATTCTGGCATGTGGGATTTATAGCGACTTTGTGTTAAAGTTGGCGACCTAAATTTTAGACACATCCATTAACGATGAGGATTCAGGAATGAAAGAGCCTGTTCGCGTTACGGTAACCGGAGCAGCCGGTCAAATTTGTTACTCTTTACTTTTCCGCATTGCCAGCGGTGAAATGCTAGGTAAAGACCAGCCAGTTATTTTAAACCTACTAGAAATCACGCCAGCATTAAAAGTCTGCGAAGCGGTAGCTATGGAGCTAAACGACTGCGCATTCCCACTAGTGAAGGACGTGGTTGTAACTGACGATCCAGCAGTTGCATTTAAAGACGCTAAAATTGGTTTGATGGTTGGTGCTAAGCCACGCGGACCAGGCATGGAGCGTAAGGACCTTATCGCTGATAACGGTAAAATCTTCAGCTCGCTGGGTAAAGTCATCGATGACGTTGCAGATAAAGACATTCGCATTTGTGTTGTTGGTAACCCAGCAAACACTAACGCTTATATTTTGGCTGCAAACGCGCCAAGCATTAATCAGCGTAACATCACAGCCTTGACACGTCTTGACCACAACCGCGCGATTTATCAGCTGGCTGAAAAATCAGGTTCTGACATTGCTGACGTTAAGAAAATGACCATCTGGGGTAACCACTCGGTCACTCAAGTACCGGATATTTCTTTCACAGAAATCAACGGTGCTAATGCAGCTGATAAAGTTGACGCTACTTGGGCAAAAGAAGAGTTCATCCCGACCGTTGCTAAGCGTGGTGCAGCAGTAATCGCAGCTCGTGGCGCTTCATCTGCAGCCTCAGCAGCAAACGCAATTTTGGATCACATGCGCGACTGGTGCCTAGGTTCTGAGTCTGGCGACTGGGTTTCTATGGCAGTTCCTTCAGACGGCAGCTACGGCGTTGAAAAAGGTCTTATCTACTCATACCCAGTAGTATGTAAAGATGGCGATTATGAAATCGTTCAAGCTCTAGAAGTATCTGATTTCATCAAAGGCAAAATGGTTGAATCAGAAACTGAGCTAAAAGAAGAACGCGACACAGTATCTGATCTACTGTAAGCATTTTCTTTCATAAAAAAGCCAGCGTCTTCGCTGGCTTTTTTTGCTTTCTAGATATTCAGATTGTACTTTTTTATAGTTAACGCTATAAAAGATGATATGAATCACAACAGCCCTATCCATGATCATACAGACAAGCAATACCATTCAATTACGCCAGCTCTCTCAAGAAGATGCCCCTTTCCTTCTCGACCTCTATAATCAACCGGCGTTTATACAACATATTGGTGACCGGGGTATCCATAGCCTCGAAGATGCAAAAGCATTCATCAACACCACCCAAGAGCATTATAAGAACGTTGGATTTTGGCTTTATCTCGTTGTCGATAGTCAGTCCGGTATTCCTGTAGGCGTTAACGGTTTATTGCAACGTGATTATTTAGCCTTTCCAGACATTGGATTTGCTATTTCAGAAAGATACTGGGGAAAAGGTTATGCTTATGAGTCTGCGGTTGCTGTTTTAAAGCACGCAGCTGAACTTAAGCTTCCAGAAGTACTCGCTATCACTTCCGAAGGAAACAAAAGCTCCATTGGCTTGCTATCGAAGCTAGGCTTTACTGATGAAGGAAAGCAGATCATTCCGAATAGTAACGAAAGCGTTAAGCTTTATCGTAAAGTCATCGGCTAGAAATTATGACAAAACGTTTCTAACTGTCACATTCATTAACACTTGAAGACCTTTTGTTGCGACTTTTCACTAACGCCTAGCCATCTTTTTATTATTAAATATAGGTAAGCACTTAATAAAGGAACATTCTTAATGTCTATATTGTTAAATATTTTATGGCTTATCTTTGGCGGCTTTTTTGTCTCGATGGGCTATATCGCAGGCGGTATTGCTCTGTGTTTCACCATCATTGGTATTCCTTGGGGCGTTCAATGTTTTAAGCTCGCCATCTTCGCACTGTTTCCTTTCGGGCAGGATACACGCATGGCCGACCGTCCAGCGTCTCAGGATCTCATTAACGTTATCCTAAATATCATTTGGCTGATTTTTGGCGGTATTTGGGTCATGATTAATCATATTTTCTGGGGCATCGTGCTCTGCATCACCATCATCGGCATTCCTTTTGGTATACAGCACTTCAAAATGGTCAAACTTTCCATCTGGCCCTTTGGTCGAGAAATATATGGCCTTAAGAATGGCGAACGCCTTTTCTAAACGATAGCGTTTATCCACACAGGCAGCCTAGCGCTGCCTTTTTTATGTCAGAATCTATAACTTCTTGGCTTTTTTTGATAAAAATTTTGCCAGCTCTTTAGCGTGTAATGGTCTCATTCAAGCAGAACATCAGGGAGACACCATGAAACACATTACAATCGCTTTAATGACGATATTAACACTACTGAGTACCAGCGCTTATGCTAGCGGCTACTCATCACTGATTCGATACAGTTCGCTCGAAAGTGACCAACAGTTCGAACAACTTCCGCTTTCTACCGATATTGAGATGCACGTTAACAGTGTGGTGTCTCGAGTTAAGGTTAAACAAACTTTTAAAAATAATTCCTCAGAGTGGTTAGAAGGCGTTTATCAGTTTCCACTGCCTGAAGATGCGGCTGTAGACACGCTGAATATGCATATTGGTCAGCGAATCATTGAAGGTGAGGTTCAAGAAAAGCAGCAAGCTGAACGCACCTATCTACAAGCAAAAAATAATGGCCAGCGTACCAGTATTGTGCACCAAACACGTGCCAACCTATTTACCACTAAAGTTGCCAATATTGCACCCGGAGAAAGTATTACGATTGAAATTCAGTTTCAAAGTTTAGTCAGCGTAGATTCGACCCTCTTCAGTGTTCGTATGCCTTTAGGCATTACGCCTCGCTACGAACCTACAGGTACAGTCTATGAGCAAGGTGATAATCCTCAGCAACGAAAACCAAGCGCTCAGTCGTTACCGAGCGAGGTCTCGCAGTTCAATCATGGTCAACAGCCCGATCGTCCCGTCTCCATAACTGTTAACCTTAACCCGGGTTTTGACTTATCATTATTGGAAAGCCCTTACCATAAAACTCACATACAGCAACACGATGATAACTATCAAATTTCACTGGAAAACCCTGCGCAAGCAAATCGTGACTTTGTCTTAAACTGGCAACCACAGCTTGGCCAACAACCTAAAGTCGCATTATTTAGCGAGCAACATGACAATCACAATTATCATGTTTTAATGATGTTGCCACCCACTCATACATTGGTCAGCGAAAATACTCAGCCTAGAGAAATAATCTTTGTCATCGACTCTTCAGGTTCCATGTCCGGCGAATCCATGCAGCAAGCAAAAGCGGGCCTTTTATTTGCATTAAATGAATTAGGACCGCAAGACACATTTAACATTATTGATTTTGATCATGAAGCTCACAAGCTCTTTCCAAACGCCGTCGCTAACTCAGAGCAAACTCGTCATAGTGCCGTTGAATTTGTGAATAGCTTACAAGCAGACGGTGGTACCGAAATTGCTAGCGCTGTCCAACTAGCGCTAGATAAGCCTCAGTCTGATCGCATTCGCCAGATAGTATTTTTAACGGATGGTAGCATTGGAAACGAATCCCAAATATTCAAACTGATTGAAAATAAGCTTGGTAATAATCGTCTATTTACTGTAGGAATTGGCTCCGCACCAAATAGCTACTTTATGACTAAAGCTGCTAACTTTGGTCGTGGTACTTATACTTATATTGGTAACGTTAACGAGGTTCGTACACAGCTTCAGGATCTCTTTATGAAACTTCGCCACCCGGCTCTTACCGACTTAAAGCTCACTGGCGCTAAGGCAATCGACATTGATCTTCAACCTAAAGTTTTGCGCGACTTGTATATCGGTGAGCCCCTGTTCGTCAGCTACCGTACCCCGAAAGATCATGCCGTCAGCCTCAAAGTTTCTGGTAAGTCAGATGTTTATGACTGGTCTAGCAATATTCCAGTTGTCGTGAACGGAAAAGACAAGGGCATCGCCAAGTTATGGGCTCGTCATAAAATTGCCTCCATCAACAGTAACTTTGATTTAAGTTATGATGACAAGCGCCAGCAAGTTATCGATACAGCTCTCGACTTTCAGTTAGTGAGTGATTTCACCAGCTTAGTGGCTGTCGATAAAACACCTGCTAGAGTCCGAGAAGCGCTAAAGCAACAGCGCTTAAAGAACCCTTTGCCAAAAGGCTTTAAAGCACAACATGGTTATCCACAAGGTGGCACCATCGCCAACATCGCCTTATTGATTGGCGCCCTGTCGCTCCTGTTAGCTCTGGCTTATCAGCTGATGCTTCATCGTCGTCGGACAACTCGTTACGATAACGCCTAGTATTGGATATAACGCAATGATGAATTTCTTACGTAAATACGGCATCATCTGTGCCCTTCTGACCATTAGCCTCGTTGCTTTTGGTCAGGCGGGTTACATCAAAGCCAAAGCTATTTTTGCCCAACACTTATTGAGTAACGCTTGGGAGCAGACCTTACAAGACGGTAAGCCCCATAAACCTTGGTCATGGGCAGATACCTATCCGGTGGCCAAGCTTGAGGTTCCTAGTCAAGATATTGAGCAGATTGTTTTAGCTGGTGCTTCGGGACGTAACTTGGCTTTTGGACCAGGCCACGTCCTTTCAAGCGCCAAGCTGACGGAAAATGGACATGTTGTCCTAGGAGGTCATCGCGATACTCACTTCGAGTTTTTGCAATACTTAAAGGTTGGCGATCTCCTCACATTGACCAATAAAAAAGGTGAGAAGATTCATTACGAAATTACGGCCTTCGAGGTACACCACATTGAAAAAGATATTCTCTACGATCGTGGTGATAATCAAATCACTTTAATTACCTGCTATCCGTTTAATACCCTTGAAGCAGGTGGCCCCTTGCGATATTTAGTGCATGCCATTAAGGTAAGTCAAACTGGTAAAATTTAATGGCTTTTTTTACCGCTTTTCAACCACAGCCAATGTCAGGCGAGATATACAGCTAAGTTTATCATTTGAGTCATACAGTTTAATTTCCCAAACTTGTGATTTACTGCCTCCATGAACTTGCTGTGCTCGGCCTCGAACAACACCTGAGCGTACCCCCCGAAGATGGTTACCATTCACTTCCTGACCGACACAAATGTATTTGTCTGGATCAATTGTCAGCATGCCACCAATTGAACCTAGCGTCTCCGCCAGCACAATATTCGCGCCACCGTGAACTAACTTGTAAGGCTGGAAAGTTCGATGATCCGCAGGCATGGTGCCTTCAAGATAGTCGTCACCAATGTTTGTTATTTCTATCCCAATATGTTCTAGAAGCGTTCCTTCACTCCAACTGTTTACCTCGTCTAAATCAGGTTCTTTAAACCAAATACTCACTATCAGCTCCAGTAATTCATATTTATAACGCCACCCCTACTATTTTAATGAAGTTAACAAAAAGGTGAAGCTTGCCCTATGTATTGCAGCAACAATAGTGATTACTAACCTCGCCTTAGAAGTTATCAAGGAGCACTAAAGCAAGCATAAAGATTGTTAGCCCGAGCGGGTCCAGGCAAATGCCCTGTTTGTACGCTACCAGGCAAGGTAGAAATATAATTTAATAAACCACTTACCTGGTTTCTAAACCTTATAACTCCGATATTCCTTAAGTTTTTAATTGCGTAACAATCAGCCGCGACCTCAGAATTCTGTGCCGGATGTAATGCATGATGCGCACACTCATGAGCATACCAAAACTGCCGAACGTACTCTGGTAGTGGCCCCACAACATTAGGATTAATCTGGATAATGCGCTGTCCATTTCGTGTCATATGAGCAACCCCCACATTGCTCAGATTTGGGTTTGCATAATACGGTACAGGTTGCCCATTAAATGCTTTACAAGGAAGAGGCGCAGCTATTACCTCTACCCCTGCAAAAATCGCGATTAACGTTACTATCAATTTTAAAATTTTCATAAAACTCTCCTTGTTTCCTAGGGTAGTAAAATCTACTTCTATCTATACTAGCAGAAAAACTCCTTTTGAGAGAAATTATGAAATATCGTCATTGAGTCAGCTTTAAGCTGATAATGATTCTGGTAGGGCTTGTGTTTTGGCTAATGAGTTAGCAACTATGAGTCGTTTCCCGTGATTCAACATAATCACGGGATTAGAGGAGCATTAATCCTTCCGACTTACCCAATCGACATAATTCGACAAACTGATAATGATATTTGTTTTTCTCATCAGGCTGATGCTTTTCGCGTGAGACCTCTTTCCACTCATGATGCGTCCAGTCGGGGAAGCGTGCATCGCCGTCGGTATCAAGGTCAATAAAGGTCAGGTAAAGCTTATCGGCTTGATCGATCATTTGACCATAAATATTGGCGCCACCAATGATCATGATTTCGTCTTGATCGTGCGCAAGCTCTAGTGCTGCTTTAAGGCTAGTCACTACCTCGCAATGTTCATTATGGAAGTCTGAACGGTAGTCTGGATTACGGCTTATAATGATATTTTTTCGGCCAGGTAACACCATACCAATTGATTCATGGGTTTTGCGTCCCATGATGACTGGCTTGCCTAGGGTTACCGCTTTGAAGTGCTTTAAGTCGGCAGGTAAGTGCCATGGCATTTGATTGTCTTTGCCGATAACCCGATCATTGGCCATGGCAACAATCAAACTAATAATAGGCTTATTCTCTTCATTAAAAGACGTCGCCATATTACACCGCCACAGGTGCTTTAATGTGCGGATGGCTTTCGTAACCCACGATTTCAAAGTCCTCAAAGTCGTAATCAAACAATGAATCAGGCTTACGCTTGATATTCAACTTAGGCAAAGGCAAGGGATCACGCGATAGCTGCTCTTTGGCTTGCTCAAAGTGATTGCTGTACAAATGCGTATCACCGCCAGTCCAAATAAACTCGCCAACGTCTAAACCTGCCTGCTCCGCCATCATGTGCGTTAACAATGCATACGACGCAATGTTAAAAGGTACACCGAGGAAAATATCCGCACTGCGTTGATATAACTGGCACGATAACTTGCCATTGGCAACATAGAACTGGAATAAAGAGTGACATGGCGGTAACGCCATTTCATCAGCCACGCCAGGGTTATAAGCCACCACCATTAAGCGGCGACTGTTTGGATTATTTTTGATTTGCTCTAGAACATTCGTGATTTGGTCAATAGTAGTCCCGTCAGGTTTCTTCCACGAACGCCATTGCTCACCATAAACAGGGCCTAGATCACCATTCTCATCCGCCCACTCGTCCCAAATCTTAACGCCATTATCTTTTAAATATTTGATGTTAGTATCGCCATTTAAAAACCATAACAATTCATAAATGATTGAGCGTAAATGTAGCTTCTTGGTGGTTACTAGCGGAAAACCTTCTTGTAAATCAAAGCGCATTTGATAGCCAAAAACGCTTCGGGTACCTGTACCGGTTCTATCACCTTTATCTTCGCCATTGTCTAGAACATGGCGCATCATGTCTAAATATTGTTTCATATCAGTAACTTCGTTATTTATTCGGTTGCACTTTAGGCTCTTGGTACGCTTTCATCAGTAAATACACACCAATCGCAATCATTGGAATACATAGAACCTGCCCCATGGTTAACCATGATATCACCTTACCTAAGTGAGCGTCTGGCTCGCGGAAGAACTCAACGCCAAACCTAAAGACGCCATAGCCAATTAGGAACACTGAGAATACGGCCTTTCGTGGTCTTGGTTTTGCAGAGTAAAACCATACGATGAGGAACAGTATAAGCCCTTCAAAAATCGCTTGGTAAAGCTGCGACGGGTGACGTAACAAACCTGCAGGGTCTTGTGGGAAACGGATGGCTAAGAAAAAGTCAGCGCTTGCTTCTCGCCCCCATAACTCTCCATTAATAAAGTTGCCAATGCGGCCAAACATCAATCCTAAAGGTACCAAAGGCACCATAAAGTCTGCGACATCAAAGAACGGCTTCTTATTTTTCCGAGCGAAATACCAGCCTGCCGCAATGACACCTAACAATCCACCATGGAAAGACATACCGCCTTCCCAAATTTTAAAGATATAGAGCGCATCTTTTGCCCAGAACTCAAGACCGTAAAATAATACATACCCTATACGCCCCCCTAAAATGACACCGATAAAGCCAAAAAACAGGAAGTCTGATACTTGCTCCGCGGTCCAACCTGAATTTGGCTGCTTTGCGCGATAGGTGCCTAAGCCCCACGCCGCTAGGAAGCCAAGCAAATACATAAAGCCATACCAATGCAATGCAATGGGGCCTATTTCGAACATTACGGGATCTATTTTAGGGAAATCCATAACTCTCTTTTACTCTCTATTTTTAGAACTAATTATTTTATTTTCAATACGTTATATATGATCGACAATAATTTTCACGGCAACGATAATCAACAGCACCGCGAATATACGTTTAATGACTTTTGTGGGTAATTTATGGGTCAAATAAGCACCAACTGGTGCTGTCAGCATGGAACCTAACGCAATTGCCACCATTGCTGGCCAGAACACATAACCTACATGATTCGCGGGTAGTGCTTCAGTACCCCAGCCCGTGACAATATAACCAATCGCTGCCATTATCGCCAAGGGCAATCCACAAGCCGCTGCAGTGCCAATCGCGACCACTAATTTTTCCTTATGATACAGCAAATAAGGCACCACGACACTACCGCCACCAATTCCTACCAACGACGATATAGCCCCCATGGTTATACCCGCAGGCAACCTTTGTCTACCACCTGTTTTGCTGCCTTTGGCCTCGGGATTTACCCCCGACAAAAGTTTTATACCAACCAAGATAGCAAAGATACTGAATAACCACGCTAACCATTCCGTATTCATGTATTTTGCAATTACAGCCCCAAGCAAGCCCCCGATGGCAATACCCGGTATTAATATTTTCAGTAAAGGAAGGCTGACCGAACCTCTTTTGTAATGTGATCGAGCAGAAGATAGGGCTATGAAGCATATCGTCGCCATCGAAGTTCCTAAAGCCACATGCATCACGTGCTCAGGGGGCACGCCTAGCTGGGGCGATAGCCAAATCATCGCAGGCACAATCACCATGCCACCACCGATCCCTAGCAGGCCAGCTAAAACACCATTGAATAACCCCAATGCTACAAAGGCCAGAAGCCATAGAATCTGCGCGTCCAAAATATGTCTAAGCTTTATAATGTCTGGATAGTTGATGTTTGATTATGGCATAAATCCCTCCGCATTGAAGGTCTTTCTTATACGTCTATCCAGTGCTTTATCGCTCGTCGCGCTTGCGATATGATGAAATTATCTATTTGATGAATTACTACACTCTATGCGCAGATTTAGCGAAGCCTGTGAACGCAATCAAGGCCCCATATTAGATGTCATCAAGCAATACCTCACACACAGCAATGAGGTACTAGAAGTGGGCTCTGGAACCGGCCAACACGCCGTTTGGTTTGCTGGCGCCATGCCACATTTAACGTGGCACACCAGCGATCTTCCAGAAAACCATGGTTCCATAATAGCTTGGCTCGAAGCGAGCGAACTTCCTAATATTCGCAAACCACGCACTTTGAATGTGGGGCAGCGCGTATGGCCGGTTAATCAAGTTGATGCTATTTTTACCGCCAATACGTGCCACATCATGTCATGGGATCGAGTCAAAGACTTATTCGATGGTGCTAGCCGCGTTATCAAACCAGGTGGTAATCTCTTGATATACGGCCCCTTCAATGTCAATGGACACTATACTTCTGAATCCAACCAAGCGTTTGATGCCTTCCTAAAAGAGAAAGATCCTGAGAGCGGTATTCGGGATTATGATGATATGAATCGAGCCGCCCGCCACAACGGGTTTCAGCTGGTTGAACGCCATGAAATGCCTGCGAACAATATGCTGTTGGCTTACCAGAAAAGCTCTAGCTTTTAATTTTTGTTCTAAAAAAAGAGCAGCTGTTTAGCTGCTCTCTGATTCTTTATTTGAGTTGTTAGCTCTATAAGGATGTCGTGGTCTTCGACGACGATTCCCTTGACGCTGTTGATTGCCACCAGAGTCATGTCCGCCAGAAGCTTGCTCTTGCTTATTATGGCGAGAACCACCGTTCTTCTTATGCTTCTTTTCAGGGCGATGGCTAGTCTTGCCCTGCATCTGGAAACGAAACATAGGCCCCATCAACTCTGAAAGCGCTGAACGATATACATCACGCTTAAAATTAACGACGTTCCTTACTGGGTACCAATAATTTACCCAAATAAAACCATCAAATTCAGGATGGTCAGTCGCTGCGAAGTCAATCTTACTTTCGTCACTCACCAGCTGTAACAAAAACCACTTTTGTTTTTGGCCAACACACAGTGGTTGGGAGTTCTGGCGAATCAGTCGTTGCGGCAATCGGTACTTGTACCAATGCTGCGTACTCCCTAGAATACGGACATCATCTTTTTCAAGGCCCACTTCTTCGTATAGTTCTCGGTACATGGTCTGCTCTGCACTTTCGCCCGGGTGCACGCCCCCTTGCGGGAACTGCCACGATGTTTGTCCAAAACGGCGCGTCCAGAGTAACTGGCCTTGGTTGTTACAAATGATGATGCCGACGTTGGCCCTAAAGCCGTCTGCGTCGATCATCTATTCATCCAAATCATAAAACTTTGATATCATTGTTCCACATACCGATGCTTTCGACAATAACAAATTATGCGATACGACGACCCAAACGCTTTACTAGATTACGCTCAGAGCTTTGCTGGCTTTACTTTAGGCGAGTTGTGCGAGCGCTATAAGGAGCAAATCCCTCAACAGCTCCTTCACAAAAAGGGGTGGGTGGGGCAGTTTCTCGAAATGATTTTAGGCGCCACATCGGGTTCATTAGCACAGCCAGACTTTCCAGAAATTGGTGTTGAACTAAAAACATTGCCAATCGATGAGCTGGGGCGCCCTCTTGAATCTACCTACGTTAGTGTTCTTCCTTTAATTAACATTCATGGTTTACGCTGGGAGAACTCAGTAGTACGCCATAAACTCATGCATGTATTATGGATTCCGATAGTCGCAAGTCGAGACATTACCATTGAAGATCGTCAAATCGGTATGCCCTTTCTATGGAACCCAACAGTTGAAGAAGAGCAAACTTTGAAGCAAGATTTTGAAGATGTTCTCGATCAAGTGTCGATGGGCAACATTGAGCAAGTTGATGCAAGATTCGGAGATATTCTCCAAGTACGACCGAAAGCGGCTAACTCAAAGGCTTTAACCGATGCTATTGGGCCTGAAGGTACAGTCATCAGAACCCTACCCAGGGGCTTTTATTTACGCCCTCAATTTACTAAGCAGTGCCTACAAAAACAGTTCAATTAGCCAAATAGCGTTAACCATATTCTCCTTATTGACTTACCCGTCTCGCTATATCAAAAGCTATTTTCCTTTCCCTAACTTTTATTTTATTTTCAGAGTTGAGTTCCGCAAACTTTTTGTAGTACTCAATAGCCTTTTCCTTATTACCATTGCTAGAGTATATGTGGGCTAAAACTTCTGTTGCAATTTGCAATCTTCTCCTATCCTTTCCCTCGGTTGCTCGGTTGTATGCAACACGTGCATATTTTTCTGCTTGATGATAATCCTCCATCCCCACGTAGTTTTTCGCAATAGCTATATTCAACTGTGTCATTAAATTTTTCCAGCCAATTGCATTTACTGGTTCTAAGATTTTCTTTAATTCTTGGTTGCTTGCCTCGTACTCACCTGAGTTAGTTTTGATCTCATTAAGCGCTATAGTTGAAACATACTCAAAAATCTTACTGTTATTATTTTTACAATGCTCGACTGCCAGCATTAAGCGTTGCTTAGCCATCTTGATTTGATTGGTTCTCTGCTCTATCACCCCTAATTCATAATTGGCAATACAGAGGTATTCACCATGCTTTAACTTTGTAGCTTCAACTTGCAAGTTTCGAGCTAACTCTAGTGCAAACTCAAATAATTCAGCTTGCTGATATATCCCAACAGCCGTTTGTAAAATACTGGCCTTGTACCTTTGTCTTGTTAGGTTAGGAACAGCTTTAACGGCTTTATCTAAAGCTATAAAACTTTCAACATGATTCCCTAGAACATGATCAGCGGTTGCTAATAAAATATTTGCTTTCGCTTTAATATCAATACTGTTGGTTTTCTTTATTAAAGGTTTTAATCGTTCTTTACAGGCTTCTAAGTTAGAAGATAAGTAATCATGATGAGCCTGAAGAAGTTGGTAAAAATCCTTTTCTAAGCGCGTGAATTTCTTTTGATGCTGCGACATTTCCTGTAGTCGCTTTTTTACATAACTGTTTCCGTTCAGCATGTTTCTTTCAAGTGTCACCAGAGCATCAAAATAATCGCCTCTTTCGGCATTAACCACCATAGTACTAATGATCAATACAAAAGCACATACCATGTTTTTTGGTTTCATATATCGCTCCTGATAAACTTTAGTTTTCTATACTGCTAGTACTTCCTTTATGATGGCAAACAAGTCAACATTCTTTGTATTATCTTATGACCGCTTGTCTTTATCTTGTTACTGTGATTAATGTAGGGTGTATAAATTCTTTACGTATAACTACGACAGTGGCACCGCTTTGATCGATGTATGAGATGGTTGAGTAATACCCATTTCGTTGAAACACTACAGTTTAAGTCACTTACTTCCCGCTAACTCTGTACAAGCCTCCTTATGCCTTCCCTCCTATTTCAACTAAATCATCACCACCTACTCATCAAATTGTTTTCTGCGTGCAATATCAAATGCTAGTTTTCTTTGCCTGATCCGTACTTTATTCTGAACATTCAACTCCATATACTCTTTGTAATAGTTAACAGCTTTATCATTATCCTTTAGCTCAGTATAGACTTCAGCCAACAGTGCGGCAGCTTTTTCAATCCTTTTTTTATCTTTCACTTTTTTTGCAATTTGATAGCCCGCTTCACCAAAGTTTTTAGCTAATTCCAACTCACCTTTGTTAAGGAGCAATCGTCCATACAGTGTTTTAGTCGCAGACCTTAAGACATCCCAACCATAGATTTCCACTTTAGAGTGTAAATCTTTTGCTATTGTTTCAGCACTATCAACCTTACCTGTTTCGATGTTTAGCTGCATTAGGCTGTACTCAATTGCGTAAGAAGCAATGACAATTTTTTCTTTGTCACAATAGCCTTTTGCGGTTAGGAGCCGATTTTCTGCCATCTTGTAATTTTTAGTCAATAACTCAATAGTGCCCATTTCATACGAAGCTAGGCACATGGTTTCCGCATCTTTACTCTCATTGGCAAGGTTTATCGCTCTGCGCCCATACTCTAAAGCGAACTCTATCAAGTCGGCATCCTTATATATACCCACCGCACCTATTAAGATCTTTGATTTATAACGATTACTATTTAACTTCTCGATTAAATTTAATGAACGGTCAACAGCCATAAAAGCTTTTACGCTTTCACCTCTATGATGATAAATTGCTGATAACAGCATTTGCTTTCTTGCATCATAATCTGGGCTTAATGTATTACTCGCAAGATCCTCTAAAGAAACCTGAGCGTTATCAACATCATTCATCATGAAAAGCAGGTGGGCATTCAGCAATTGATGATGCTGCTTTTCTTTAACTGAAAAATTGTCTTTGTGTTGCCCGATTAGCTCCAAGCGCTCACGCGATGCCGGTAAGTCATTCAGAAGTGTTTTTTCTATCTCCACTAATTCCGCTGTGTAATTTCTATTTTCCACTGCTTTCACCGTAGTTACACAGAGTAACATCATCAGTATTAATACTAGCTTAAGCATTGAGAATCCCTGGCGTTCTATCATGGTTTAATTATCCTTCTAAAACTATACTTTTACAAACCTGTATTTATTTTTCGATTTAAGGTTTTCAGTCTACTCTCAACCTCTCTACTAACTCATTGTTAATATTCATTTTTCTAGCTGGAGGCACAACTAATGTCGTATGCAGGTTTAAGACTATGCTTGGCAAATCCACCAGCTTTACCCTTTCTTTTCTAATCGATTCTAGTGGCAAAAACGCTGCTTCATAGAGTATAAGTTCATGTTCTGGTGGGTACCAATGTAGGAGGTAATCCACCAAAGCTTTTACATTTTGTTCGTTAGTTTTAAATGTTTTTGCCGTTAATTCTCCAGCCAGTGCTACCTGCCATAATAAAAGGTAACTCACTACATTTGGTTGGTGGCTGTAAAACAGAAACTGAGAAGCTTCATAACTTTGAACCCCATAACTTCCTGGGTCGATACCTAAATCTGAATAGAGGCAAGCTTCAGCAGAAATTCCCGGCTCCATATAGGCCGAGTAACCTTCTTCTTGAGCCAGTCTGATAGAGTCATGGGGGACACAAGCAAAAACACCAGCATGACCATAAAATGCTCCGCAAACACGCTTACCTTTACGGACTTCCTCCAGTATTCGTTCGCACATCTCGCTGTAAGATTGCTTTCTATGCTTTCCTTCCGAATAATAGGACTGCAGACTAATATGCTCCCTGCTAATACTATCCAACCAGTTTTCAGCTAAAGGGTGAGGCATCAGAGATAACACTACATCAGCCTCCTCGATAACCTTTTTTGCTCGAACCGAGATGTGGCCTGCAAGTAATATCCCGGTACTAACCGCAATATATGAGCCTTTTTTTTTATTTGTCATCTTTCATTAGCATAACGATATTAATACAAACTGCTTTAGTGCCCGTTAACTTTTCTATTTCTTTTGTTTCCCCGGTCATCACAGCTTTAATTTCATTATCTTCTAAACCAAAATCCTTCATTACTGCTTCTGGGTTTTCAATATAGGATTGGTTTAATTTTGGGTCTTCTGACAGTTTAATAACGAATTCTTCAAATTTCTTTTTAGACATACTAGTTCCCTAAGTTCCCCGTAATACATGCGTTTCAAGCCAAAAGATCCATTTATACCTCAGCCCTATAAAAAAAGCCAGCTAACGCTGGCTTTTCAAGTCAAGTACTCAGTTCGAAAAAACTTTATTCCGCGTAAGTTTCTGTGGCTGGGCAACTACACATCAGATTTCTGTCGCCAAAAACATCATCAATACGATTTGTTGTTGGCCAGAACTTGCTGAGAATGGTTGCTTCTGATGGATAAACCGCTTCTGAAATTGAGTAAGGTTTATCCCAGTCACGCAAGTCGGCCTGTGTGTGAGGAGCATTGACCAGTGGGTTATTATCTTTATCCCACTCACCACTTGCCACCTTTTCCACTTCCTGACGGATGCGGATCATTGCATCGACAAAGCGATCCAACTCGTACTTAGATTCACTTTCCGTCGGCTCAATCATGAAGGTTCCCGCTACTGGGAAACTCATAGTCGGCGCGTGGAAACCATAATCCATCAAGCGCTTAGCAAAGTCGACTTCGCTAATACCTGTTTCATTTTTGATGTCACGCAGATCAATGATGCACTCATGCGCCACCTTGTCGTTACGGCCCACATATAACACTGGGTAATGAGCTGACAGTTTGTTTTTCAAATAGTTAGCATTCAATAACGCGACTTCTGTCGAACGACGCAGGCCAACTTGGCCTAACATTTTAATGTAGGCCCAAGAAATCGGAAGAATCATGCCGCTACCATAAGGTGCTGCAGATACAGCATTGTCACGCGCTTCAACACTATGCACTTTACGCACAGAGTGACCAGACACAAACGGTGCTAAGTGAGACTTAACGCCAATCGGGCCCATACCAGGACCACCACCACCATGTGGAATGGCGAAGGTTTTGTGTAAATTCAAATGTGATACGTCTGAACCGATGTCACCCGGACGAGAAATTCCTACCTGTGCATTCATGTTGGCGCCATCCATATAAACCTGGCCGCCGTTTTCATGGATGATGTCACAGATATCTTTAATTTCTTCTTCGTAAACGCCGTGTGTCGAAGGATAGGTCACCATCAGTGCCGCTAAGTTGTCCTTCATCTCTTCAGCTTTGGCTTTCAGATCGTCCACATCAACATTGCCGTTCTCATCGCACTTAGTAATGACCACTTTCATACCGGCCATCTGTGCTGACGCTGGGTTGGTGCCATGCGCAGAGCTAGGAATCAAACAAATGTTGCGGTGGCCTTCACCTTGGCTTTCGTGATACTTCTTAATCGCAATTAGACCTGCGTATTCACCCTGTGCACCGGAGTTCGGCTGCATGGATACAAAGTCATAGCCGGTAATTTCCACTAAGTCCGCTTCGAGCTCCTTGATCATTTTGAGGTAACCGTAGGTTTGATCTTCAGGCGCAAACGGGTGGATGCAAGCGAACTTAGGCCAAGTGACTGGCATCATTTCGCTAGTAGCATTCAATTTCATGGTGCACGAACCTAGAGGGATCATGCCGTGTACTAATGAAAAGTCTTTGGTTTCCAAACGCTTGATGTAACGCAGCATATCCGTTTCAGAATAGTAGTCGTTAAATGTTGGGTGCGTTAAGAAGTCCGACTCTCGAACTAGTTGTTCTGGAATTGATGACGTAGCTTCACTATCCAATTCAAACACATCAGACTCGGCACCAGTAATAACTTCAATCAACTGCTCAATGTCGGCTTGGCTTTTTGCTTCATCAATGGAGAAGCTAATAAAGTCACCATCATAATGTAGGTTCACAAGTGCTTCTTTCGCACGGTCCTGAATGGCCTCGACATCAGAAGCGCGGAAAGTCACCGTATCGAACCAATGATCATTGACTACTTCCATGCCAGAGTTAACCACCGCTGAAGCGACAATCGATGCATAACGGTTGATACGGTTAGCAATTGTCGTCAAGCCTTTTTTGCCATGATACACCGCGTAGAAACTCGCGATATTGGCTAATAACACCTGTGCCGTACAAATATTGGAAGTCGCTTTTTCGCGACGAATGTGCTGCTCACGAGTCTGCATCGCCATACGCATTGCATTATTACCGCGAGTATCTTTTGAGACACCGATAATTCGTCCCGGTAAAGAACGCTTGAATGATTCGCGTGTCGCAAAGAATGCTGCGTGTGGACCACCAAAGCCCATCGGAACACCAAAACGCTGCGCCGATCCGAACACTACATCGGCACCCATCTCGCCTGGTGATTTCAATAGCACCAAGCTCATAATGTCAGCAGCTACACAAGCAATCGCTTTCTTGTCGTGTAGTTTTTGTATGATGTTTTCTAGATCGGTAATATCACCCTGAACGTTGGTGTATGACAATAAGGCACCAAAAACATCGTGATCAGCAGCTTCTTCAATTGGCCCTATCACTAAATCCCAACCATAATGCTCTGCACGAGTTTTCACAACATCAATCGTTTGTGGGAATGTTTTTTCGTCAACAAAGAAGGTATTACACTTTTTATTCTTTGAAGAGCGCTTGGCTAAACCCATTGCCTCAGCTGCAGCAGTCGCTTCGTCTAACAATGACGCGCTGGCGAGTTCCATCCCCGTCAAATCCATGGTCATTTGCTGGAAGTTCAAAATCGCTTCCAAACGACCTTGCGCAATCTCAGGCTGATAAGGCGTATAAGCCGTATACCACGCAGGGTTTTCTAAAACGTTACGCTGAATGACTGCTGGCGTCACCGTATCGTAGTAGCCCATGCCAATGTATGACTTAGCAACAATATTTTCATCTGCAAGCGACTGCAAATAATCCAGTGTTTCACGTTCAGAACGCGACGCCTCAACGCCAATCGGTTCCTTCACCTGGATTTTGTGTGGAACAGCCTTTTCCACCAAGTCGTCCAAAGACGACAAGCCCAGCTCGCTGAGCATTTCCTGAATCTCGTTTTCACGAGGACCTAAATGGCGGCGGATAAAATCATCCGACTGCTGTAAATCTTGCAAGCTTGTTTTATCAGTCATACTGGTCGCGACCTATCAATTTCAATTATGCCGATCTGCATAAACTGTTTAATCGAAAAAGCCTCGAACAACTCGAGGCCCTTAAAAGTTATCACCTACGCTTGGTGATCAATGAGTTAAACCTCTCGGATAACCCATCTTATAATCAAAAGAATTGAAGCATTTAGCTCCAACTCTGAAAAATTTAGGAAAACCCACCAACAATTATTGCGTTCAGAGCAAGGCAAATGCGTTAATAACGAGGCGACGTTTACTTTAGGTTAAACGAGCTGAGTTATTGATGCATTTAACGAAGCTATGAGCCAATAATTTATTCGTCAGCGATTTCTTCAGCGTACTCTTCTGCCGATAGCAACGAATCCAAATCACCTGAATCAATCTTCATCTTAAACATCCAGCCGTCACCGTAAGGGTCGCTGTTAATCAATTCTGGTGAATCTTCCAGCTCTTCATTCACTTCAGTGATTGTGCCCGCTAATGGCGCGTAGATGTCTGACGCAGCTTTAACTGACTCAACCACTGCGATTTCGTCTTCTACATCAACTTCGCTATCCACTTCTGGCGCTTCTACAAACACCACATCACCAAGCAACTCTTGTGCGTGCTCAGTAATACCAACGGTTACGATGCCGTCACCTTCGTCACGGATCCACTCATGGCTTGATACATATTTTAATTCTGCTGGAATTTGGCTCATTGTCTCTTCCTCTATAGCCACCCGCCAGGGTAATCTATCAGTTCAAAAATTAATCGTATTGTATATCAAAGTTAAACGCTGCCCAAGCGTTTATACTCGGGCAACTAAGCTCTTTTAGGGTTCGTCTTTAGCTTACACTAAATCAATGACTTACCTTTACGTACGAAGCTTGGCTTCACAACTTTCGCTGGAATTTGCTTCTTACGAACCTGTACTAGGACTTCTTCAGCATCCACTGAACGTTGCACACGTGCCATGGCGATGCTTTTGCCTGTAGTCGGAGACATAGTGCCAGACGTGACGACGCCAACCACTTGATCATTAACAACAACCTCTTGGCCCTCGCGCATGATGCCTTTGCCATCAAGTACCAGACCAATCAACTTGCGCGGAATACCGTTAGCTTTCTGCTCTGTCAGCGCTTTACGCCCCACAAAGTCTCGGCCTTCTGGTTCCCATGCAATGGTCCAACCCATATTAGCTTCTAGCGGTGAAACCGTTTCATCCATATCATGACCGTAGAGGTTCATGCCCGCTTCTAGGCGCAGGGTGTCTCGTGCCGCCAAACCACAAGGTTTAACGCCAGCTTCTAACAGAGCATTCCACAATTCAATGGCTTTATTATCAGGAACCAAAATCTCATAACCGTCCTCGCCCGTGTAACCGGTCCGCGCTACGAACAAGTCGCCAGCATAAGCTGCAACGAAAGGTTTTAGACTAGCTACCGCTACTTTTTGCTCATCTGTCATCACTGACTGAGCTTTCTCAATCGCTTCTGGGCCTTGAACAGCAATAATCGCTAAATCAGAACGTTCTTCAACTGACACATCGAACTGCTGCGCAACATTCTCCAACCAAGCTAAATCTTTCTCACGAGTCGCCGCATTAACCACCACACGATAGTGGGCATCATTTAAGTAATAAACGATAAGATCGTCAATTACACCGCCATCTTCGTTTAACATGCCAGTATATAGCGCCTTACCAGACTCTTGTAGCTTAGCCACATCATTTGCCAATAAATACTGCAAATAAGGCTTAGCGTCGCTACCTTTGATTTCAACAATGGTCATATGCGACACGTCAAACATACCCGCGGCTTCGCGCACCGCCGCATGCTCATCAATCTGTGAACCATAGTTTAGCGGCATATCCCAGCCACCGAAATCAACAATGCGCGCTTCAGCGTCAACGTGCGCCTGATACAAAGGTGTTTTATTGCCCATAACGACACCGATCCTTAAACAATTGAGTGGTCATAATGGCGCATGATTATACAGAGGTTCTAGCGACAAAAGAACCCAAAAGGCGAGAGTCAGACCAGTAAAAGCGCCTCCCTTATTACCTAACTGTATAACAACCCTCTAGATTGACTTTTCTTTTGTCAGCGTTTAGTTTCGACAGTCCAAATCTCAAAGGAATAATAATCATGAAAATTACAGTTTTAGGAGTAGCAGCACTCGTATCAATCGCTTCATGCAGCTCATTCATAGAAAAAAAACAACTGAGCTCTGAAATTCAATACATTAACTATCAAGATGGTCAGCTCACCAAGTCGGAGCCTATGTGGGAGCAAGTTAGCCAAGAAAATGGCAAAGTTCAGGTGAATGTAGTTACATCTGGCTTCAAATTTACACCGTCATGTTTCACCATGTTAATTGGAGTCAACCAGAATGGTGAAACCGAAGAAATGGCCGTTCCTCACCACTTTGGAGATAAGCAACAATTATTTGCTAATGCTAAGAAATTTCGCTCACTGGAGTGGAAGCCAACTAAGCACAACCCAACCAAATCAGCAGCGGTAGTAGAAATTAAGACTTACTCATACACCGATGACAAAGACCAGCAACCGCCTATAGGCTATTTAGAGAACTGTTCCGAATACCTTCCTAAAGATCACTCTTTTTGATCAGTAAAATGACCGGAATAACACCCACAGCGACCAACATAATCGCAGGTAATGAGGTCAGTTCCCACTGGCCTTCAGCGCTGAGTTCGTAGATCCGTACCGCTAAGGTGTCCCAGCCATAGGTACGCAATATCAGGGTCGCTGGCATTTCTTTCATAACTTCAACAAAGACCAACAAGAGCGCAGTAAAAACGCCTGGCCGTAGTAATGGTATATAAACTCTGAACAATCTCTCGCGCTTTCCCGCGCCGAGAATACCGGCTGTTTCAACCACGCTTGGCTTAATTTGGCCCATGGAACTGGCTAATGGCCCATAGCCGATTCTTAAGAAGCGAATGACGTAAGCCAACAATAGCGCGAACAAACCTGTCGCCAGCCACTGACTTTGATCATCCATGATGTCAGCGATCCAGCTATCAATACCGTTTAGTGCCATCATGATGCCTACCGCCAAAACCGTACCGGGCATAGCATAGCCCAACTGCGAGAATTCAATCATAAAGCTTCTCGACTTGGTTTGCTTTTGGCGTTGAGCCCACACCATAATACTGGCAACGAGCAAGGTAATCGTTGCTGCCAATATTGCCAACAAGACGGTATTGAGCAATAAATCAATGGTTCCTTCTGTGTGCTGATCAAAACTACTAACTACCCAGTACAGTAGCTGAGTTACGGGTAAAATAAAGCCTAGAACGAACACAGACCATGCGCCAACCTGCGCCAAAACTCCCCAAAGACCCGTTAGCCGTTGGCGATACTGCTTCAGCGCTGCTCCAGATTGTTCATAACGCCCCTTACCACGCCCCCACTTTTCCGCGATGACCGCCATGCTGACAAACAATAGCAATAAGCAAGCCAGCTGGGCGGCGGTGCCATGGCTGTAGAAGCCATACCACGATTTATAGACTGCTGTAGTGAAGGTGTTGTAATTAAAGATACTAACCGCACCAAAGTCGGCCAAGGTTTCCATCAGCACTAAGGCCAAGCCGGCGACCCAGGCTGGTCGGGTTAACGGTATAACCAAGCGCCAAAAAGCCGCGGCTTTGCTGTAACCTAAGGTTCGCGCACTTTCATAACTGGAGCGCCCTTTACGCTGTAAAGCACTGCGCATCAGAAGGTACACATAAGGGTATAGCGACAAGGTAAAAACCAACCCTACTCCCAACGGGTTACGCATATCAGGTAGCCATTCAATACCTAGACCTATAGAGAATAGAAACTGTTGTAATGGACCACCAAAATCGGTAAAGCCAAGTAATACAAAGGCTAAAATATAGGGTGGAATGGCCAGAGGCAGCATCAAACCCCACTGTAAAATACTCCTGCCGGGGAAGTCATACATCACGACCAGCCAAGCTAGGCTAACACCAAGAATAAAACTGGCCGAACCGACCAAAGCGATAAGAATTAAGGTATTCGAGAAGAGTTCCGGTAACTCCGTTTGCCATAGATGCGACCATAACTCCCCCTCGACCTGCCCCCAAGACGCAAGCAGCGGTATCAAGGGCATAATACAAATAGCAAAGACAGCTGATAATAATACAGCCGGCAACCAAGCGCCCATACGCTGACGCCAGCGGTAAACGCTGGCGTCAGTTGTACTTGAATTCAATGTATCTTTTTTTAGCAAGTCTAAACTTTTTGTATGAGTCGTGGTTTATTTATAACCTGCTCTATCCATCACTTTGACGGCTTGTGGCTGAAGCTCACCAGCTTTAGATAAGTTGATATCGTCGGCTTTAAAACTTCCCCAAGCTTCCACTTCTGGAACAGGTTTAATCTCTGAGTTCGCAGGGTATTCCATATTATGGCCCGCGTACATTTGTTGCGCTTCAGCGCTTGAAAGCCATTCTAACAGCTTTGTTGCATTTTCGACATTAGAAGAGTGCTTCGTAATGCCTGCACCAGAAATATTCACGTGTACACCTGACGTATCTTGGTTAGGCCAGAATAAGGCTAGAGGAATCTCTGGGTTCTCTTTTTCTAGACGACCGAAGTAGTAAGTGTTCACAATACCAACGTCACAAGCACCCGCTTCGATAGCATTCATCACTTTAGTATCGTTCGAGAATGGAGCCGTCGCTAAGTTACCGACCCAACCTTCAACAATTTGCTGAGCTTTTTCTTCACCATGACGTGCGATCAGCATGGCTACCAGCGATTGATTGTAAACTTTCTTAGAAGTTCTTAGGCACAAACGGCCTTTCCACTGTTCATCACCCAGCGCTTCGTAAGTGGTTAATTCCTCAGGGTTTACACGATCTTTACTATAAACGATCGTACGCGCACGAACCGTTAAGCCATACCACTCATTATTCGGATCTTGCAGACTCTCTGGAATATTATTTTCAAGCACGTCAGACTCAATCGGCTGTAAGATGTCTTCCTGAGTCGCTTGCCATAAGTTACCGGCATCAACCGTCATCAAAATATCGGCTGGTGAACGCTCGCCCTCAGCTTTCAGCCGACTGATCAATGGCGCAGCACCATCGGTAATGTAAACCACTGGAATCCCCGTTTCTTGCGTAAACTGCTCGAAGAAAGGTTTGATCAAGTGTTCTTTGCGTGACGAGTAGACCACGATCTCTTTTTGCTCATTGGCTGACTTTTCAGCAGCTGGAGATTTTGTCTCAGCAACGTTTTGCTCTTCACCAGCAGTTTGTTTGTCCTGCTCAGAGTTATCACAAGCAGTCAGTGTTAATGCCGATCCAACTGCTAGCGCCACAAGCCAATTATTCATTGTTTTCATTTAAAATATCCTGGGAGTTTCCCGTAGAATTGTAATGCACAAATGATAATTATTATCATTTGTCATTTCAAGCAGAGTTTTATGACAATTTCTATAGATAGAGTGCTTTGTTCAAAGCCCCATCGCCTTGCGAATCAGCTTTTGTTTAAGGACAGGATGTTTATCTGTTACGGCCAGACCATAGCTTCGTGCCATCTGTACCGCTGGTATATCTTTCTCAAACAATCGCTTAAAGCCCTGCATCGCCAACTGCATTGCCTTAGTTTCAGACTTGCGGGCACGTTCAAAAGGTCTCAATCGATGCTTTAAACCAATATCAGCACCCTTCTTCAGCGACACGTCAATGGCCTTAGCTAACGCCAAAGCATCTGAAAAACCCAGATTCACACCTTGACCTGCAAGTGGATGAATCGTGTGTGCAGCATCGCCGATTAAGGCTAGCCTATGCTGTGCCATCCTATCCGCCGTTCGTTCAAACAATGGAAAGGCAACGGGTGTACTCTGTACCTCAACTTGACCTAAGGTTGATTCAAAAGTTTGCGTGAGTCGCTTGGCAAAAGCTGAACGCTCTAAAGACAGTAACTCTTCGGCAAAAGACTCATCTACCGACCACACAATCGAGCATAATGATGAATCACGCAAGGGTAAAAACGCTAAGGGACCGTGGTGATCGAAACGCTGCCAAGCGGTTTGCAGGTGCGACTTTTCTGTTTTAACGGTACATACAATCGCTTTATGTCCATACGCGTTTTGCTCTTGCCCAATGTCGCTGGCTTTACGTAACCATGAAAAAGCACCATCGGCAGCAACCAATAGCGAGGCCTTCATCCTCTTACCTGAGGCTAAGGTAAGTTCTGCATAATTGTCTTGGTAATCAACTGCCTGGCACTTCTCAGGACACAGCCAATCGATATGACGCTCTCTTTCAATTGACTGAAATAACGCACGCCTTAACACACGGTTTTCGATGATATGCCCTAAATTAGGCTCGGCGATCAAATTCGCATCAAACTCAATCTTGCCGCTGGACGACTCACCATCCCACACAAACATCCGTTGATAAGCGGACTTGTCATGGTCATCAATCAGCTGCCATGCCTCTATACTTTGAAATAATCGCTGACTGGCTCGTGTAATTGCGCTCACGCGTGAGTCAACCGTCCCATTTTCCCACTCAAGATCCACAGGCTTAGGGTCAATCACCGCGACCCGAAGATCCAGCTGCGCTAACTTTGCCGTTAGCGCCAAGCCCACCATGCCACCACCAACAACGATGACGTCATAGTCTAATGTGACTTGTCGATTACTTGAAACCGTCATTTATTTCCTTATTGTTCCTCAAAACACGCTTTAAAGGCAGTCATTGGATCTTCCCCTTTTTCCAAAACATAAGTCAATAACTCTGGAATCGGGGGGTATTTTCGTTCACTAATTCCTAACTGCTGTCTTTGGCTTTCGATGTTATCAATCAACGCTTCAGTATTTTTCTCTATCGTTTCCTGATCGAACTCATGCTCTAATTCAGGCAACATATGTTCAGTGAGCTTACTGCCTAACTCATCCCCTAAGCGTCCCGACACTTTCTGCCACGCGGAATATTCCAGTTCTAATGCTTTGAGCCTTTCAGGATCCGCTTGATCATCGTCCTTTCGTTTCTCTTGATAAATCTGAGTAGTGATATAAGACGATTTGCACATTACCAGCGCAGTGTATCCATCGGCGATCGCGCGATCGCAATAAGGTTGTGCCCGCGCCATACTCTCTAAATCACCCTTTAGGTATAAACGATAGGCTAACCGAACATTAGCCATAGAATCGCCAGCTTTAGCCATCTCTTCTAAATCGTCAATGTCGTAGTAATCATAATCTGACTGCTTCTTGATGCCCAAACTCCCCTGAGAATACTCGGTCTCAAAATAGCCACGAGAGAAAGCCCACGTTTTGACTTCCGTCATAAACTTGTCCGACTCGTATGAATCGCCCTTGGGGTACCAGTCGTCATAATGATCAATCAATTGGCACAATTCCTCATCAGGCTTTTGCTCATCGTCACCAGTCTTTACCGTCACTTGGCCCATACTGTCTTCAATGACAACCTCGGCCGGTGGCTCTTGCTGCTTATCATGTATTTCTTCTTCATGGTTATCGGTAACATCAACCGTGCGTGCAGGCTCACTTTGTCGCTGCTCAACCGGCTGCAAAGCAGTTGTATCATCGGACTGCCACAACTGATAAGCCACAATAGATAATGCAATGACAGCAGCCACTAAAATAGCGATAATTTTATTCGTCATTGGCTGCCAACTTACTGTTTTGAAAGTTAAAACCCATGGCTTGCTGTGCAAAAAAGTCTTTTGCTACTGGCATAATATCCAGCGCTTTCAGCATTAAATTTCTTGATATCGACATCGGAGCCCACGAATTAGCAAATAACCGCGCTAGGGATTCCGTAATCCACACGGTTTTACTTCTATCAGCATGTCGCTTGTGTTCGTAGTCTCTTAATACCTGATAAGCGCCATAATCATCACCCTCAACAGCTGCCAAACACTGGCTTAAATAAGCGATATCGCGCAAGCCCAGATTGAAACCCTGACCTGCGATCGGGTGCAATGACTGAGCAGCATTACCGATCACCACACAGCGCCCTCGAAATAAGGTTTCCGCTTGCTGTTGAATCAGCGGGAAAGTGAACCGCTTACCGACTTTAGTGATGCGTCCTAAGCGCGCTCCGAAATCATTTTCTAATGCTGTCGCAAACTCTTGCTCGGATAAAGCGAGATAGGACTCCACTTCATCATTAGGCTTTGACCAAACCAAAGCCATCCGATTATGAGTCAAAGGCAACATGGCCAAAGGTCCATCGGCAGTAAACCGTTCGTAGGCACAGCCTTGGTGCGCTTGCTGTGTGGCGACATTACAAACAATAGCAGAAGTTCCAAAGTCACGAATATCACTTTCAATGTGAAGACTGTTGCGTAAGGGTGAGCGTGCGCCATCCGCCAATACCACTAAAGATGCTTCGACAGTTACTTCGCCATCAGACGTCTCAATGGTTAACTGCGCTTTGTCGCTATCTTGTTCCAGCTGAAGTACTTTGGTCGGTGCAAACCAATCAATCAACGCCTGTTGTTCGATGTTTTTATGCAACACTTTACCCAGCTGCCAGTTTTCAACGACAGCACCGAGCTGCTCCATACCATGGTCTTTTGCTTTGAGGCGAGTAAAGCCTATATGGCTTTGCTCTGAAACATGGATGTGTTTGATCGGCTCTGCAACTCGCATAAAGTCATCACCGACCCCAAGGTTACGCAGAATATTTAATGACGCGGCTGAAAGAGCGACGGTGCGATCATCAAAGCTGGGTTGGCTTGGCATGTTAGCGGCATAAGCTTCAAACACCGCACAAGCAATACCTTGTCGCGCTAATGCCAAAGACAGGCTAGCGCCGGCCATTCCACCACCAACTATAACTACCGGATATGTATTGTTAGGTTTTGCCGTCATCGCTAGTGTTAACCCGCCATCAGGCGCTCAATCTCATCCCGAGCTTTCGGAACGTCTTTCGAAAGGATGTCATAACCTTTACTGGTGACTAGGATATCGTCTTCAATTCGTATCCCAATACCGCGCCATTTCTTTGCAATATTACTGCCATTAACACGAGTCATGTTCTGTGGAATATACAGCGCAGGTTCAACCGTTAACACCATTCCCGGTTCCAGTACCCTAGGTTCGCCATGCAGATGATAATCGCCGACATCATGCACGTCTAAGCCAAGCCAATGTCCGGTTTTGTGCATGTAAAACTCTCGGTAAACACCACGCTTTATTAAATCGTCTGGATCACCTTTAAGAATCTTTAATTCCACCAACCCCTTGGTCAGCACTTCCACCGCTTTATTATGAATATGATCCCAGTGATTGCCCGGTTTCACCATCTCAATAGCAGCCAACTGAGCTTCTAGAACCAGATCATATAAGGCAGCTTGCTCAGTACTGTATGTGCCATTCACAGGAATGGTTCGGCTAATATCTGAGGCATAATGCTCGAACTCACCACCAGCATCGACCAATAATAAGTCACCGTCTTTCAGCTCATCCGAATTTTCAATGTAATGTAGGATGTTGGCGTTTTCCCCAGAGGCGATAATCGATGGATATGCGGGATAACGGCAGCCACCCTTGGCGAAATGGTAGTGTAGCTCGGTTTCTAAGTCGCGTTCCGTTTTACCTGGAGCACAAGCCTTCATTAATTCTATATGCGCTTTTGCCGATGCTTTTGCCGCATGACGAATGCGTTGCACTTCTGGAGCTGACTTGACCAGTCGCATATCGTGCAGGTGGTGGCCAATATCAATCAACTCTCCGGGAGAGCCGGTTCGTTTAGCTGGTGAGGTCATGAGCTCACTGCGCCACTCCATGACTTTATGATCAAACTCCGAGTTGGCACCCAAAGCAAAATAGATCCGATCACGCCCTTCCATCAAGCCCGGCAAGATATCATCAATATCCTCAATAGGGAAAGCATCGTCTGCTCCCAGCTGCTCAATCGCACCATCCTGCCCCAAGCGTTTGCCATGCCAACGCTCTTGAGTAATATCTTTCTCACGATTAAACAGGATAAATTCGGCCTGCTTTCTCCCTGGAATAAGCACCATCACCGCTTCAGGCTCATTAAAACCGGTCAAATACCAAAAGTTATTGTCCTGACGGAACGGAAAGTTGACGTCATGACTGCGTACTTTTTCTTCGGCGGCGGGCAAAATAGCGATGGAGTTTGGCCCCATCCATTGCATTAACTTCTTGCGTCGGGCTGCAAAATTAATGGCTCTCATAGAATCCTTGTGTCGTTAATGTATTTGTTGCTGCTGTTCAGGATCGGGCATTGGCTCTGGCTGATTCGCTTGAAATAATAGCAAGGCCGACATTTTGATATGCTCACAAACTGTCATAAATGCTTTTTCCATTTCTTCATCAGGCTCTGACATCTCGAAGTCAATCTTGGCAATCTCGCCAATGTCCTCGAGCGCTTCTTTCGACTCGTCCTCAAGCTTTTTATCATCTTTCTGAGGCACCAAACCGTACCCTGTTAGGTACCCTTGGCACCATTCGCCCACAGCTTTAGCACGCTGCTCCAACGGCAAATCATCTTCGGGCTTCATCAAATCTATTGAGAAAGAGTCAGCCTGGTAATCTTTTTGGCAAAATGCAATCAACTGCTCAAGACCTTCTAAAGCAGGCTCAGGAAGTGGCTCGCCTGATGCAAGGAACTCACTCATGTGCTGTTGCCAGCGACCGCTTTCAATCACAAAACCATGCCCAAAAAGGCCATGAATCATGCCAGCAAGCTCCGATGGCGTTAAGTCAGGGAAAAAATCTTGGCACAGCTCTGATGCTTGTGTGTAATTCATAATAATCGTGCAATACATCTATAACATTTTGGCGTTAGTGTAACCCTTGTAAGCACTAAAACCCAGTTTCTCAAGTAAAGTTCCGTGATCTGCTTGGAAACAGTTGGCTTTAGCGTTGATTATTGATTGACCAGCCACATTCAGAACTTTATAGTATACTTTAACAAAATTGGGTAACTTGCTATGTCGGCTGACTATGACACTGGTACTATGACAAACAGTCAATTTGAACAGTTAGAAGAAAAAATTGACGCCTTACTGGCGCGCTTTAATACAATTGACACCGAAAACAAACAGCTTCGGCAGCAAGTCAATGAGCTTCGTATAGAAAAAGATCGGCTTCACAGCCGTAATGAATCTGCGCGTAAGCAAATTGACTTGATGATTTCGCGTTTAAAATCAATATAGTATCGCTACAACTCAAACAATAAACCGAGTTATAAGCTCGACAGTAGCCAGCGCTATAGCGACAAGTAACACACAATGATTGGGGACATCCTGTAAACCGTTTAACCCACAGGAAAATTAGAAGAGATGGCTGAATCCATGGCTAAATCCAAAGCTACTCCGGTGAATATCACCATACTGGGGAAAGAATTTCAGGTTGCGAGTCCAGAGGACGAGCACCAAACTTTGCTTCAAGCAGCGAACTTTCTAGATCAGCGTATGCGTGAAATACGTTCTTCTGGCAAGGTGCTAGGCTTGGAGCGCATTGCTGTCATGGCTGCACTAAACATCAGCTACGAACTTCTCAACTCTCCTACTCCCAGCTCCGAAGAAGCGTCTGAAGTCGAGCAGCGTATCCAGCTCATGCAAACTAAAATTGACGACGCGCTCAAAGAAAGCGAGCAAATAGGGCTGACGGACAACCCCTGATTTTGTTACAATGGCTCTGCCTGGACTGTTCGTCAGTAGCGAGCGTCCTCGAGCCGATAATTGTTATTTAGGGATTCCTCAATGCAGGTGTTGCGCAAGTCCGCTTAGATCGGAAAGCCTGATCCTGTACATGGACTCCCCCCTTGAAACTCCGGGTTTCAGGGCATCACCTACAACGGCAGTCTGGGTTTCTATGAACGAATTTGTTACACAAAAAAACTATATTCGTACTCGAATCAAGCATGAACGGCAAAGTCTCACATCGCCTTTTATGCAACGTTCTGCTATTGCCTTACTCGGTCATGTCTCACAATCTCAACTGATTGAAAACCATAACAATATTGCCTTCTATCTACCAGTTAGAGGTGAAATTAGCTGTATGCCGATCATTGAGTATGCTTTATCCCAAGGTAAAAAGTGTTTTGTCCCTAAAATTCGTGCCGGTCGTAAGCGCTCCATGTGGTTCTTGCCCTACGAAGGACGTGAATCCGTTGAAAAAGGTAGGTTTGGCATATTAGAACCCACAGCCAGCGCTAGCCGAGCCATTGCCACCAGTGAGTTAGAGTTAGTCTTTATGCCCCTAGTGGCCTTTGACAATACCGGCAACCGCCTCGGTATGGGGGGCGGCTATTATGACACAGTGTTTGGTAGCTTAAGTCCGCAAAAACGTCCCCAACTTATTGGTCTGGCTTATAATTTACAGAAAGTGCCTCAAGTGCCGGCAGAAAAGTGGGACCTAAAAATGGATGGCGTGATCACACCTAACCACTACCACCGTTTTACCGAATAGCACCAACTCCAATCCATCAGCTTACGCCCTAACAATTTTTCCTAGCTTGTTTTATACTTGCACCATCAACTTTCTAACACACAAATATTATGGCCTATTGGTTAATGAAATCTGAGCCGGATGTTTTCGGCATCGAACACCTTAAAGCCCTTCCTAAAAAAACCGATCATTGGGACGGCGTCCGTAATTATCAGGCAAGAAATATGATGCGTGATGATATGAAGGTTGGCGATCAAGTCTTTTTTTACCATTCAAATTGTAAGCCACCAGCGATTGTTGGCATTATGGAAGTGACCAAAGAAGGTTATGTGGATCACACGGCTTTCGATCCTGATGAAAAGTATTACGATCCTAAAAGCAATCCTGACAAGCCTCGTTGGTACATGGTTGATGTCACACACGTGCGCGATTTAAAGCGAGAAATCCCACTGGATGAACTCAAATCTTACCCAGAGCTTGCTAATATGCGTTTGGTGCAAAAAGGTAATCGACTATCCATCATGCCGGTCGAAAAAGACGAGTGGGACTTTATTTTAAGTATTGAGGATGACAAAGCATGACTCAGGACGAATTAAAGGCGTTAGTTGGCCAAGCTGCCGTCGACTATGTGGTTGAGGGTAGTATCGTTGGCGTAGGAACAGGCTCAACTGTTAATTACTTCATCGACGAATTAGCCAAAATCAAACATAAAATTGAAGGTGCTGTCTCTAGCTCCGAAGCATCGACTGAGCGCCTCAAGGCTCACGGTATTGAAGTCTTTGAGCTTAACGATGTTGATCGCATCCCCGTCTACGTTGATGGCGCTGATGAGTCGAACCATTTGTTAGAGTTAATTAAAGGCGGTGGTGGCGCATTAACACGCGAAAAAATTATTGCCGCTGTGGCAGAGAAGTTCGTTTGCATCGCTGACGAATCAAAGTTAGTCCGTCGCTTGGGGGAATTCCCGCTACCTGTTGAAGTCATACCTATGGCTCGTAGCTATGTTGCCCGTGAAATTGTTAAGCTTGGTGGCGATCCTGTCTACCGAGCAGGCTTCACAACGGATAATGGCAACGTCATTTTGGATGTCCATGGCTTAGAAATCAATGAACCGATCAAGTTAGAGCGTATTCTTAACAATATAGTCGGCGTCGTCACCAATGGTTTATTTGCAGAAAGAGCAGCTGATGTATTGTTGCTTGGCAAGCAAGACTCGGTCGAGACCCTGACACGATAAAATACACGACTCAAGTCCCACTACTATAGTGGGACTTTTTTGTTCTCATCTTTTGCTACTGACTGTTTCGTCTAACTGTTTACTAACTATGGATACTATACTTATCCATCAAGCTATAAAGCGTCGGTCTGGTTAATCCCAGCAACTTAGCTGCTTGAGAAATATTACCGTCGGCCAACACAATCGCACGTTGAATAGCTCGAGTTTCGGCAGCTTCACGCACTTGCCTTAGGTTCAAAGGCATCTCACGCAATTGCGACTCATCAATTTGTAAGTCTTCTGGTGAAATCTGAGTATTTTCAGACATCACGACGGCACTTTTAATTTTGTTTTCTAGTTCTCGCACATTACCTGGCCATGAATAGGCTTCCATGGCTTGTACCGCGGCTTTAGTAAACCCTTTGATGTTGCGCCCAAACTGCTGGTTAAATTTATTCAGCATGGTTCGAGCAATTAATACCACGTCACCATCGCGCTCGGATAACGGTGGAATGCTGATATTGATTTCGTTCAGCTTGTAATATAAATCTTCTCGGAACTTACCTTCTTGGACTTGCTGTTCCAGTTGGCTATTGGCAGAACAAATCACCCTTAAAGTAACAGAGGTTGCCTCCCTACTTCCAACACGCTCAACCACTCCATCCGTCAAGACACGCATAAACTTTGCCTGTAATGACATGGGCATCATTCCCACCTCATCCAAAAACAAGGTTCCTTCATTGGCTTCTTCTATCTTGCCTAAACTGCTTGATTGCCCCTGATTAAAACCTGCCGCATCATATCCAAACAACTCCGTTTCCAGTAGGTTTTCAGGGATTGCTGCACAATTCAGATATGCAAATGGCTTGGATTCTTTTTTACTCAAGTGATGGACGGCACGGCCGAGGACTTCCTTACCCGTACCACTGTCGCCTTCCAACATCACATTAAGATCGGTCGGCGCAACTTTTTCTATCTTCTGACACACCGCTAACATTTTAGGGCTTGTAGCGACAATCCCGTGGAAGCGCATATTTTCGTTACGACGATGGATGCGACTTTCTTCTTCTAAATTTGCCAGTTCGAAAGCACGATTAATGATCAGCTTTAATTCGTCTGGTTGAATTGGCTTTTGGTAATAGTCATAAGCACCAAGCTCCACAGCTTTCATCGCGACTTCGCGCTCATCATTCCCTGTCACCACAATAATCTTACTGGATGGTGAAAGCTTCAGAATTTCCTCCATGAGCTCAAGTCCGGCGCTAGCATTGGCGGGATCCGGCGGTAAACCTAAATCAAGCGTCACGACTTTCGGTTGGAAGCGCCTTAACTCAACTAACGATGATTCTTTGTCTTCCGCCAGCACCACATGGTACTCATCCAGCGACCACTTGAGCTGTTTCTGTAAGCCTTTGTCATCTTCAATGACTAATAATTCTGGTTTATTCTGTGCCATATTCCCCATCCCTCTCTCCCTCTGGAGAGGCTAAAATCGCGATACAATGCGTACCTTGATTAACTTCACTATGAATAATTAAATCACCACCAAAGCTTTGTAGCAAATAGCGGCACTGGTATACCCCAATACCAATACCCGCATTCCCCTTGGTTGTCGCGAATGGTTTAAACAATTGCTTTCGCATAAATTCGCTATCCATGCCAGTTCCTTGGTCATAAATATGCCAATGAACTTGCTCACCTTTAAGCTCTATATGGTGCATGACCGAGCTGTTTTTATCACTTGCTTCTAAACCATTTTGGTGTAAATGCTGAATAACATTAAGCAAGGCATCCTTTTCAGCAATAACCTTTACCTCAGGGACCTTGCCTGTCCAGTTCAGCCTTTCTGCACTCTTCTTAAATTTCTCTACAAGGACTTTTAAGTCGCAAACTTTCTTCAAATCAGATGCCGAACGCCCTCGTTTCAATTGAGTTAACATTTTATTCAGTCGATTCGTGGCGCTTGTTACTGTTTCGAAAGCATCATCAACAAACTCTTGGTTTTGGCGGTAACGCTCAGCATTATGAGTAATCAACTCCAATTGCGCGGTAACATTTTTAATATCATGCACCACGAAAGCTGATAAGCGGTTAAACGCATCAAAGTGTTGTTGCTCATAAATCTGAGTAGTTGCCTCAAACATGGCTAAATAACTCGCCATCTGGAGTCCTGCGGCTTTTAGCAAATCATGATCTTCCCAATTAAGAATCGGTTTACTATAACTCGCAGCCAAGCCTACGATTCCAATCAACTCATCATTTCGTCGGAGCGGTATAAAGATACGATGATTTCTAAACAGTTCCTCGCTTAAGTCGATGCTCAAACCGCGGTAAATATCCGAGTCTTTTTGATACTCCTGAATATCGATCACCCAGTTTGTTTTATCCATGAAGTCACTTAACGATCGAGGCAGTTGATAGCTCATATCATCGGATAATGGCGACTCCCAGTTATCCACATAAGCAAAGCTATCGTTACGCAAGCTCCATAATTTTCCAGCTGGACTATCAATAATATTCCCTATTGCCTTAATCGATAACTGATAATAATTACCTGTAACGTTGGCTTCATCCAGAGCACGGTTAAAGCGAATCCAGCTTTCTCGGTAGTCGTACTTATAGGCCGAGAATAGTTTCCGATAGAGAATGGTTAATTGTCCGAAGAAGCGTTTTTTGTAAGACAGAACCATGAAACCAACGCCCGATGTCAGCAAAAAGGCCAGCGCTAACTCGGTATTACGCGTCATCACTTCTATCAGAATATACCCCACCACCGCGATCCAGCAGTAGATGGCAAAAATATTCAGTCCACTCTCTGGCCGATAGCGCGGCAGAGCTTCATTAAGTTGGAATCGGCTGTGCTCAATACCTTGTAAGTGGATAATACTAAAACTGATAGCTAAGGAGGTCACGATTGAGCGTGAAATATCTAATACTTCGGGCGTACCAGACTCGTCTAGCATGAAAACCAACATGCAGAATAGATCCCACACTAATATAAAACCGATAGCACCAGCCAGAGTAGCGATTTCACGACGATAGGTTTCTGCAAATTGATTGCCCGCGATTTCAACCAGATGCAACAATAACAGTAGTATTAACCCGGCAAACCCCGGGTTAATTAATATGGATAAAGAACCTAAATCTTGAAATTGAATAAAAAGCCATAAGGCCAGAACCAAAAGAACCGCACTGTTAACCCATACATTAGGGCGGGCAAACTTCCACATAAACATGGCAAGCGTGCAGAAAAACCCAAATAAGCGCAACCATTCGAGTAACCAGAAGGGTAAGTGGTACGCATCCTCCAGTAATTTAGCGCCACTCCAGACAGCTAAAGTGAGCGCCACCACAATCAATGGCCAGAACAGCGCAATACGCCGCCAGCGCACCAGCGTCATTACTAAAAGATATATAGCCAGAACGATACTGGCAATGAAACCTGCCATGGCAAACTATTGATTTGAATGAGTCTTTGTTATAAAAGAATTGAGCTTAAAGATCCACTCTTTAAGCCTTAAAAATCAATAATATAGTATTTAAATGAAGGGGTAGAAAAGGTTATATCGCCGTCGCGGCTTGCTGTATTTCAACAAATTCAGTAAGGGATTGAACCGTTTCGAAAACATCTCCTGACAATTCATCATCAGGGATCTCAATACCGAAATCTTCCTCGATTTGCATCAGAATGGATACGATCGCCATAGAATCAAACTCAGGCAAATTGCCAATAAGCTGAGTCTCTGCGGATAATTCATCAGCAGACAGCGATAAGGTATCGCTTAATAACTCAATCATTTTATTGATATTCACTTCGTATGCCATACGGCAACTCTCCTCAAGGCAATCATAGAACCTTAAAACAACAAAACTTAGCCTTTAGGGGCTAAGTGGCGGCAAATTGTAGCAAAAACAACCACTACAAACACCTTTTTTGTCATTCAAACGTAATAATTTACAGAAACACTTTCTATCGCTTTTTTCTTTTGCTTAAATAAACTGATTAGACCAATGACTACAGTCAACCGAGAAGGAACGCACTCGCGAATCGCCATGGCTACAAATACGTCTTATGACAAACAACATTTAAAAGTATTGCTACTCGAAGGAGTACACCCTGTTGCGGAAGAGATATTCCGCCGTGACGGTTATGACAACGTGACCTACCACAAAACGGCTCTTTCTGAACCGGAATTATTAGAGACCATTGGTGAGTATCATTTCATCGGTATTCGCTCTCGAAGCCAACTAAGTGAAAAGGTTCTGGCCGCCGCCAACAAACTTGTCGGTATTGGTTGCTTCTGTATTGGTACCAACCAGGTCAACCTAGACGCAGCCCAAAACAAGGGCATCCCTGTATTTAACGCGCCTTATTCCAATACTCGAAGCGTCGCCGAACTGGTTTTGGGTGAAATGATCATGCTGCTACGCGGTATTCCAGCAAAAAATGCCGCTGCTCACCGCGGTGAATGGCACAAAAGCGCTGCACAATCTAACGAAGCTCGCGGAAAAACTCTGGGGATAATCGGTTACGGGCACATCGGTACGCAATTAGGGATTCTAGCCGAAGGCATCGGCATGAAGGTTCGTTTCTTTGATATCGAGAACAAGCTGACTCTTGGCAACGCCGAACAGGTTGTTGAGCTCAATAAACTATTAGCGGAATCCGACGTCATTAGCTTGCATGTACCTGAAACCCCACAAACCAAAGGCATGATGGGCAACGCTCAAATTGCCAAAATGAAGCAAGATAGTATCCTCATAAATGCCTCACGTGGTACCGTGGTTGATATTGATGCTTTAGCTCAAGCGCTGCAAGACAAACGCTTAGCTGGAGCCGCCATTGATGTATTCCCGACAGAACCAAAGTCTAATGATGAAGAGTTTGTCTCGCCGTTACGCCAATTTGATAACGTGATTTTAACCCCTCATATTGGCGGAAGCACACAAGAAGCCCAAGAAAATATCGCGGTTGAAGTCGCCGATAAACTAGTTAAGTACAGTAATAACGGCTCGACTATGTCAGCGGTCAATTTCCCTCAAGTATCACTACCCGAACATGACAACCGACATCGCATTCTCCATATTCACCATAACCGTCCAGGTGTCCTTACCCAAATTAACCAAATTTTGTCTGAGAATAACGTTAATATTTCAGGACAGTATCTACAGACTCAGGGTGATCTGGGTTACGTGGTTACCGATATTGAAGATGGTTCAAGTCAAACAGCACTGGACAAAATGCGTGAAATTGAAGGCACTATACGAGCAAGAATCTTGTATTAAATATCTTTGCCGCTACTCGCTCAGGTAGCGGCATCTTTATTTAACGTTCCTTAATTTAGCTGAAAGTACACCGTATCAGTAACGCCAGTGATTCTTTCATCATTTTCAACCAGTTGCCTTAGCACAATCTCTTTGTCGTTTTTATATTCATGGCATTGATTGGTATTATCCATCCAGCTTAGTGGCTTCTGAACTAAGGCGTATCCTTGTAACTCAGTATAACCTAAAGTATTTTGCCCCACCTTTAGCACTACCCCAGGAACTGCATTAGCATACACGGCACCATTACAGCCTGGTTCAATGTAGTAACGCTTGATATTATTATCAGCTACTCTTCCTTGTGGGGTTATCATAAATAAATACCCGTAGGCACTCTTTGCGGTTAATCGGTTGCCCTCAGCTTCAATACTAATCAATTTACCGACTATTCCCTGCTCACTATAAATTCCGCTATTGTGTGTCTCAAGAGTACTCTCATTGTCGGCATTGTTTTTTTCAGCCACTAAGTTTTCTACCGCTAATGACTGTTGATCGATTTTATTACTCAAGCGTTTTTCACCAGCGGCACTTTCTACTGAGAGCTCTGCAATTTTTTGCTGTAAACGCCACTGCTCAGCTGCTAGAGAAGTCGTTTGGTATAATAGCCAAATAATCCCTGCCGTTAAAACGAATAGCAGTACAATAAAAACCGTACTAATGAATCGATACTGCTTAAACGATGTGGTAAATAGTTGTTTTAGGTAATCCGTTTGACCTTTGACTTCTTGCAAAACCTGTTGCTGTTTGTCGCTTTTAGCAATCTCATCCAACATCCGTTTGCCGTAATGAATAGTGTCTCGGCGCAAATCATCAGTGGCTTTACGCACTTTATTGGACAGCTGGGGTGAAAATTCATTTTCCAGAAAAGACTCCAACCACACACGTAACTTTTCGTCTGCAGTTGGTTGGAGAATATCGTTCTCAACTTGTTCAGCAGACACATTCCCCGAAATAGCACCCCACAGGTTAAGTTTTAACAAAGCCTCTTCCACTTCTTCAGAAGAAAGCTCTTTTGGCAAAACCCCTACGGCACCTAGTGCTTTAACTTCTTGATGGTATTTCTCACCGCTTCTCGCAGTAAACATCATGACAGGAATATCATCGGTTTTAGAGCTTTCCTTCAACTCCTTGATAGTTTCAAATCCATCTTTCCCTGGCATCGCCTGATCCAAAAAGATAACGTCCACCACATTATCCTTAAGGTAAACTATAGCTTCGTCGCCTGACTTAGCATGAATACTTTGAATATCATAGTTTGATAAAACGCGCGCTAGAACCATAAACGCCGTTCTAGAATCATCCACAATTAATGCTTTCTTAGACATATCTACCCCCATAGATACAAGCTTCCCATTACTCCCTCCAGAGCGCTAAGTAAGATATCAGCTGATTAAATATTCACCAGAATTATTTATGCATACTATGGTGTGGGTCACGTAAAAAACGACAAATAAGGTGTGCTTTTCTTTATTGTTATGTTTTGCTTAGTTCAGATAATAAAAAAGGCCAGCAAATTGCTGGCCTTTTAGAACATCGACAATACGATTACTTAACGCGAGGATCTAGTTTTCCCGCTTTATAGTCAATCGCCATCTGTTCCATGTTGATTGGTTTGATCTTACCAGCGTTACCCGCTGTACCAAACGCCTCGTAACGTGCTTTACAAATCGCTTGCATCGCGTCTTGTGCTGCGCGGTTATATTTACGAGGGTCGAATTCTTTTGGGTTATGCTTCAAGAACTTACGCACCGCGCCTGTCGCTGCTAAGCGTAAATCTGTATCGATGTTGACTTTACGAACACCATGCTTAATGCCTTCTTGAATTTCTTCAACCGGCACACCGTAAGTTTCGCCCAAATCACCACCATACTCATTCACTACTGATAACCAATCTTGTGGTACTGACGAAGAACCATGCATTACAAGGTGCGTGTCAGGAATACGCTCGTGAATTTCTTTAACACGCTTTAAAGACAACACATCACCTGTTGGTGGACGCGTAAATTTGTAAGCGCCGTGGGAAGTACCGATAGCGATAGCAAGCGCATCAACGCCCGTATCTTTCACAAATTGTGCCGCTTCTTCTGGATCCGTTAATAGTTGCTCTTTGCTTAGAACACCTTCAGCGCCAGAACCATCTTCTTCGCCAGCCATGCCCGTTTCTAATGAACCCAGACAACCCAGCTCACCTTCAACTGACACACCGCAAGCATGTGCCATATCCACTGCTAACTTGGTTACACGAGCGTTATATTCGTAACTCGCTGGCGTTTTCATGTCTTCCTCAAGTGAACCATCCATCATAACTGATGAGAAGCCTAATTGAATCGACTGCTGACAAATCGCTGGAGAAGCACCGTGGTCTTGGTGCATACACACTGGAATATGCGGGAATTCTTCTATCGCCGCTAAAATCAGATGACGTAAGAAATTTGAACCTGCATATTTACGAGCACCTGCTGACGCTTGAACGATAACAGGACTATCAGTTTCATCCGCAGCCTGCATCACAGCACGCATTTGCTCAAGGTTATTCACGTTAAATGCCGGAATACCGTAATCATTTTCTGCTGCATGATCCAGTAATTGGCGTAATGTAATTAATGCCATCTTGTTATCCTCTTAAACTCTTAACTGTTTAATATTTAAATTCTTCACGCTCTGCCAGCTAGTAATTTCAAAAAGCTACTTGGCGCGCTCTTCTAGAATTGCTACTGCTGGTAACTCTTTGCCTTCTAAAAATTCCAAGAAAGCACCGCCACCCGTCGAAATGTACGACACTTTATCTTTGATGCCGTATTTATCAACCGCCGCTAACGTATCGCCACCACCTGCAATTGAAAAGGCATCACTTTCAGCAATGGCTTTTGAAATCGCCTCGGTGCCAGCACCAAACTGATCAAACTCAAAAACCCCTACCGGGCCATTCCACACAATAGTTTTTGCGTCTTTTAATACTTCGGCTAAATGCTCTGCAGATTGTGGCCCAATATCAAAGATCATATCGTCTTCTGCCACTTCGTCCACCGACTTAGTTTCGGCCGCCGCGTCTTCGGCAAACTCTTTCCCCGTAACCACATCTACTGGTACCGGAATTTCGCCGCCTTTAGCGTGCGCTTGTTCAATTAAACGCTTTGCTTCAGGGATCAAGTCTTCTTCACACAAAGACTTACCCACCGGCTTATCAGTCGCAGCTATAAACGTATTAGCGATTCCGCCACCGACGATCAACTGATCAACCACGGTTGAAAGCGATTCCAAAACGGTCAGCTTGGTTGATACTTTTGAACCACCAACAATTGCTACCATTGGACGTGCTGGATTATCCAAAGCTTTACCTAATGCTTCTAATTCGCCAGCGAGTAAAGGCCCGGCACAAGCAATTGGTGCAAACTTAGCTACGCCATGAGTCGAGGCTTGAGCACGATGCGCTGTACCGAATGCATCATTAACAAAAACATCGCAAAGTTCTGCGTACATTTTAGACAGGCGTTCATCATTGGCTTTTTCACCAACGTTACAACGAACGTTTTCAAAAACAACGACTTCGCCTTGCTCAATATCAACACCATCAAGGTATTCACTAACTAGGCGTACTGGGGCATCGAGTAAATCATCCAAATAGTCAGCGATTAACTGCATCGAATCTTTTTCTGTTAACACACCTTCAGTCGGGCGACCGCGATGTGACATCACCATGACTTTAGCGCCTTTCTCCAACGCTAATTTAATCGTTGGCAACGACGCCTGGATTCTAACATCACTTGTAATCTTGCCATCTTTAACCGGAACATTCAGATCTTCACGAATCAGTACTCGCTTACCTTTTAGATCTAAATCAGACATTCTCAAAACGTTCATGTTTTAGAACCTTTATTCAAAGTATTTCTATAATCTAAAAAACGCAAAAGACTTTCCGAAAAAAGCCTTTTGTTTTCACTATACCAACTAACATCTTTACACTTAGTGTATTTAAGTTAGGATTTTTGTTCTTTAGGCGAGGCATCTGCTATTTTTGCAGGGTGCGTGTACTACAGTACATAAGCACGAAAAAATAGCAGATAACAAAGCATAAAAACAAAAAGGTAACTTAAACACTCATCATTTTGATAGCGACATCTAGCATACGGTTCGAAAAACCCCACTCGTTATCGTACCAAGTAACCACTTTAACCAAGTTACCGTCCATAACACGAGTTTGGCCTGCGTCGAACGTTGAAGACGCTGGGCTGTGGTTAAAGTCGATAGACACTAGTGGCTCGTCGTTGTAATCAAGAACGTGACCGTCTGCTGCCTTCTTAACGATTTCATTAATTTCTTCAGCCGTCGTATCGCGACCTGCTGTGAACGTTAAGTCAACACAAGAAACATTGATCGTTGGTACGCGCATGGCGAAACCGTCCATCTTACCGTTCAACTCAGGAAGCACTAAACCTACCGCTTTAGCTGCGCCTGTTTTTGTTGGGATGATGCTTTGTGCTGCGGCACGTGCACGACGCAAGTCAGAGTGTTGGTTATCAATCAATTTCTGATCGTTAGTGTAGGCGTGAATTGTGTTCACTAGACCTGACTTGATGCCGACTGTGTCGTTTAATACTTTTGCTAGTGGCGCTAGGCAGTTAGTCGTACACGAAGCGTTTGATACCACTTTATGCTCTGGCTTTAAGATGTCATCGTTAACGCCGAAAACTACTGTCGCGTCTACGTCTGCAGCGCCTGGCGCTGAAATCAATACTTTCTTTGCACCGCCCTTGAAGTGCTTAGAAGCACCTGCTTGGTCTTTAAATACGCCAGTACATTCGAATACCACGTCAACGTCTTGGTCGCCCCAAGGAATTAGCTCAGGATTACGCTCAGCGTACAATTTGATTTTGTCGCCATTAACGATTAGGTGGTCACCGTCTGTAGAAACGTCAGCATTAAAACGACCGTGAGTCGTGTCATACTTTGTTAAGTGCTTCGTTGTTTCAGCTGGGTGTGAAGAGTTGATCGCCACAACTTCGATGCGGTCACGGTAACCGTGCTCATAAATTGCGCGTAACGCTGTACGACCAATCCGACCATAACCATTAATTGCTACTTTAACTGTCATTTGATTCTCCAAATCTTTTCCGTTTAGGGCTTATTTTGTAATCACGCTCAGCAAGTCAGCTCCATGCACATTTCGATGTCATGGGTGCCTCCCGACTCGTTATGATTAATCCAGTAAGCCACCTTCATCTAACATGTCTTCAGCTACAGCTAGAACGTTCTCCACTGTAAAACCGAAATGCTCAAATAAATCACCTGCTGGCGCTGACTCACCGAAGCTTGTCATGCCAACGATTTGACCTTCAAGGCCAACATACTTGTACCAGTAATCTGCAATCGCAGCTTCAATCGCGATACGAGCCGGAACGTCTGCTGGTAATACGCTTTCTTTGTAACTCGCATCTTGGGCGTCAAACGTATCCGTTGATGGCATCGATACCACGCGAATTTGCTTGCCCTTCGCCTTTAATTTTTCTGCGACTTCGACCGCTAAGCTCACTTCAGAACCTGTAGCAATCAAAATTAACTCAGGCTTTTCATCGCTATCGACTAAAACGTAAGCACCTTTAGCAACATCGGCTAATTGCTGCTCATTACGTTCTTGATGCGGTAAGCCTTGGCGACTTAAACTGAGCGCTGTCGGCCCATCTTGACGTTCAATAGCTGATTTCCAAGCAACCGCTGTTTCGACTGCATCACATGGACGCCATACCGAACAATTTGGTGTCGTACGTAAGTTTGCTAACTGTTCGATAGGTTGGTGTGTTGGGCCATCTTCGCCCAAGCCGATGGAGTCGTGAGTGAACACGTAAATCGCCTGTTGCTTCATTAAAGAAGCCATACGCACTGCATTGCGTGCATACTCCATAAAGATTAGGAAGGTACCACCATACGGTAATAATCCGCCGTGCAACGCCATACCGTTCATGATGGCGCACATACCAAACTCACGAACACCGTAATATAAATAGTTACCGCTAGCGTCTTTCGCCGTAATGCCTTTTGACTGCTCATTAATCGTTAGGTTAGAACCTGCCAAATCCGCAGAACCGCCCAACATTTCAGGCAATAAAGGTGCGTAAGCGTTTAACGCCATTTGTGACGCTTTACGGCTTGCAACCGTTTGGCCTTGCTCTTGCAGTTGTTTAATATACTTGTCCGCTTCTTCTGCAAAGTTGTCCGGAAGGCGCTTATCTAAACGGCGCTTTAATTCAGCCGCTAACTCAGGATGTGCTTCCGTGTAAGCAACAAACTTCTGATCCCAGTCGCTTTCAAGCTGCTTCCCCATATCACGTTTATTCCAAGCTGCTGCAATATCTTCTGGAATTTCGAAGGAAGCATGCGGCCAGTTCAATTCTTTACGCGCTAACTCAATTTCATCATCGCCTAAGGGTGCGCCATGGCACGATTCTTTACCCTGCTTGTTTGGTGAACCAAAACCAATCACGGTTTTACAGCAAATTAAGGTTGGGCGACTATCATCAGCTCGTGCTTCTTCAATCGCTTTTTTAACGGCTTCAGGATCGTGACCATCAACGTCTGCGATCACTTGCCAGCCATAAGACTCGAAACGTTTTGGTGTATCGTCTGAGAACCAGCCATCAACTTCGCCATCGATTGAAATGCCATTGTCATCCCAAAATGCGATTAATTTACCGAGACCTAGAGTACCGGCTAGTGAGCACACTTCGTGTGAAATGCCTTCCATCATGCAACCATCCCCCATGAAAACATAGGTAAAGTGGTCGATAATGTCGTGATCGGGACGGTTAAATTGCGCGGCCAGTGTTTTTTCTGCAATTGCAAAACCCACTGCGTTAGCAATACCTTGCCCTAACGGACCTGTGGTCGTTTCAACGCCTGGCGTGTAGCCATACTCAGGGTGGCCTGGGGTTTTCGAGTGTAATTGCCTGAAATTCTTAATATCTTCAATGCTGACGTCGTACCCTGTAAGGTGCAATAACGAGTAAACCAGCATAGAGCCATGACCATTCGACATCACAAAACGGTCACGATTAACCCAGTCGGGATTACTTGGATTATGGTTTAAAAAATCACTCCAAAGAACTTGAGCGATATCAGCCATCCCCATTGGGGCGCCAGGGTGACCTGACTTGGCTTTTTGGACGGCATCCATGCTGAGCGCACGGATAGCATTAGCTAATTGAAAACGACTCGGCGTGTCATTACCAGAAGTGGGCATCGAATCTCCTAACAGATATGAGTAAGGCCAGCAATTTTTGGGCGCTTATTGTCTCAAACCGTGCTCAGCCAATCAAATGAATTGGGCGTTTTTTGCTCAAATTAACGATCTTTTGCTGGCGTTAGCCGCGGAAAAGCACTTTTCACTTAAATCTAGCCCTCTTCCTCTCCTTCCATCTCTTTCAAAATATCAAACAAACTATAGTCCGGATTGGTCAACATCGCTTCAATTTCCCATGGAGGGACTGGCTTACTAAAGATATAGCCCTGGATTTCTTCACACTCCATTTCCCGCAGAGCTTCTACCTGTAATACCGTCTCTACGCCCTCTGCCACAACCTTTATTCCTAAGTTATGAGCCAAGGTCACAATAGAAGCCACCAGCTTTTGATCGCGTTCAGAGTCTTCCAGATCCCATACAAATGATCGATCAATCTTTAAGGTATCAATCGGGAAGTCTTTTAAGTTTCCTAGCGAAGAGTAACCCACACCAAAGTCATCCAGGGCTAAACTAATCCCCATTTCCTTGAGGGTTTTCATCTGCTGAATCGAATGAGCCAAGTCCTCCATCACCATACCTTCGGTAATTTCAAACTCTAGTGATGTCGCTTCTATTTTAGCGATATGTAGCGCTGTTTTAACCGTTTCCCACAAATTTTCATGGTAAAACTGAACCGCAGACAAGTTAACTGCAATTTTTCCATCGTAAATGCCACGATTCTTCCAGTCACGCAGCTGTAAACAGGTCTTTTCTATCACTTTCTGACTGATTGGGATAATAAAGCCAGCCTCTTCCGCCAGCGGGATGAACTCACCCGGCATGACCAAACCGCGGTTGGGGTTACGCCAGCGTACCAACGCCTCCATACTCGTAATTTTACCGGTTTCCAAGCTCACTTTCGGCTGATAGAAGACTACAAACTCATCTTTTTCAATGGCTTGGCGCAACTCACTTTCAAGGTTAATTCTTAACTGTGCCTGCTCATTCATTTGGCGGGTGTAGAATTGATAAGTATTCTTGCCTTTTTTCTTGGCATAATACATCGCCATATCGGCGTTCTTCAGCAGTTCTTCGGCGCTTTCACCATTCTCGGGATACATCACGATTCCAATGCTAGGCGAAACCACCACCTCAGCACTCGATAAAGGTAGAGGTTTTGAGAAATGATCGAGAATTGCTTGCGCATATTTTGCTGGCTGACTCCAAGTATCAACGTCGCTCAATACTACGGTAAACTCATCACCACCCAAGCGCGCCACTATGCCATTATTATCTTCCGAGATACTTAACAATGCTTTGGCTACCGAGGTTAGTAACTCATCACCAACTCCATGCCCAAGAGAATCATTAATGCGTTTAAAATTGTCTAAATCTATAAATAACAGTGCATGTTGATCCGAATCACCCGATAAGGCTAACAACTCTTCAAATCGTTGCTTAAAGCTATTTCGGTTGCGTAAACCGGTTAATTGATCGACGGTTGCGAGACGGCGTAATTCTTTTTCCGCTTTTTTGCGAAAAGTAATATCCGAAAAAACCCCGACATAGTTGATAATGTTACCATCACCATCACGCACCACATCAATATTAATCTCTATCGGATAAACCTGACCGTTGTTCCTAATCGCCTCTAGTTCGCCGCTCCAGCTTCCTTCAGACACTAAGACTTCACGCAACTCTTCAATGAAATTATCCGGCGCATTTACAATGGCGGTTTCTCTGATGGGTTGGCCGATAACCTCTTCAGAATCAAAGCCGGTAATTTTAGTGTAAGCCTTATTCACTGCAATATAGTTATAATCTTCATCCAAAATCCAGACCCCGTCTGAGATATTATCGAAGGACTTCACCACCATGCTCAATTGCTGCTCGGTGTCTTTTAAGTCGCTAATATTCTTCAAGGTGCCCGCCATTCTCAGCGGCTTTTTATGCTCATCCCTAGCCACCACTTTGCCGCGATCCAGCACCCAAATCCAACCGCCTCGTTCATTGCTGATACGATAAGTGCTCTCAAAGTGTAACGATTTTCCGGCTAAATGAGCGTTAAGTGCTTGTTTGACGTAAGGTAAGTCATTGGGGTGGATATTCGAGTTAGCCATTGAATAACCACTACGGATACCGTCGCGTGGGAAGTCATAAGGCCATTCGTTCGACAGGTGCAAAGCCCCAGTATTAACCTGCCAATCCCAAAGCTCATCGCCACTTCCCCACAGTGATAACTTAAGACGCTCTTCACTTTCCGCCAGCTGCTGGGCTGCTGATTGACGCTCACGCATCCTTGACCAAATCAAATAAGAAAAGGCAAGAATCACCAAACCGAGTATAAATCCATAAACGGTATACGCCAGCGGGGATAACCAGGATAAGGTTTGAACCTTCACCTCAATTTCTGCTGGCTGTTCGCTCCAGAACCCATCTTTATTCGCAGCATTGACTTTGAAGTGATAAGTTCCCGGCTTTAAATTCGTGTAAGTAACGCGACGGCTTTTAGCGTCTGTCTCTATCCAGTCAGAATCATAACCTTCCAACATGTAACGAAAGCGATTACTCCAAGGATCCGTGTAATTAAACCCCGAAAAATCAAAACTAACGGCAGTATCTTCAGGGTAAATTTTAACCTGCTCAGCAATATTCGCTGGCTTGGTTAATCGCTGACGATGTGCTTCGCCCACAATAATCGAGTGATTATTGACTAGAATATCCGTAATCACTGGTTTAGGAGGTGTGTCGTCTTCGGTATAAGCTGATGGGTTAAAGGAAATGACCCCATTCATACCACCAAAGTATAGGTTTCCCACCCGATCGCGAGTCGTCGCTCCAGTATTAAACTCTATGATAGGCTGGTCTTCGGTCATCGAGAATTGGGACATACTGTAATCAGAGGTATCAATTCGATACAAGCCACCACCAGTTCCCGCCCAAATGGTTCCGGACTCGTCTTGAAGTAATGAGTAAATGGTTTCGTGCAAACTGCTAACCGCATTATTCAACACCGTGTATTGCTGACTCACTAGGTCCACAACCACCAAGCCGTTGCCAAAAGTACCGACCCATAACCGTGAATCTTGATCAAGCGCTAGACTTAACACCACTTCTTTTGCTTGCGGTGGCAAATCAGTAAACAGGTTATCTAACGAGATGAAGCTTTCATCCTGTTTACTAAATCGGTAAACGCCACTATCAGAGCCAACCCACAGATAGTCACCTGACTTATCCGGCATAAGAACATTGATGCGGTTATTTCTGTGGTAATTGATATCAACTAAGCGGTATTTCTTTAAAGAATGATCAGCACCCAAGCGCCACACGCCTTTAGCCGTCCCTAACCATAAGAATTGCTGGTCATAGTGCGCGGTCAAAAAGTAATCTCGCGGACTGCTGGCCTGATACACTAACTCAAACGACAACTTTAATTCATCAAACTTCCATATTGACTGTTCAGAAATCAACCAGTGCCGCCCAGCACCAATCTCTATTAATTTATTGATGCTCTTACCTTCCAGTTCTGGTGGCAATGTGACTTCCACGGGTTCAGCACCATCATAAGTCCGTTTGAGCACTGTCAGACCACTAACATCACTTCCGACTAATAAGTGATCATAGCTGGTCGCTAGCAAAGAATAAGTTACATCACTTTTAAGCGATCCATGCTTGCTTTGAGAATGATCGATATGAATAAAATTGATCGCATTAGGATTGATTTTATTGAGGTAGGAGGAAGAGCCAATCCAAAGAATATCGCTACTATCTTGGTATAAAACATTAATCCGATTACTGCCAACAGCACCCGGCTTACCATAAGTATGATGATCAACAACTCGCTTATTCTTAATGGTGTAGAGACCTTTTTTCTGAGTTCCCACCCACAATCGTTGCTCTTTATCAAAATACAAACTATTCAGCTTAAGTTCGTTATCTTCAAGCCCAATATCTTCTATCCGTAACTGTTTAAAGCTTTGCTCCACAGGATCAAACTCAACCAAACCTGCTTGAGGTGATAGTAGCCACAAGCGGCCCTCAGGCGTTTCAGCCATCGCTTCTAGCAAGCCCAAGCTTTGCATGGCTGGATTATCAATCACGATAAATTGATTCACCGCGGGCATGAAACGCGCCAAATCACCCCGTGTGGTCACTAGCCATACTCGTTGCTGACTGTCGACGATGATATCTTTTACCTCAGACAAAGCCGCTGGCACGCGTCGGCTTTTCATAATGGGAAGCGTACGAAAACCGTTTATCGCTGGGTCGTAATAAGACGGGCCGCCATAGGTTCCAACCCAAACCCCCCCTTTATCATCGACAGCCAAGCTGGAGACAAAGTTGTCTGCAATTGAAAATGGTTCTTGAGCGTTATGATAAAAATTGATGATTTTCCCAGTGCTTTGCTGAAAAAGAGCCAGACCATTTTGGGTCGCAATCCATAGTTCACCCTCACTATCAATGACCAAGTCTTTAATTCGTGTACTGGGTAACTCGCTGTTTTGCTTGTTATAAATCTTAACGCTATAGCCATCAAAACGATTTAAGCCATCCTCAGTACCTATCCAAAGAAAGCCGTGTCGATCTTCGACAATCGAAGTCACGGTGCTTTGTGATAATTCACCTTCAAGCAAAGCAGCCGCAGCATATTGCGCCCGCGCTGGCGAATAGACAGTACTCGTAAACAACCATCCCCAGAGGAGCAAAGACAGTAGGATGAAAGCATTCTTTGGCATCAAGATCCTTTGTAGGTAAGTGCTACCTTTTACTTAAGCCTTTAGTTTCAACTAAATTACTTTAAAAATCAAAACTCTGTAACTTAATTTATCGGCTTATCTATATTATCATCAAAGATAACATTCAAGACATGGAGATCCCCATGACGAAAATTGCAGTGGTTTTATCCGGTTCAGGCGTGTTTGATGGAGCCGAGATTCATGAAAGTGTTCTCACATTACTGGCTCTAGAGCGACATGGTTTTGACTACCAATGTTTCGCGCCTAACATTGAGCAAATGCACGTCATCAATCATTTAACAGGTGATGTTGCCGAAGGAGAAAGTCGCAATGTCTTAGTAGAGTCAGCCCGCATCGCTCGTGGTAATGTAAAAGACTTGGCCGAAGCCAAAGCTGATGACTTTGACGCCGCTATCTTACCCGGTGGCTTTGGTGCCGCTAAAAATCTTTCTGACTTTGCCGTTAAAGGCAGTGACTGTAGCGTCAACCCCGATCTAGTTAACTTCATCAAAGGCTTCGCTAAAGATAAAAAGCCGGTCGGATTTATGTGTATCGCGCCAGCGATGTTGCCCCATATTTATGGTGAAGGCATTAAGCTAACGATCGGTACAGACCAGGATACCGCTGATGCTATTGAGGCCATGGGCGGCGTTCATCAAGCATGTCCTGTCGACAACATCGTTGTTGATGCAGGCAATAACTTAGTCACCACTCCGGCTTATATGCTGGCCTCTAGCGTTTCTGAAGCTGCCAAAGGCATTGATAAGTTGGTCGACAAGATTGCTGATATGCTCGGTTAATTAACGTTTCGATTCGCAAATTCTTTTAGCGCTTCAAAATCATCAATCACAGGAAAACATTGATGCTCTCGGCAACAGTAAGCGGACAGCTGCTCTGTTGCTGGGAATTTTTCTTCTAAGACTGGGTCATTAATACCTTTCTCCAATGCGAACACCCACCGTCCCGGATTCAAACCGGTTGCTAAGTATTCTTGCAAAGGCGGCAACTCGAAACCTTCACCGCGCAACACCCATAACTCCAGTCCTTGCTGCCATACTTCCAATAAACGTATCACCGAAGGGTATTGTAATGGTGCTTGCTCTGCTTCTGAACCTGCTTGCAACAGACTCTTTTCGATAAAGATCTGCCGCTCCGTATCGCCGGTCATTTCAGCAACGACCCACACCGCTTCTAGCGCTTGAGCCGCGCTGTTTGGCATAGCATCATCACTCCAGCTCTTATGTCTCGTAATTACCGTTTCCTGATGATCAGAAGTAAAGTAAAAACCTCCGCGCTCTTGGTCAGCGAACTCTTGCCATAAAATGTCACACAATTGCTTGAGCCAGCTCCAGTTTTGCTGTGAAAAAGTATCGGCTAATGACAAAAGTAGCGCTTTGGCCAAATAACCATAGTCATCTAAAAATCCTTGCTGGTAGGCCTTACCGTCTTTAAAGCAAGCCCAAAGTTGTTTATTCAGCCACACTTTCTCCCGTAAGTACTGCCGACAGCCATTGATTAAACCGTCAGACACAGCTTTGCTTCCCGCTTTTTTAGCTTGTAACAATCCCTGTAAAGTTAATGCATTCCAGCTGGTGAGCAACTTGTCGTCGCGAAAAGGCAATGGCCGTGTGTCGCGAACTAACTTCATCTGCTGGCGTGCAGACTCCATCAAAATAGGCGCTTGTTTCTGGTGGACTTGAGTCTCTTCTGCCACATCACGCCATGCCTTGCGCGTAACCAGATGCCATTGTCCCTCGAAGTTAGCAGTATCATTCAACCCGTAATAAGCTTTAGCAAACTGTTGCTCTTCATCGCTGAGGAAATCTAACTGTTGCGGACTCCAGCAGTAATAGGCACCTTCTCGGCTTACCCCCTGTTCATCCAAACTATCAGCGTCTAACGCAGAGTAAAAGCCTCCTTCAGGCGCCAGCATTTGCTCCTCAAGCCAGCGGATGGTTAAGTCCACTGACTGCATTAATTCGCCATCAGCAAAATAGTGTCCCGCTTCTGACATTAGGCTTAATAGCTGACCATTGTCATACAACATTTTCTCAAAGTGAGGTATATCCCAACGTTCATCGACACAATACCTGAAGAAACCACCCGCAAGATGGTCGAACAACCCGTATCGACTAAAACCCTGTAACGAGCCTATTACCGCCTGACTCAATGCTTCGACATTTCTAGCTTCTAAATCCTTAGACTCTAATAGGTGAAGTGCAGAATACCAGATAGCGGGTTGTGGGAACTTGGGCGCTCCTTCCATTCCACCGTATCGAAAGTCATGACGTTCAATAATACTCGAACACAGAGCTTCAGCTAACGATTTGGTACTGCTGGAGCTATCTGACTTTCCGCCAGTCTCGCCACCTGCAACAACTCTCAACGCCTGTGTTAGGCGCTGGTTTTGCTCTGCAATATCCCCCTTTTTATCACGATAGACCTCACTGATCTTTTGCAATAGCTCAGTGAACGCTGGCAGTCCATGGCGAGGTTCTTTAGGAAAATAGGTGCCACTAAAAAACGGAACCAGTGTGTGTGGATCTAAAATCGTGGTTAAGGGCCAACCACCCGCTTGGCGATTAAGCAACTGATGTGCCAACTGATATGTCTTATCCAAGTCAGGCCGTTCTTCACGATCCAATTTAATATTAATAAAGTGTTCGTTCATGACATCAGCCACAGATTGGTCCTCGAACGACTCATGCGCCATCACATGACACCAGTGACAAGAGGAGTAGCCCACCGATAATAAAATAGGTTTATCCATTTCTTTGGCTAAAGTAATAATCTCATCACTCCATTGCTGCCAATAAACCGGGTTATCTTTGTGCTGTAGTAGATACGGGCTGTTAGCCTGATCCAAAGTATTTCGCATGACTTTCCTTTATCAATATGATGATTAATATTCGCTTGTATAAATGTATAAAGCATGGCACTTTTAGCCTAATGAATGCAACCGTAACCAACGAAAATTGTAGCCTATGACTTTTTCATTCATGCCACTTTTAGACTGGATCGCCCTAACATGGTTTTTGCTGTGTTGGATCGGCTATACCTACTTTGCTCGCATCAAGCAGCGTAACAGTTCTACTATCGCTAACCAGCTTGAAGCTAATCGTGTCGAATGGTTAGAAAGAATGATCCAGCGAGAAATGCGCATGGCTGATATCAGTGGCTTAGGAATTTTACAACGTAACGTCACCTTCTTTGCTTCCACCACAATTTTTATCATTGCTGGTTTATTGACGGTTTTGGGTTCGACGGAAAAAGCTATTGTGCTCCTCCAAGCCTTACCTTGGATTGAAATTGACTCCAGAGCCACCTGGGAACTGAAGATCCTTATTTTAGTCGTGACCTTTGCTTACGCCTTCTTTAAGTTCACTTGGTCTATGCGTCAGTATAACTTTGCCATTGTCCTTTTCGGCTCAGCCCCTGACTCAGAAGATCCAGCAAAAGACAGGGATATCTTTATTCGACACACCAACTGGTTATTGAGCAGAGCTTCGAATTCGTTTAACTATGGCTTACGCGCTTACACTTTTGCCTTAGCCACGCTTGGCTGGTTCTTCAACCCTGTGGTTTTCATGATTGCTTCCACTCTGGTCGTAGGCGTTTTGTATCGTCGTGAATTTCGATCTGCAACGCTGGCTGCGTTGTATAACGCCAGCCATCACAGTAACGAGAAAACGTTGAGTGCTGATTAGCGAATAATCAGCACGGGCTCTTAGAGCGTTTTGAGATAATTTAGAACGTCTCGAAATTTCTTTACCGTCATGGTACTGCGCGCATCGGTGGCAAACTGGCCTTTCACTACCACCGTTGGCGCATATTGGATGGCATAGTTTTCTGCCAGTGCTTCTGCTTGATTGATTCTATCGTACAAGCGACGATCTTCCAGCAATTCCGCAACCGCTTCTTTGTCATACCCAAGCTCGAAGATTGCTTCGAATAATGCGTTTTGATCCTTAGGATCGAGTTCGCCAGCATCAATTTGTTGATTTAATCTTAACCAGGCGTCTGGCTCACCTTCCAGCATTTCCATCACATAGAACACTTTAGCCGCCGGGCGCCACTCTTGGCGAGCAATCAGTGGCACCATTTCAAAGCCCTCAAGCTCTGATGATAACTCTGCTTCAATCTTGCGGCATGAGTCACAGCCCAGCCACGTAAAAAATAAATTATCTCCTGTCGCGGCAGAAATCCCTTCCACTTGAGCTATCTGCCAATAGTCCTCACCCTCTTTAAACTCAGCCGATGCAACTTGAACCATCATTATCTGAATCATCAGTAGCGCTAACACTGTTATTAATTTACGCATCCCATTACCCTGCTTACTAAACCAATCTTTGTTTCTGACCATTCTTTTACCAGCACACAGCCAATAAAAAAGGCGACTAGAAGTCGCCTTTTTACCTTGAATCTTACGCTAAATGCAAGTCAATTAGTGTAAACCTAGCATGAAGTGAGCAACCGCTTCGATTTGCTGATCTGACATGCGAATCGCGATATCACGCATAATAGCGTTCGAATCATTAGCACGGTCACCATGCGAGAATGCTTTTAGCTGCTTAATCGCATACTCAGGATGTTGACCAGAAACCGCAGGGTAACCCGCTAAGTTCAAGCCTTGACCCGTTGCACCGTGGCAGGCGCTACACGCTGGAACTTTACGCTCAGCATCACCTTGGAAGTAAATTTTCTTACCTAAGTCCAAGAATTCTTTTTCAACCGCACCCATTTGCGTTTCTTGTGAAGCAAAATATGCTGACAAATCAGCAATGTCTTGCTCGCTCAAGTTTTTAACCATCGGCGCCATAGAAGCGTCATAACGGCCTTGGCTTGGATCTTCAGTACCAGCTTGGAAGTCTTTAATCTGCTTCTCAAGGTATTCTTCATTCTGACCTGCTAACTTAGGCCACATTGGATTACCACTGTTACCGTCCTTGCCATGACAAGCGGCACAAGTAGAAGCCAATTCTGCACCTTTAGCTACATCACCCTCAAGGGCCGTAGTTGGTGCACTCCACGCTACAAAAACAAAAGCAAAAATAGCTAACTTTTTCATCAGGTTACCTACTAAAATATAAAAACTGTTGTCGACACTCTCGCCGCCAACAAAATAAAATCGAAAAGCTCGGTGAATTATAGGGAAGTAACCGTTAAAATGCCAATATCCAAAGGCAAAAAAACTATATTTATGCATTATCAGAAAGCTAAATACTTACTGGGCGCGGCTAAAATCAGCCAACTCCCAGCCGATGAGGGCATAGAAGTTGCCTTTGCAGGACGCTCCAATGCTGGGAAATCCAGTGCTTTGAATGCCCTGACACAACAAAAAAGCTTAGCCCGTACCAGTAAAACTCCCGGACGGACACAGCTTATTAATGTTTTCACCCTCGACGAAGGCGCGCGCTTAATCGATTTACCCGGTTACGGCTACGCAAAGGTTCCCGAAGCGACTAAATTGTTATGGCAAGAAGAACTCTCTCGCTATCTGCAAGAGCGCCAGTGCTTACGCGGTTTGGTGCTTTTGATGGATATTCGTCATTTCCTCAAAGACACCGATCAGCAAATGTTGGTTTGGGCTCATGAAGTTGGGTTGCCTGTACACTGCTTATTAAGTAAGTCTGATAAACTGAAACAGGGCGCGAAATCCAAAGCCTTGTTGCAGTGCAAAAAGCAAGTCAGTGAACTTCATCCTGAAGCAAGCGTACAAGCTTTCTCTTCGACCAAAAAACATGGGTTAGACCAACTTTTAGCCAAATTAGATGCATGGTACGCTAGTCCAGAGAGCGCTTCCGAACAAGAGGAATAGGTTTTATGGCACAACAACTTGCACGTATTATTTTATGGGTTTCCTTAAGCTTTTTTAGTTTGGCCGCATTTGCAGCTGAGCAACAAGAACAAAAGCCAGAAAAAACCAGTAACTATCAGCCTTTAATTGAGCGCTATATACTTGATGAACTCAAATCTGTGCGCCAAGATCAACAGAGCCTGCGAGCTGATATGGAAGAAAAGGTGGCGCACGCCAAACTCGATGCTTCCGATCGAATCATTCGCTATACCTCCGATACCTTGAACAACATGTTCATTATTATCACAACCGCGGCCTCTATCTTAGTATTGATGGGCTGGCGCTCGATGCGTGATGTTCGCAGCAAGCTTAATGAGGTGGTTGAAACAAAAATCAACGAACTGACCAGCGAGTATGAAGACCGACTCCATGAGCTCGAAGGTAAGCTTCGTAAGCGCTCACAAGAAATCATTGATGCGCAAGAAGATATTTCCAAGTCCAACGAAATACACTCGATTTGGATGCGTGCTGGCCTTGAGACCAATATGCACCAAAAGATAAAACTGTTTGATGAAATCTTAGCGATTAACCCCGAAGATATCGAAGCTTTGATATATAAAGCAGACGCCGCTTACGAGCTAGGCGACTATGAGTGGGCCTTTAGTCTCGCAAATCGCGCTATCGATCAAGATCAAGATTATGGTCTTGCTTATTGGCAACGCGCTTGCGCCAACGCCGCTAACGGCGCTACGCAAGAAGCGATTAACGATATTAAAATAGCTATTGAAAAAGCACCTAAACTGGCCGATGAACTAGACAGAGAGCCAGCATTTGAAGATCTTCATGAACTTGAAGAGTTTGAGGCTCTCAAACCTCAGACCTAGCGAGTACTCCCAAACAAAAAGCCAGCTTTCGCTGGCTTTTTTATATCGATAGGTTTTATCTAACTCGACATTTCAGACTATTCTGAATAATTCTGGAAAACAGACAGGCATAAAAAAAGGGGTGGCCTGAGGGAACATAGGTACCACCCCAAATGCGCAATTCGGCTTGGGGAGGCCAAATTGCAAGTCCCGCTGTAAGGAGGGAGTCGCGGGGAGCACTTCATTGTGCTCACTTAAATAGACTCGCGTTTAGGTGGTTTGTTTCAAGATTTTTGTAAGGTTGTGTAAAGAAAATTTCAAAGTGTGACATTAAGCGATGATCGCGACAAAAACCTGCGCTATATCACACGTTAAGTGATAAATAGCGCAAGTTTAAGTTTAAACGTTGAAGTATTTAGTGTGCCTCTTCCCAATTATCGCCCACATCAACTTCAGCAATTAAAGGAACGGATAATTCTGCAACACTTTCCATCAACTCAGGAATTTTTTCCTTCGCTAACTCTAGATATTGTTCCTCCACTTCAAACACCAGTTCATCGTGAACCTGCATGATCATCTTAATGCCCGGCTGGTCTTTTAACCATTTATCCACTTCGATCATCGCCAGTTTAATAATGTCTGCTGCACTACCCTGCATCGGCGCATTTATCGCGGTTCTTTCTGCTGCTTTACGACGCATACCGTTCTTCGAGTGGATCTCCGGAAGGTATAATCGACGACCATATAAAGTTTCAACATAGCCTTTATCCGCCGCTTTTTCTCGAGTACTGTCCATATAAGCTTCTACACCAGGGTATCGGGCAAAATAGGTATTAATATAATCCTGAGCGGTATTTCTATCCGCATCAATCTGCTTCGCCAAGCCAAATGCCGACATACCGTAAATCAAGCCAAAGTTAATCGCTTTAGCATCACGTCGCTGATTAGGACTGACCTTATCTAAATCCACATCAAATACTTCAGCTGCCGTCGCTGAGTGAACGTCCAAACCTTCCTCGAACGCTTTTAACAGCCCTTTGTCTTGAGATAAATGGGCCATAATACGAAGCTCAATTTGTGAGTAATCCGCGGCTAAAATCTTACAACCTTCCGAGGCAATAAAAGCGGTACGAATGCTTCGACCCTCTGGCGACTTAATCGGAATATTCTGCAAGTTGGGTTCAGTCGATGATAATCGACCAGTAGCCGCAATAGCCTGATGATATGACGTATGGACACGTTTAGTCTCAGGGTTAATCATCTTCGGCAACTTATCGGTATAAGTCGATTTCAATTTACTTAAACCACGATTTTCAAGAATCAATTTTGGCAATGGATAATCCAGTGCTAATTCTTGCAACACTTCTTCTGCCGTAGAAGGTTGGCCTTTTGGCGTCTTTTTTATCACCGGCAGTTCTAAATCTTCAAATAAAATAGCCTGTAACTGCTTAGGAGAGCCTAGATTGAATTCTTTGCCTGCTAACTCAAATGCTTCTAGCTCAATTTCTTTAAGTCGCTCTTCAAATTGACGACTTTTCTCCAATAGCAATTTGCCATCAACCAACACACCATTGCGTTCAACTTTAGATAATATTCGTAACAATGGCATTTCAATATGCCTGAATACTTGGGCTGGACCTTCTTCTTTCTGTAAATCTCCCCAGATTTTTTGATGCAGCTTCATGGTGATGTCCGCATCTTCCGCAGCATAGGGCGCTGCCTTTTCGAGCTCAATCTGATCAAACGTTAATTGGTTCTTGCCCTTGCCTGCAATTTCTTCAAATTTTATGGTCGCGTGATTTAGGTATTTTAGTGACAATGAATCCATGTCATGGCGACTTGCTACAGAGTTTAGGCAGTAAGACTCAAGCATGGTGTCAAACTCAATACCCCCAAGCGTGATGTCGTAACGAGCCAAAACACTCATATCATACTTGAGGTTTTGCCCCACTTTCTTAATCTCTTCACTCTCTAATAGAGCTTTCATTTGCTTTAGTACATGGTCACGATCTAACTGTTCAGGTGCGCCCATATAACTGTGAGCAACCGGCAGATAGGCTGCTTCGCCATTGTCTAGGGCAAAGGACATACCAACCAAATCAGCTTCCATGTAATTCAAACTGGTGGTTTCCGTATCGAAGGCAAACAACTCTGATTGTTCTAGTTTTTTCAGCCACTTATCAAGTTCTTCTTGGCTTAGAATCGTTTCATACGGACTCCGATCTATCGAGGACTCTTCAGCCTCATCTTCCCCTTCAGCGATGTCTTCACCACCTTCTTTTAAAACTTCCGTCAACCAACGGCGAAACTCCATCGTTCCGTATAATTCTTTCAAGCGAGCTAATTCCGGCTCTTTGACCGTTAACTCCTTTGGTTCAAATTCCAGCTCACAATCCAGCTTGATCGTCGCCAACTCATACGATAGTGGCAATTGCTCAAGCGCCTCTCTTAAGTACTCACCGATCTTGCCACCGATCTTATCGGCGTTTTCCATCACCCCTTCTAAGGAACCGTACTCATTCAGCCACTTTACCGCTGTTTTCGGGCCACATTTATTCACGCCCGGAATGTTATCGACCTTATCACCCACTAGCGCCAAGAAATCGATGATTTGGTCCGGCTTGACGCCAAACTTTTCAATCACTCGATCGTAATCCGTCACTGGATTGTTCTTATCCATGGTGTTGATCAGGGTGACATTATCGCTAACCAGTTGCGCCATATCCTTATCGCCGGTAGAGATCACCGTTTCACGGCCTTCCGCGCAAGCTTGTTTGGCCAGTGTTCCAATCACGTCATCCGCCTCAACACCATCGATGACCAATAACGGTAAACCCATAGCCTCTACAATCTGATGAATCGGCTCTATTTGCTGACGCAGATCCTCAGGCATCGGTGGACGATTGGCTTTGTACTCTGGATACAAATCATTACGGAATGTTTTACCCTTAGCATCAAACACCACCGCCATGTGCGTCGGCTGATATTCATTGATCAAACTTTTCAGCATGTTAATGACGCCAAACACCGCGCCAGTCATCATACCGTCAGAGTTGGTCATGCGTTGTAACTGTGGCACATGATAGGCACGGAATAGATAGGAAGAACCATCAACAAGGATGAAAGGGCTTTGTTTTTCTGACATGAGGATTTACGGTTTCTGAAATTGTTTTAAGTGTAACGCAAGTTTCTGATGGTTCCTACTACCAAGCTTGATTGTTCATTTTGTGAACAGCAATAAGGTTTTATCATTTTGTTTTTGTTAATGTTTAAACGTTGGCCAATGTATTCGCGCTGACCTTATTCGTTTCATGATGAAACGTCTTATACAACAAAGGAGGTTATTATGGCTTTTCCAGTCAATCCATTCGTATGCAGTATCGATCCCGATTCAGATGAATGCCGTGAATCTAAACGGTTCTTTCGTGAGTTGTTTGAAGCAATGTACATTGCTCGTTTTTTACCTAAGTTGCCCATTCCACGGCCCATTCCTGATCCGCCACCATTCTTGGGTGATCCAAGCCCACAGCCTAGTTTAGAGGCATTTCACACCGTGATCTCGGCAGAACTTCTGGCGCATGCGCTGAAAGATCCGACTCCAACACCCATGTTAAAAGCGTTAAAAGAGACTAATCTTCAATATGAAGTCGCTAAGAACTTACTGCAACAATTTGAACATGCTGCCAAGAGTCTGAAGCAAGAGCTTAAACAACTTGGTTAAATCAATTTTTTCATAAAATAGCCCAGCAAGAGCTGGGCTTGCTAAATATTCCGATATCCCTTATTGCTTATCCATGATCCGTGGAACGCCACGCTGCGTTATCGTCAGCTGTCTTTTCTCTACATCAAACTCAATCACAATATCTGCCAGTTTAAACGCAAACTTTTTCTGATTGATTGGTGTAAGTGGGAATGCCGACTGACCAGTCGCTTGAGCATACAATTTATCGCTTTTTACCATCACTTCGATATCAAGCGGGAAATCATCACTTTGATAAGTTCCAACGTACTTCTCCAGCGTTTCTAACGGTACATCCACTGTTTTTGCAGTCTCACCACCGCTCACTTTCACGAACACATCTGCTCGACCACCCTGCTTAATGGCAAACTGGTTATTGTCTCGATCAAACTCAATTTCGATTCCAGCTCTAGAGAATTCGAATGTGTTCTCACTCAAAGCCGTTAAAGGAAAGCCACCCTGACCAGTCGCCTGCGCATATAACTTTCCTTCCATCAAACTGATACTAATATCCAGTGGATGGGTCTCACTTTCATACTCGCCCACTAAAGGTTTTAAAACCTCTTCGTCTAGCTCAACTTCCTGACCGAACTCTGGTACCGACACCTCTTTCCCGAAATATGCGTCCAACATCTTTTCGTAGATTGTGCGCAAATCGTAGTTCAAACCATTCGTGAGTATCACTACGCTAATATCCTTTTCAGGGTAATAGGCAAGGTGCGATACAAATGACTCAATGCCGCCATTGTGCCAATAACCTTGGAGTTCCGAACCCTCTAATTTATATTTGGTACCGAAGATCCCTTTACCAAAACCATCGTCCAGCTCAATCATCTGCTCTAAGCTTGATGGCTTAATTAATTTTTCATCAAACAGCCCTGTGATAAACAGGTTTAAATCATCGGCAGTGGATACTAACGCTCCTGCCGAATAAGCAACCGACATATCCCACTGCGCCACCTCTTCCCACATATCACCGTTAAATTGATATGAATAAGCTTCCTCATTCTTCGGATTAATGGCCTTGCCTAGGAAGGTATTCTTCAACCCCAAAGGCTTAAATATCCTACTTTCTAATAATTCGGCGTATGACTTCTCTTCAATCTTCTCCAATATATATCCAAGAAGTAAGTAGTTACTGTTGCTATATGCTCCTTTCTCACCTGGCTCAAAATCAGCATCAAAGCTTTGGATCTTCTCGACCAAAAAGGTCTTATCCTGCGGTGACATATGATAGTTAATAAAATTTGGATCGTCGGTATAGCTGTGAATACCTGAGTGATGATTCAACATCTGTTTAATCGTGATGCTTTTTGCATTAGCCACTTCGGGATAATAGTTGTCCAAAGTCGTATCTAGGCTTAACTTCCCCTCCTCAATCAATTGAAAGACTAAGGTCGCGGTAAAAGTTTTGGTAATTGATCCTATTTTGTACTTCAACTGCTTGTTACTTTTTAGGGTTTCGTTACCAGCAGCTTCTAAGGTCGTGCTATAGAGCTTTTCATTGCCCTTATACAAAGCCATATGACCGAGTAAACGGTTATTATCAGCCAATGCCTTAAAGTATGGATCAAGTTGGCTTGCTACGGTCTTTTCAGTATTGGCCTTATCAAGCTTTGCAGAAACCAAGTTTGGTCCTAACAACGCTAAAGCTGAAAAGGCGGTAAGGCTGAATACTCTTGCTAATTTCCGTAGCTTTGACGCTACTCCAATATCATGTTTCATCATGTATCCCTTAATAGTCCAGTAGGCTTAATGCTCGTTTTTATCTTGCGAGTCATTTTATTGAGTGTCCTTATCTTAACGGACATTGACCAATATTATTCCAAATATTATGTTCGCTGGTCGTATCTTAGCTAACACATTGGATCTTTAGCATAATTTACAGTATCTTTGCTTTTCTGTGTTTGATTATTTTTTCCACAGCACTTCATTTTCTGTGGATAACTTTGTGAAAAAGTTTTCACTAATATGACAAACTCAGCAAGAAATAGACAGTTTTTGCTTTGGGGAGCGAAAACAAAATTTTAAATCCATATAATTCAATAAGTTACCGAGCCAAGTAAAGGCTGCACTTTAACTAACAGCGAGTTTACACTGTAACGTCGCTGTGGATAACTTATGGAATTACATTAAGAGCAGAGTCCAAAAGAGTCATAATGCTAAAATCAACGACGCTCACATTAACGAGACTTCTAGACAATTTTACCGAATGGATGGGGCGGATCATTGCTTGGCTAACCTTATTCATGGTCATCACCGTTGTCTCAGTTCTCATCCTTCGTAACTGGTTCGATTTGAGCGCTATTGCGCTGCAAGAATCCATTACCTATATGCATGCTATCGTCTTCATGTTAGGCGCAGCATACGCACTGAAACACAATGACCATGTTCGTGTTGATGTGTTTTATCAGAGCTTCTCTCCAAAGAAAAAAGCCGTGGTCAATATTCTCGGTTTCTTATGCTTGTTACTGCCGGTATGTGCCTTCATATTTGTTTACTGCAAAGATTACGTGGCTTTCAGTTGGGCGTTAAACGAAGGTTCCAACCAGCCGGGGGGTATTCCTTTCATGTATGGCCTTAAAACATTGCTGTTAGCCATGCCGCTGGCACTTATTTTGCAAGGTTTTTCTGACTCATTGAAGTGCATGACCTTTCTAGCAGGCTGGTCAGAGCCGCCTTTTTTTATAGCCTCTGATGAACTTAGCCAAGAGGAGCATGGTCATGTTTGAGTTAATGCCACTCCTTTTATTCCTCGCAGTTTGCGGGGTGTTATTGTGGGGTTATCCCGTTGCTTTCTCACTCGCTGGCACCTCCCTAATTTTTGTTGCCATTGGCGCCATGACCGGCTTACTAGAGCCCGTACAACTAAACTTTATGGCGGGGCGCCTGTTTAAAATCATGGATCGCAGCACCTTAATTGCAGTGCCCCTCTTTATATTCATGGGACTGATGTTAGAGCGCACCAAAATAGCGGAAGATCTTCTCGAATCCATGGCAACGCTCTTTGGTAAACTGCGAGGCGGCATGGGTTTTGCCGTAACGATTGTCGGAATGCTCCTTGCAGCGAGCACCGGCATTGTCGGCGCGACGGTCGTCACCATGGGGCTTCTCTCCCTTCCTGCAATGTTAAAACGTGGCTACAAGCCTGAACTGGCTACTGGCGTCATTTGTGCTTCAGGAACCTTAGGCCAAATTATCCCCCCTTCGATTGTTTTAGTACTATTGGGTGATGTATTAGCTAACGCCATGACCGAAGCAAAGGGCCAAGGTCTCGAAACCGATCAAGTCGCCTCGATAGGTGACTTATTCATGGGTGCCGTAATTCCAGGAATTATGCTCGTTGTCGGCTATATGCTTTACATAGCATTTGTCGCTTGGCATCGCCCAAAAGATGCGCCAGCGATGGAGATTGATGAATCCGAGCTAAGACAAGCCATCTTCCGCGCGATAAAGAGTTTATCGTTGCCGCTGATCCTGATCGTTGCTGTGCTAGGCTCGATACTTTACGGCATCGCAACCCCAACCGAAGCCGCAGCTATCGGAGCCTTTGGCGCCATATTACTTGCCATTATGCGTCGGCAACTCACTCTCAAGCGTTTACAAGACGTGATGCAATCGACCGTCAAGACGACCAGCATGGTATTCTTGATTTTAATCGGCGCTTCAATTTTCTCGTTAGTATTCCGTATGTATGGCGGCGATGAAATGATTCGTCACTTCTTTACAGAATTACCGGGTGGCTTATTTACGGCATTGTTGATCGTCATGATCGTGATGTTTTTACTTGGCTTTATTCTCGACTTTATCGAAATTACTTTTGTGGTGGTTCCAATCATTGGCCCTGTTTTATTGATGATGGGTGCCGATCCGATTTGGCTTGGCGTACTGATTGCTATTAATCTCCAAACATCGTTCTTAACACCGCCCTTTGGCTTTGCACTGTTCTACCTCCGAGGCGTTGCCCCGAAGCAAATTAAAACGGCTCAAATCTATCGTGGTGTTATTCCGTTTATCGGTATTCAAGCTATCGTGCTTGCTCTGATTGCATTTTGGCCACAACTATCAACCTGGCTACCCGCCGCTATCAACTAATTGAGAACATTTATGACTAACAATCCTATTGGTGTTTTTGATTCAGGTGTTGGTGGCCTCTCAGTATATCAAGCCATTCGCAAGCACTTACCAAATGAGAACATCGTCTATTTCGCAGACTCCGCCTACGCGCCTTACGGCAAATTGCCCAAGGAAAGTTTGCATAAACGTTGCCAGTATATTGCTGAGTTTTTTTTAAAACATAATGCCAAAGCCATGGTCATTGCATGCAATACGGCAACTGCCCTTATGGCTGATTGGTTAAGAGCAGAGTACGACTTACCCATCATCGCCATCGAGCCAGCGATAAAACCAGCGGCCGCTCTCACTCGAACAGGCCACATCGGCGTCTTTGCCACAGAAAACACCTTAGATAGTACTCGTTACCAACGTTTGGTTGCGCAATTTGCCCGAGACGTTTCAATACATCAAGCAGCCTGTCATGGCTTCGTTGAGCAAGTAGAAGCTGGCGAACTAGATAGCCCAAAAACCATGCAACTTATCAACGATTACTTACAACCTTTTCTTAACTACAAGGTCGACACCCTTGTTTTAGGTTGCACCCACTACCCTTTCCTTGCAAAAAGCATCAAAAAGGCTGCTGGCGCTAGCCCCTTGAAACTGTTGGATACCGCAGACGCTGTCTCTCTTCAACTGACCCGCGTACTCGCTACCAATGACTTGTTTAACAACGAGCCACACCAGCAAGATCGCTTTTACACCAGCTCCGACGCAACAATTGCACAGCCGGTATTTACCAAGTTATTGGGACATAAGATAAAAGTGTTGGAAGGCTAGCTTCCAACTTACTAATAAGTTAAATAAAGCAGGTTCCTTTTCCGAAACCTTACCGCCTGGCGTCGTAGTAACTCTGCTCAGACACTCGATGCCACGTTTTAGCTTGCTCTTTAAATTCCATGAAAGACTGTAAGATTCTTTGATCTAATTCTGTCACAGCCTGCTCTTTTAGCATATCCTCAGAAATTGCTTCTAATTCCCTTAATACTTCTTTCGGTAGCTCACGTAGTTCAACGCCATGTTTTGTAATTAACGTTTGCAATGCTTCGTTATTTTTAGCGGTAAAGTCTGCCAATAGATCCGCATTCGCTGTACGGCATGCTGTTGTTACAATTTCCTGTAAATCTTTGGGTAGCGCTTCATAGGCCTTTTTATTGATTAGGGCTTCGAGCGTCGTACCTGGCTCATGCCAGCCTGGGTAATAATAATAACGCGCCGCTTTAAACAAGCCGAAAGCCAAGTCGTTATAAGGGCCGACCCATTCAGCAGCGTCTATCGCTCCTGTCTCTAAGGAGGTAAAGACTTCGCTTCCTGGCATCAAAACTGGAATCCCTCCTGCGCGTCGCCATACTTCACCGCCAAGGCCAGGAATGCGCATTTTCATTCCTTTTAAGTCAGCTAGCGAGTTGATTTCTTTGTTAAACCAGCCTGCCATTTGTACGCCAGTATTACCACAAGGTTCTGGAATTAACCCCAAGGGTTCGTATAACTCCCGCCACAAGTCTAAACCACCACCATGTAATAACCAGCCGTTCATTTCTTGCGCATTTAAGCCAAAAGGAACGGCAGCAAAAAATGGCGTCATTGGCAACTTGCCTTTCCAATAATAAGAGGCGCCGTGACCAATTTGGGCGGCGCCACTGGCGACAGATTCGAAAACTTGTAACGCTGGTACCAGTTCGCCAGAACCATAGACTTTAACTTCCATGCGACCGCCACTTAAGCGGTTTATCAGCTTGGCTAAGTATTCCGCGCCTTCGCCAAGGCCAGCAAAGTTTTTCGGCCATGTCGTGATCATGGTCCATTTAATGACCTCGCCGTCCCACTTTTCGACGGGTGTAGCTTTCGTCTCGCTGCCACTATTGTTACAAGCGGTCAGTCCAGCAACGGCGGCGCCAGCCCCAAGGGCGCCAATGAAGTTTCTTCTTTTCATAATTAACCTGCTATTAGTCTCAACGCCCTATTCTAAAGTTTTTTTGGCGATTTCTGGCATCAATGTACCGACTATAATAAGCTATGGCAACTTTGATTAAAAAAAGACCATGCGGGGGCATTGATGTCGAGTTTTATTAATATTTATGAGCAAGCGCTCGATCCTGAATTTTGTAATAAGTGTATCGAGAAATTTGAGCAAAGCTCACATAAACGTCAGGGCGAAACGGGGCATGGCGTTGATAAAATTAAGAAAAATAGTACGGATATTACCATCACGCAGTATCCTGATGAGTGGCAGGAAGAAATGCAACATATCCAAAATGTTGTGTTGCGTGGGATGATCCACTATGTCCGTCAATATCCTTTTTTATTGGCTGGGGCTGTGTCGTTAATGTTCCAGAACCAAGAGGGTGAAATGGAGCAATTGAGCTATGTAGACGTCGAAAAGATGGACGACCAAAGCTTAGCACAGTTTATTCAAGCCGTTTATCGACTAGGACCAGTTAACGCACAGAAGTATGATAAGGGTGAAGGTGGCTACTTCCACTGGCACTCTGAGCATTACCCACATCCTAATGACCCTAATCAAGACTCGTTACACCGTACTTTGTTGTGGATGTTTTATTTGAATGACGTTGAAGAAGGCGGTGAAACTGAGTTCTTTTATCAGAATGTTCAAAGCAAACCAAAACAAGGTTCATTGGTTATTGCGCCTGCTGGGTTTACCCATACTCATCGCGGTCAGAAGCCCGTCTCCAACGATAAATACATTTTAACGAGCTGGGTGCAGTATCAACGCGCGGCTCAAATGTACGGCCAACAGAATCAAAGCAACCAATCATAAACAGTAAAGTGCCAAAATAAGCCCCGCAACAAAGCGGGGCTTAAACTTTAACACTAAGGGGTAGTATGGTGTTAAAGCAAAACTGTTCATCAAAATATTGTGACACAGCATTATTTCGCCCTGTGTAAATACTCATCGATTATGTGACTGATTTCACAGGATGTTTGCTATTCTACTACCATAAAAAAAGGCCGCCGAAGCGACCTTTTTAGAACATTCTACCGATTACAGGTGAATGATTGGGTCCGGGTTACCGTCTGGATCATTACCCGCTGTACCGTCAGTGCTTGGATTACCGTTTTTCAACATAATCACAGCACACGCCGCTGGAGCAGCCATTGACGTACCTGACATCGTTGTTGTTCCGCCACCGTTACGTAATGACAAAATGCTTACACCTGGCGCAGCATAATCAACAGGTGGGTTACCATAGTTAGACCATGAAGGCATATTGTCGTTTGAGTCAGTCGCTGAGATGGTAAATACGCGGTTACCGTTAGCACGCGCTGGCGAGTGGTTGCTTGCATGATCGCCGTCATTACCTGCCGCTAGAACGAAGTAAGCGCCTGAGCTTTGAGCTGCGGCTTCTACTGCATCATCTAGTTCCTGGCTTACAGGGCCACCTAGGCTCATGTTCGCACAGTCACCTGCTGAAGCATTTGCTGCAACATGGTCAACACCAGCGATTACGCCTGAGTATGAGCCAGAACCACGTGAATCAAGTACTTTCACTGGAACCACTGTTGCGCCAGCAGCAACACCCACTACATCTTGAGTATTGTCGATTGCTGCGATTGTACCCGCTACGTGAGTACCATGGCCGTTACCGTCGTCAGTGTTAGCGTCCTTACCTTTTGTAAATGCTGTAAATCCACGGCTAGCATCAACATTCAGATCACCATGATCAGTATCGATACCCGTATCTAGAACCCATGCCGTATAACCAGCGCCACTTTGAGCACCACCTACACGAGTGACACTCCACGGTGTTGTTTGGCCGCCACCGCCGCCACCACCGCCTGGCTTACCTTTAAAGCTCACACGTACGACACCGTCTGGAGACATACGCTTAATATTCATGTCCCCACCAAATGCTTTTTCAGCCGCGTGACATGGCGCGTTGACCGTAAATCCTTTTATTGAATTTTTATAAACATGACGCACTGATGCGTTAGCACGCTGGGCCATACCTTTAGCAAGACCTTTTACTTCTGACGCATTGACGCTGTCATGTAAAGTAATGATACAACGGTTTTGCACGTTTAGTTCATCGTTCGATGAATAAGTTGGCTCCACAGCTAGTGATTGTGTCGATACGATTGCCATGCCTACAGCACTGGCGATTACAGTTTTTTTCATTAGGAAATTACCCCATTTGGTTTTTTGAATGTTGGGTCCTACTTTGCTTTTAAAGCTCTGTTTTTATTAGTAGAATCCGCTCGACCCCAGTGTTATATCAATTGGTTATTTAACGATCAAGCATTATTTATTATTATCACTACTGGTTATACCAATTATATTAATTTATCTATAAACCTCGGCTGTATATTATTGTTTATTCATTAACTCACACAGCTTTATACTCAAAATAACTAATACCTTAAACTTTAGACGCTTTTCCTACCTCAGAAAAAACGCCCCGAAGGGCGCTTTCATTTTTATCCTACTACCCACTTTCTATTAAAGGTGGATAATTGGGTCTGGATTTCCATCTGGATCATTTGTAGCATTACCGTCAGTATTAGGGTTGCCGCCCGTCAACATAATCACAGCACAAGCGTGTGGTGATGCCATTGAAGTACCTGAAATAGTGTTAGTTCCGCCATCTTTCCATAATGAGAATACGCCAACGCCAGGTGCAGCATAGTCTACAGGTGGGTTCGCATAGTTAGACCAAGATGCCATTACATCACTTGAATCTGTCGCAGAAATTGTCCAAACGTTTGAGCCATTGGCACGTGCCGGTGAATAATTGTTAGCGTCATCACCATCATTACCCGCCGCAATAACAAAGAAAGCTCCTGAGTTTTCCGACGCAGCAATCACAGCATCATCCAATTCTTGGCTTACAGGCCCACCCAAGCTCATGTTTGCACAATCACCAGGGGATGCATTAGCGCCAACGTGATCCACACCAGCGATAACGCCAGAGTAAGAGCCAGAACCACGACGGTCTAGAACTCGTACTGGTACTACGGTTGTGTTTGGCGCAACCCCCAAAGAGTCGATGGTATTATCAATCGCACCAATCGTGCCCGCTACGTGAGTACCGTGACCATTTTCGTCATCCATACCGCCGCCACCTTGAGTAATTGCGGTAAAACCACGACTAGAGTCAACGTTTAAGTCTGGATGATCCAAGTCAATGCCGCTATCAATTACCCAAGCGGTATAACCGGTACCGTCAACTGGACCGCCAACTCGAGTTGTGCCATAAGGTGTTGTTTGACCTTCACTGCCACCACCTCCGGGAGGACCAGCAAAACTTACGCTTACTACCCCATCGGGAGACATACGCTTAACATTCATGTCACCACCAAAGGCTTTCTCAGCCGCTGTACAAGGTGCATTGACGGTAAAGCCTTTGATTGAGTTTTGATAAACATGACGAACCGAAGCATTTGCTCGTTGCGCTAAACCATTAGCCAAACCTTTGACTTGATTTTTCGCTACGCTGTCATGAAAAGTGATGATGCAACGATTTTGCACGTTTAATTCTTCACTGGTTGTAAAAGTTGGTTTTTCAGCTATTGCTTGTGCAGATACGAATGCCATGCCAACTGCACTGGCTATTAATGTTTTTTTCATTAAATATTACCCTCATTTGGTGTTTTTTGAATGTGATTTATTGCTTTTCTTGTAATGCTATTTGCATTACATTTTGTTATGCACTGTACAATTTGTTACAAATGCAAACAGCTTTATAACAAGTACAAAAATTGATCACAAGTTTTTCCTGATAATACAACCACTGGTAATACCAATTATTTTTTCTAATGCAAATAGGCATTGTTTTATTATGCTAAAACTCAAAAAAAAGACGGGGTTTAACCCGTCTTTTTTATTTACATGCCGGTGATTAGCCGCATTTTTTTGGTCCACCCTTACATGAACCACCGTCGTCGCCATCATCCACTGATCCGGTACAACCGTTCGCAGTTAAGTAATCACTGGCAGCTTTCGCTTTGGTAATACCATAACCGAAATAGTCATCACGACCAGCGGCACCTTGATCTTCAGCTGACGCCTTTAGAGCGTTACGGATTTCAGTACCCGAACAGCTTGGATGGTTTGACCAAACTAGCGCAGATACGCCTGCAACAGCAGGAGTTGCCATTGATGTGCCGCTCATATAACCATAATCGCTAGGACCCACAGATACCGTAGCATTTGTTGCTGCTAAAATCGCATCACGATCTTCAAGAGCTGTACCTACCGCAGGAATCGTTGTTGTGTTGGTATCACCTAAGGTTCCGTACAACATCCCTGATTCGTTATTAATGATAATTGCACCAATACCACCAGAGTTTTCACAGTTCGCAACCTTGTCGTGGAAACTAATTTCACCACGATCGATTACACATATATTTCCGTTTGCTCCAGCGTCCGTAGAAGTGCCTAGCCCCATATAGTATGTATTTCCACTTGCATCACCGTTGTTTTCCATGCCAGCTGACGCAATACCTACGCCATCAATTGATGCCGAAGAAAGAGTCGCGCCACCTGCAGGGTATGTCGATAGTGTGTTAACACCACCAGCAGTCACTTCTACACAGTAACCATCATCAGTTTTGCCTTTTTCTGTACAGCTTGGATGTTGTGAGAAAGACGCAATTTGGTTGTTATTGTCATTCGCACCAATCATCATCACTGATTTATAACCCGCAGGGTATGAACGGCTGGTATTTCCATCATTACCTGCAGCTGCTAACACCAAACCACCATTAGCAGTGAAAGTGTTGAATGCATTTTCTTCTGTAGAATTCGCAAAACCACCACCTAAGCTCATAGTAATGATATTTGCACCTGCTTGCGTACATTTGTCTGCAGCGTGTGCCAAATCAGATGAATAGCCCCAGCCATCGTTGTTAAATACTTTAATGATATGCATTGGTACGCCAGGAGCCATACCTACGACACCAATACCGTTATCTGCAGCACCCACTGTCCCTGCTACGTGCGTACCGTGTGGGCCGCCGTCGCGGAACCAATCGCCAGTACCTGAATCGCTATCACCGGTAATTACAGACCAATCAAAATCATTATTTTTACCGCCAGTCTCGCCGTCAGCACCAGCAATACCAGAGTCGATCACACAGACTTTTTGCCCAGTCCCTAAGACAAGCTGGTCTGCTTGCGACTGATATACCGCGTATGGTGTAAGTTGCTGAGCAGTTGGATCGCCCGAATCATCGTTATAAATTCCCATTGGGAAACGCTTTACGTCTTTTTCCATAGACTTAAAACCTTTCTTACCACGGATGGTGCTTTTTCCCTTCTCATCTAAATCTACGGCAAACCAGTTTTTGCCTTCAACTAAGACGTTATGACCTTTCTTTAAGCCTTGACCATTAGTGTCATAGGATACGATTACTCGCTCCGCATGGGCTGCTGTACCTAGCGCTAGCAAGGTTGCAGCACAGGCCATTTTCATTTTTAGATTCATATTACCCTCATTTGGTTTTAAATTTATTTGTTTCTATTTTAAGATTTAAACATTATATTTTGTTATACGTGTACAATTTGTTACAAACACGCGAAAGCCTTTATATCAGGATCAAAATATGATCACAAGTTTTTAAACGCAAATGCAGGACTGGTTAAACCAATTAGAATTTCTAATGCAAAAATGCATTAAATTTTTGCACAAAAAAAGGCAGGGATAACCCTGCCTTTTGTGTAACCTTTAACTGTTTAAGCAGTTATTAGCCACATTTTTTAGGACCACCGCGACATGGTTCTGGCTCTGGCTCTGGATCGCCACCACCGTCGCCACCATCTACAGCGCCTGTACAACCATTAGCCGTTAAGTAGTCGCTCGCTAATTTAGCTTTTACGATACCGTAACCGAAGTAGTCATCACGTCCAGCTGCGCCTTGGTCTTCTGCCGTTGCTTTCATTGCTGTACGAATTTCTGTACCTGAACAGCTTGGGTGATTTGACCATACTAACGCTGCCACACCAGCTGCTGCTGGAGTCGCCATCGATGTACCGCTCATGTAGCCGTAATCGCTTGCGCCAGAATTAATGTCTGCATTGGATGAACCGACGATTGCTGTACGGTCTTCATAAGCTGCACCTACCGCTGGGATGCTCGTCGTAACGCCTGTGATATCCATGTATACCACACCTTCGCCAGCAACATTGTTTACAACAATAGCGCCGATACCGCCAGAGTTGCCACAGTTGTTGATTTTATCAGCGAAAGAAATATTACCACGGTCGATTACACAGATTTTGCCGCTAGCGCCTGAATCAGTCGCTTCTGCTGTACCCATGAAATACGTTGAACCTGATACTGAACCCGTGTTGTCAGTTGCTGCTGCAGGAACGCCTACACCGTCAACCGTTAAGCTAGCGATGCTCGCACCGCCTGAAGGATAAGTCGATAATGTATTAACACCACCAGCTGTCACTTCGACACCATAACCATCATGCGTTTCAGTTGTTGCATGCTTACCTTTACCAGACGTCATGGTATTTGATGGGAATTGTGAGAAATCAGCAATGTTATTGTCGCCATCGTTAGCGCCAATCATCATGACTGATTTATAACCTGCTGGGTATGAACGTACACTGTTACCGTCGTTACCTGCCGCCGCCAGTACAAGACCACCGTTTGCAGTGAAGGTATCAAACGCAGATTCTTCGACGCTGTTAGCGCCGCCGCCACCAAGTGACATGGTGATGATGTTCGCGCCAGCTTGAGTACATAGATCAGCAGCGTGCGCTAGATCTGATGAATAACCCCAACCTGATGCGTTGAATACTTTAATGATGTGCATTGGAACGCCAGGAGCCATACCCACAACACCGATACCGTTGTCAGCTGCACCTACTGTACCTGCTACGTGTGTACCGTGTGGGCCACCATCAGTAAACCAATCGCCAGTACCTGAATCGCTATCACCAGTAATGACTGTCCAATCGAAATCGTTATTCTTGCCGCCGGTTTCACCTTGAGCACCAGCAATACCTGAGTCGATCACACACACTTTTTGGCCTGCGCCAAGCGTCAGTTGATCAGCTTGTGATTGATATACTGCATAAGGCGTTAGCTGCTGTGCTGATGGGTCACCCGCATCATCGTTATAAATCGCCATTGGGAAACGCTTCAAATCTTTTTCCATCTTTTTGAAGCCTTTCTTACCACGGATGGCGCTTTTCCCCTTCTCATCTAAATCTACGGCAAACCAGTTTTTGCCTTCAGCCAATATTTTTTGGCCTTTCTTCAGTCCTTGACCATTATCATCATGCGATACGATAACACGCTCTGCGTGTGCCGCTGTGCCAAGCGCGAGTAAAGTCGCTGCACAAGCCATTTTAATTTTAAAGTTCATTTCTACCCCTTTGGTAATTCTTTTAAGCAATAAAAAAGCTCCATCGCCATGGGTTAGGTTCTAACTTTCCATAGTCGATGAAGCTTGTGTACGAATTAAACAGCTTAGCTTTACTAATGTCAAACAATAATTTTTCTAATGCATGAAATTTAACAAACTCGATAACACGTTAAATAAAAGGGATTTATCTGAAATTTATAGATTCTTTTAACTTGCTGATTATCAATGATTAAGTTGATATCTGTTTTTGTTTTTAGAATAAAAAGGCGAGCCAATAGCTCGCCTTTTTTACTCAAGTACTACTTAGAATTGGCTAAAGATTAACGCTGACCTGCTCTGAACAGCTTGCGGTTCCAGCCTCACACACCTGATAAGTATAAGTGGCTTTGCCACGATTATTCGTCGCATCGGTATAGTCACCGTCGTTCGTCGTGGTGATTAATGCACTACCGTTACGATAAATATCAACGTTGGCACTCGTCGCACCGCTCCAACTCAAATCAACAGTATGACGGCCCTTAACTTTGTAACCATTCAAACTCAAGCTAATATCGCCACCAGGATCACCACTGGTGACAGTTACCGTCTGGGTACTTGAGTCAGTTTGACCCGCTGTATCCGTTACAGTCAATATCACAGAGTAGTCGCCATCAGCACCGTAGGTATGACTAGGGCTAGCCGATGTACTGTTATTACCGTCACCAAAATCCCAGCTGTAGCTTGAAATACCGTTGTCATCACTGCTGTTATCCGTAAAGTCGCAGCTCAAGTCTGTACAAGCATATGTGAAGTCAGCGACTGGTGCTGTATCCACTGGGCCGCCCGAACAACCGTTTGCTGTTAAATAATCATAAGCATTTTTCGCTTTGACGATACCGTAACCGAAATAGTCGTCGCGACCTGGTGCTCCCTGATCATCGGCTGTTGCTTTTAAAGCGTCACGGATTTCAGTACCAGTACAACTTGGGAAGTGTGACCAGACTAACGCTGCCACACCCGCTACCCCAGGCGTCGCCATCGAAGTACCGCTCATGTAACCATAGTCGCTTGGTCCCACCGACACCGTAGCGGTCGATGCAGCCAGAATTGCGTCACGATCTTCCAGCGCTGCGCCAACTACGGGAATTGTTGTTGGGTTAGGACTGCCTAAGGTACCACTAAACAAACCGGCTTCATTATTGACAATGATCGCGCCGATGCCACCGGAGTTCTCACAGTTGGCTGTCTTATCCTGAAAACTGATATCGCCACGGTCAATCACACACACTTTGCCGTTAGCACCAGCATCTGTTGAATCGCCCACCCCCATGTAATAGGTATCACCACTGGCCTCACCGTGGTTTTCCATGCCGGTTGAAGCAATCCCCGTTCCGTCAATCGTCGCCGAGGATAGTGTAGCTCCGCCTGCTGGATAGGTTGATAAGGTAGTAACGCCACCAGCCGTCACTTCGACACAGTGACCATCGTCTGTTTCAGCACTGCCACCACTTCCGACTGTACAGTCTGGAAATTGCGAAAAGTCGGCAATATTATTATCACCATCGTTAGCCCCGATCATCATTACCGACTTATAGCCAGCTGGATAAGATCGTGCGGTATTACCATCGTTACCCGCTGCGGCTAAGACCAAACCGCCGTTATTGGTGAAGTCGATAAAAGCATTTTCCTCAGTGCTATTCGCGCCACCACCACCAAGCGACATGGTAATGATGTTAGCGCCACCTTCCGTACATTTTTCAGCCGCATGAGCTAAGTCCGACGAGTAACCCCAGCCTGATGCGTTAAAGACTTTAATGATGTGCATCGGCACACCTGGCGCCATACCCACAACGCCAAATCCATTGTCCTCAGCGCCAACCGTACCAGCTACGTGGGTACCATGTGGCCCACCATCACGGAACCAATCGCCCGTTCCCGAATCGTTGGTACCCGTAATCACTGACCAATCAAAATCGTTGTTCTTGCCACCCGTTTCACCGTCAGCACCAGCGATACCTGAGTCAATCACACAGACTTTTTGTCCTGATTGCAGTGATAATTGATCGGCTTGGGATTGATAAATGGCATAAGGCGTCAGTTGCTGTGTGGTGGGATCACCGACATCATCCTCATATATGGCCATTGGGAAACGCTTTAGATCCTGCTCAATAAACTCAACGTTTGGATTATTTCGTAAGCCGTTAATAGCGGCTGCAGGCATTTCGACTGCAAAAGCATTTTGATTGCTCAGCTCAACTTTGATGTTACCGCCTGCTTTAGCTGCTATCGCTTTAACCGACGGACCTTTACCTTCTTTAAATGTGACGATGACACGTTCTTGATCAGCGTAAGCGGCCATGCCCAAAGCTACGATCGTCGCCGCACAGGCTATTTTCATTGTAAACTTCATGATTACCCCTATATAACGTTAATTAACCACTGCCCTAGCTGGGAGTATTTGTACTCCCCAAAGACTGTCATCAACGATACTCTGATACTATTTATGGTTGTTTCCCCATAAATTGTCGTCTCCATGACACCTTTTCACCCTACCTCGCTCAGAGGTTCAATCTAGAGCCAATATTGATTAAAGCACTGGCTACAAAGATGATTCAAATATTCAACGATTTAATATTCAGATTTGATAACTCGCGCAGAAATATTCCTTATTTCGGCTATGAAGCCCCTTAAAGCCACCATATAGGCGAAAAAAAAGGTCGCCGAAGCGACCTTTTTTATCAAGCTTGTCGAACGACTAGCTAGAGCTACCATCCAGAGTAACTCCTGAAAAGGAACTATAACCACGAATCATGATGTGGTATGTACCTTCCTGCGCGCTCAAAGTACAAGTCTCGTTATTTCCATATTTGTATGGACGACAATCCCAAGAGCTTGTTGTAGGCTGACTACCGAAGCGAACATAAAGATCCGCATCACCTGAGCCACCAGACATGACGATAGACACCGAGCTACGACCCGCTGGTACTTCTAGCGTGAAGTATTGCGTGCTATTTTTCGCACCAGAGATATTAGTCTCATTCAAGGTGTCGTTCACAGGAGGGTTTGAACCTGCGTCAGTGTAATCAGCTGTTAAGCTTGTGTTTGAGTACGAGCTATAACCGCGGATCATCACGTGGTAAGTTCCTGCTTGAGGTGAAGCAAACGAGCAGTTTTCAGTGTTACCACTTCTGTAAGGACGACAATCGTAAGTACTGGTTGTTGGCTCAGAGCCGAAACGAACATACATATCAGCATCACCAGAACCACCTGCCATATCAAACGTTAGGTCAGTTGCGCCCGCTGGAACTTCAAATGTATAGAACACTTCAGAACCTTGTGCACCGCTAATGCCTGTTACCGTTACACCTTTGGTCAACTCGTTGCCGCTTGGTGGTGGTGGAGGTGGGTTACCGCCGCCACACACTGAGTCTAACTCAGCAATTGCTGCTTGCGTTTGTACCAAACCATAACCTGTACGGTCATCACGACCAGCAACATCAAGGTCAAGCGCTGTATCTTTTAATGCTTGACGAACTTGAGCAGCTGTACATGATGGGTGGTGGCTCCATGCTAGTGCCGCAACACCTGCAACGTGTGGCGTCGCCATCGAAGTACCATTGTAGTACTCCCAGTCCTGACCGCCGTCTTTAGACATCGTCACACTTTGACCAGCTTTATTTGCTAATTCTAGACCTGTAGCACGATCAACCGATACCACTGGCGTGTTACCAATCTTGCTGTTGAAGTCGATAAGGAAAGGATGCTGTAAACCTGGACGGTCAGCATTACTGTAAACTACAACACCTTCCGCGCCAGCGTCCATACACGCATCGACACCACGGTATTCAGGATAGTTGTTTTCCGTAGAACTTGTGTTGTCGCCTTGGTTTTCACCACGCTCAACCAAACAAATCTTACCCGTCATGCTTGGGCAGTTATAACTGGTGCCCGAGGTTGTACAAACACCTAAAGTGCCTGATGCAGAACCAACATTTGCAGCGTTATCAAAGCTCAAGCTGCTGTTGTAGAAGTTTTGCGGAACCACACCATTCTCGAAATAGTCGACGCCACCAACTTCTAGCTGACCTAGGAAACCGTCGCCGATACCCACGCTTGATAGAATCGCTTCGCCTGGACCTGCTAGCTCAACTTGACTCGTATATTGTGAGAAGTTTGCGTGCTTATTACCTGAATCAACAGCCGCTACAGAAACCACAGCGTCGTATGAAGCTGGGTAAGAGTGGCTTGAGTTACCATCGTTACCAGCAGCTGCGATACTTAACACACCATTATCAAAATGGTTTTGGAAAGCGTTTTTCTCAGTGTTCGACGAACCGCCGCCACCTAAGCTCATGTTAATCACGTTAGCACCACTATTAACACACTCATCTACAGCAGCAACGAGCGATGATGAATAGCCCCAACCAGACTCGTTGAATACTTTAATCACGTGAATGTTTACGTTAGCGTTTGGCATAACACCGACAACACCAGAGTTGTTCGATACAGCAGCAATCGTACCGGCTACGTGAGTACCGTGAGAACCGCCTGGTTCAAACCAGTTACCGGTACCAGAATCGTTCGTGCCTGAGTGATTGTTGCTTGCTAGATCTGAGTTATTAATATCGTAACCTGAGTCAATGATACAAACAGTACGGTTACCCGCATTGCTGTCAGAGACTAGATCCGCTTGCACACGAGAAATGCCCCATGGCTCAATTTCAGTTAGGTCTAAGTTTGTAGACAGTAACTTACGCTTGTGGTCAGGCTCGACGTATTCAACGTTTGGATTGTTTTGAAGTGCTTTTAACGCTTGTGGCGATACTTCAATCGCAAAGGCGTTGTGCTGCTTCAGGTTTACTTTCATTTGACCGCCAGCTTTAAGCGCCATTGATTTGGCTTGCTTACCGTGTCCTGGCTTAAATTTCACAATAACGCGCTGATTTTCTTCATCAGCCGCTGGTGCAGTAATCGTTGTTTTACCCATTGCACCCGATGCGTGAGCTGATACGCCCATCGCTAGAAGTGTGGCTGTACAAGCCATCTTTACTTTAAAATTCATTAACCTACCCCTATAAGATTATGACTCAATGTAGTGGGATTTTGTTTATAACTCTTATCTTTAAAAACAAAAAAGCCCTGTTCATCGGAAAGACTTTGTCTTCTCCATTGCGAACAAGGCTTTTGGATTAAAGCAGTTAATGAATCAATAGATCAAGGATAAGTTTTTATATTTTACAAATTTGCTACTAAGCGTTACAAGGCAAATAAATTTCAGATTATCTCACTATAAATCAATGACTTATGAAGAAGGTTCTAATTTAGCATATGCTAACATTAGCTTTTTTAAGCCTTCTTTTTCAAAGTTCACTTGAACCGAAGCTTGTGGCCCTTCTCCCTCATAATTAATAATAATCCCTTTTCCAAATTTAGGGTGCTGTACTAGTTGCCCCAAATGGAAACCTTCCGGCCCTTTGCGCTTAATCGGCGACTGTTTTTGGAAAACCGGTCGCTGAACCTGAGTATTTAACCGCACCTCAGTCATTAGCTCAGCTGGTATTTCACTGATAAAGCGAGACACTGAAGGGTAAGTTTCACGCCCCCACATACGGCGCTTTTCAGCATGAGTTAAATACAGCTGCTGCATAGCACGCGTAATGCCCACATAAGCCAAGCGACGCTCTTCCTCTAAACCACCGGGTTCATCAAGCGACATTTGATGAGGGAATAATTTTTCTTCCATGCCAGCGATAAACACCAAAGGAAATTCTAACCCCTTAGCTGAGTGTAACGTCATCATCTGTACCGACTCTTGATATTCATCGGCCTGCGTATCGCCTGCCTCTAATGACGCATGTGCGATAAAGGCCATCAATGGCGTCATGTCCGGCGTTTCTTCAGGAATCATCTCATCGGGATCAAACTCGCGAGTCGCGTTGACCAGCTCCTGCAAGTTTTCCTTGCGTGCCTGGGCCTTTTCACCCTTCTCTTTGCTCACTTTGTCCATTAAGCCTGAGTGCTCGATGACCACTTCAGTTTGCTCCCACAAATCCACTTCTTTGGTGCTAGAATCCAGCTCATTGATTAAGTGCAAGAAACCTGCCATCGCTGTGCGAGCACGTGGCGGTAACAGCTGATCGACCACCATCTTACTCGCGGCCTGCCATAAAGATGTCTCGTCTTCTCGGGCTTTTGCGCGAATTAAGTCCACAGATTTTTCACCCAAACCGCGAGCGGGTGTATTGACCACACGCTCAAACGAAGCATCATCATCACGGTTGGTCATTAACCGCAAATAGGCCATGGTATCTTTAATCTCTGCACGCTCGAAGAATCGCAAGCCACCATAAATACGATAAGGAATGTTGCGGTTAAGCATGGCGTCTTCCAGAATCCGCGATTGAGCATTACTGCGGTACAGAATGGCAATATCGTTATAACTGTTGCCCTGTTGCACCCAGTCCTCGATTCTAGCGGCGATAAAGCGCGCCTCTTCTTGCTCATTAAAGGCTGAGTAAATGGTGATCGGCTCGCCTTCATTACCCTCTGTCCATAAGCTCTTGCCCATACGATCACTGTTGTACGAGATCACTGCGTTCGCCGCTTTTAGGATAGTGCTGGTTGAACGGTAGTTTTGCTCTAGGCGGGAAATCTTACAGTCCGGGAAGTCATTCTCAAACTGTTGAATATTCTCAATTTTTGCACCACGCCAGCCGTAAATCGACTGATCGTCATCGCCAACAATAGTAATTCGGTTTCCTTCATGACACAGCAAGCGGATCCAGGCGTACTGAATAGCGTTAGTATCTTGGAACTCGTCAACTAGAATGTGCTGGAAACGCTCTTGGTAATGCTTCAATAGATGAGGATTATTGGCCCATAGCTCATAAGCACGTAGTAACAATTCGTTGAAATCGACTAAGCCGGCAGTTTTACAGGCTTCTTCATAAGCGTAATAAACTTTGACCATGGTGCTCACAAAAAAGTCACCATGATGCTGAATATTTCCGGGACGTAAGCCATCATCCTTTTTGGCGTTAATGAACCACTGCGCCTGCTTAGGTGGCCACTCATTGTCATCGAGGTTTAACTCTTTCATCACCCGCTTAATCACGCGCAACTGATCTTGGGCGTCCAAAATTTGGAAGCCCTCGGGCAGGCCCGCATCTCGGTAGTGAGCGCGTAATAAGCGGTGCGCAATACTGTGGAAGGTTCCGACCCACATACCTCGCGCCGGCATTGCCAGCATATCTTCAACCCGACCAAGCATTTCTTTAGCCGCTTTATTGGTAAAGGTCACCGCTAAAATCGAGTGAGCGGAAACTTGCTCCACCTTAACCAGCCAAGCAATTCGATGGACCAATACGCGAGTTTTCCCCGAGCCAGCGCCTGCTAGCACCAACAAAGCTTTGTTCGGTGCAGTCACGGCTTCGGTTTGTGCATCATTTAACGATTCGATTATGCTTGAGGCATCCATATAGGCTATGCTTGTTCTAGTTTTAGATTGATGGGCTATTGTATGAAAAAAGCGACACTATTATTACCCTTTTTCTCGGTTTTCCTACTTTTGTCTGGATGCGGCTCCATGCTGGCGCCCTCTGAAGAAGAAAAAATGATGCAAGACGCCTATGCATTACAGCGAGTTAGCGTCCTGCAGCATGCCATTAGCGATCCAGTCGTCGGTTACAAGGCCGGATTAACCAGCGAAAAGGGGCAAGCGGCTTTTAATGTCGACGAACCACTAGTCGGTGCTTTATTTAAAAGTGGCTTTAGCCGTAATCGAGGCGCTTACTTGCTGGGTAACTATCACGACTTGCGGCTTGAAGTTGAGTTAGGCTTTATTCTAAGTCAACCCATCACAAAACCTATTACCATCGAAGAGCTTCCCCAGTATATAAGAGCTATAGTTCCCATCGTTGAGCTTCCAAATTTACGCTTCGCCCGCAAAAGTGACATGACCGCTGTGACATTAGTTACCAGTAATGTCGCTTCGAATCAATTTATCATGGGCAATACCATGCCATTCGATAGCGAGCATGTTAATGACTTACAGGCCACCCTGAAAAAAAATGGCACTGTCGTTACTCAAGGTGTAGCAACTGATGCCATGGGCGATCAAAAAGAAGCCTTGGTCTGGATGATTAATAAGCTACTTTCGGTAAACTACCCCATCAATAAAGATTACTTGCTGATCACTGGGGCTCTTGGCACAATGTTGCCCGCTGAAAAAGGGCAGTACGAAGCTTACTTTGGCACTGAATCTGCCAAACCTTATGAAATGTATGTCATTTCATTTTCAATACGCTAAACCCATCTGGTAACACGATCAGGTAATACGATTTAGGAGCAATCATGCGAGCAGTATTTCTAGACGCCGATACACTAGGTAACTGGCAAGGTAAATCACACCAGCCACTCGCCGACTTAACGCCATTGGCTGAATGCTTTGATGACTTTGACGTTTATGGTCTTACGAAACCCGAAGAAGTACTTGAGCGCTGTAAAGATGCCGACGTAGTAATTACTAATAAAGTGGTATTAGATGGCGAAACACTTAAGCAGTTGCCCCAACTAAAAGTAATTCAGCTGGCTGCTACTGGCATGAATAATATTGATTTAGAAGCAGCGAAAGAACTCGATATTAAGTGCTTTAATGTTGCTGACTACTCTACCTTTGCCGTAGCGCAACTGACGCTTCAGTTCATGCTTAATTTCGCCACCCGCGCTTGTGAACATTATCAGCTCACTGCTCAAGGCGCATGGCAGAAAAGCCGCATGTTTACCCTGACTGACTTTCCGATCATGGAGCTCGAAGGAAAAACTCTAGCGTTAATTGGTTACGGCAATATCGGTAAAAAAGTAGAACAGCTGGCTCAAGCCTTTGGCATGAAGGTTATCGTCGCCAACATCCCAGGCCGTCCTATGCGCGACAACCAAGTCACGCTTGACGAAGCCTTACCACAAGCTGACTTCGTCTCACTTCACTGTCCACTGACTGACGAAACTAAAGACTTACTCAACAAAGATTTCTTCCATCAAATGAAATCCACCGCTTATGTTATCAATACAGCCCGTGGCCCAGTAATCAATGAACAAGATTTGGCAATCGCGCTAAAGAATAAGGTTATCGCCGGTGCGGGTCTCGACGTTCTATCTGTTGAGCCTCCTAGCCTAAATAACCCGTTACTCGCATCAGACATTCCGAATATCGCAATCACACCACATATTGCCTGGGCCAGTCATGAAGCGAAGCAGCGTTTGATTCAAGGTATGGCGGATAATATGAAAGAGTTAAGTTAGACGCTCATTAAAGTAAACAGTTGATATGCCGCGGCTCTTTCGCGGCATATTTTAAATAATTAACTCAAACTCCTTCGTAAAGTTTTCCCAAATCCTTCACGTGAATTTCTAAATGCTGGCAATCTGCATTAATACTGCTTTGAATATCGGTGTCATGGTTATCACCAATATGTAGAAGTTCTTGTGGTTCGATATTTTTTAAGTCGCAGATTTTATGCAGCATATCAGCAGACGGTTTGGCGCGACCATCGACGCCAGCAATGTAGTGCTTTTCAAAGTAGTCCATTAAACCCAGCCAGTATAAGTTCGAGTTACCGTTACTGACGGCGAATAAGCTGTACTGTTTGTTTAGCTTGTCTAAAAGTTGATAAGTGAGTTCTGGTATCTGAATTTGATTGCGCCAATAATAGAAAACTCCGAATGCTTGGTTGACTAGGTTTAAGTCGCCAGCGGTCTCTAACAACATGTGCTCAATAACGGCTTTGCGTAATATGGTCATGTTTTCGAAGTGCGGCACATCTTGAGCTATGAATTGCTCTGATACACGGTGCATGGTTTCTTTTGAATAATGCTCCCCAAAAGGCGGGTGTTTCCGACATAAAAAATTATAGAGCTCTTGTTCGCACTTTTCGATAACTCCAGTGTTATCCCACAAGGTATCATCAAGATCAAAACTGATTACTTTGACTTTTTCCCAATCGACAGCTTGTATTTTTTTCGCAGTAGTTTTAGACATGTTATTTGTTATCTTTTTTATTCTTTCTAGCTCGAGGGTGCGCTGCATCATAGGTTTTAGCGAGATGTTGAAAATCTAAGTGCGTATAAATTTGTGTGGTGGAAATACTGGCATGGCCTAACAATTCTTGAACCGCTCTTAAGTCACTGGAGGATTCTAAAACATGTGTTGCGCAAGAGTGTCGTAATTTGTGCGGGTGCAACACATCGGTTAACCCTTGACGCTTTCCCCAATAATTTAAACGTTGTTGTATCGAGCGGTTGCCTAAACGTTGCCCCCGATTACTTAAAAACAATGCCTTTTCATTGGGATCTTTGATAAATGACACACGGTTTTTGATCCACTTTCTAAGTAACTTTGATGCTGCTGTTCCAAACGGCACTTCGCGAATTTTCCGACCTTTACCGAGTACTCTTAGCGTTTGGTCATTAAAGTTAATTGAGTCTAAATTCATTGACGATAATTCTGACAGTCGGATTCCAGCCGAATACAACAATTCGATCATCGCTTTGTCCCGAATCTCAATAGGCTCAGATTCAGGCAAACTATCTATAAAATGATTTAAGCTATCGACATCAATGTTTTTAGGTAAACGCTTTGGCTTTTTCGGGCCCCTTAAACCAAGAGCTGGATTGGTCTTAATGATTTTTTGTGACACCAAATAATCCAAAAAACCGCGCAATGACGAAAGCTTTAAACCTATTGTCGCTGCCGATGCACCGTTTCGATGATGGTGCGCCATCCATAGCCGAATATCTTGGCTTGATACTTTTGGCCAATCTTTAACTCTTTCTGCTAAGTAGTTTATAAAATCTAAAATCTGACGCTTATAATTATTTACTGTGTGCTCAGAGTATTGCTTCTGATGAAGTAGCTGATCATAATAGTCGTTGACCGCTTTTATCATAGCCATTTATTTAACCTCACTGGGTTAAGCAAGCTTCCGCCACATCACCAATAAATCGTAAAAAGAGCGTTCCCATATCAGCTGTAAAAAGCTCAACGTTATGACTTCCTAAAGCAATAATGCCGACTTCCGCGCCCTCGCCCAAAGGAATCAATGCATAAGACTCAAGCGCATCTTCGCTATCAAATAACTGGTTAATGCTTTCTGTCACTCGTCCACAAACTGGATCATCTTGTATAAACTGTTGATCGGTTAATTTACGCAAAGTATCAATATCCGAAACTTTAACGTTTTCAAGATTATCGTTGTTCTGACATAGCCACAGTTGACAGTCATCAATGTTAAAATAGTCATGGATTTTTTTACTCAAGGTGTCGACCACTTCTTGCTTAGTCGAAACTTGAATCAGGTTCACCGCTAACTCTGAACACTTTACCAATAACTCACTGTTCACATGAGCATTGTCCATCATTTCATTTAATCGACCCTGCAAGTTTTCTGTGCGCTGTCGCAGGTTCAAAATTTGGCGCTCAACTAACGATACCGATCCATACACTTTGTGGTTAATTTTTAGATTTTCTAAGAGCTGTGGGTGACGTTCAAAGAACTCAGGATTCTTTTCTAAGTAATTCGCGATCTTGCCTTCCACTCTTTCTAAATCTTCAGCAGCTTTAGCCATCTTCGTTTCTCATCAATAATTCAATACGCACGACGTCTGTTAGACATCAATTTGTCCTTCGAACACAACTTTTGCAGGTCCCGTCATATACACTGGACTCCCTTTACCCGCCCAGCGAATCCAAAGGCTACCGCCGGGTAACGTGACTTTTACTTTTTCATCTAAAATCTTTTGCAAACGACCAGCCACTACTGCCGCACAAGCCCCTGTGCCACAAGCCAACGTTTCACCAACGCCGCGCTCAAAAACACGAAGCTTTATTTCATTGGACTCTACCACCTGCATAAAGCCAACATTTGCTTGCGCTGGGAAATAACTATGGTGGCTCAAGATGGGCCCCACTTTCCCAACAGCCGCTTTGTCGATATCTTCTACCTGCAACACACAATGTGGGTTGCCCATTGATACTGCGCCAATCTTATATCGAATGCCTTCTGCATCAATCATGTAGGTTTCAGACTGCTGCGCAAATCGTAGCGGAATCTTTTCGGGCTCTAATCGTGGCTTGCCCATATTGATGGTGATTAAACCATTATCTTCCATCACAGTATTCATGGTTGCGGTATTGGTCGATAGCCGTAACTCACGTTTCCATGTTAAGCCTTTTTGCCGAACATACTTAGCCACCGCTCTTGCGCCGTTTCCACAATGCCCAGCTTCACTACCGTCAGCATTAAAGATTCGGAAGTGAAAATCGGCCTCAGGATGTTGTGGCGCTTCGATCATCAGCAACTGATCAAAGCCTATACCAAAGTTTCGGTGTGCTAGTTGGCTAATTTGACCTTGGTTTAGGTATACCGGCTGAGAAATGGCGTCCACCACCATAAAATCGTTACCAATACCCTGCATTTTAGTAAACGGGACAATCATTGATCCTCCCCTTTAGCTTCCTGATCTTCTTCAACCTTTTGATTTTCTAACTGTTTTTCTGGTTCTTCCTCGGGCATGAATAAAGGTCCTTTCTGCCCACAAGCAGCCAAAAACAGCACGGCCAAGCTCATCATCCCCAGCTGCCGTAAACGTTTTATCGTCATCGTAATCTTTTTTTTAAGAAAATAAGTCTTATCTTGCAATAGCTTGGTTTTGACTGCAAGCGTGATTGCAATCAACCTCACATCTGGCACAATATTCAACCATTACAGAATCAACGAGGTCGCACTATGACCACTCTGACTGAAACCGAATTCAACGATAAGATGGATGACACTATAATCGCCATAGAAGAGGCTCTGGATGAGCTTGATGAGGTGGATATTGATTACGAAACCAGTGGTGGAATTTTGACCATTACTGTCGAAAATGGCACAAAAGTTATTATCAATCGTCAAACACCATTAAAACAATTGTGGCTAGCGGCAAAGGACGGTGGTTATCATTTAGATTGGATTGACGGCAAGTGGCAAACCGACAAAGATCAAGAGTCGCTGGAATCACTACTTAATCGTGTATTAAGCCAGCAGTCGGGCGAAACGGTATCCCTGACCTTAAATTACTAATTCCATAGCACCAATAATTACTAGGACTATTATGAGAGACAACAACTCAGACTTATTGCCTTGCGTTAACGTTGAACCAACTTCTGAACATAAAGCGACGGTTATCTGGTTGCACGGCCTTGGCGCTGATGGCCATGATTTCGAACCCATTGTACCTGAACTGAAATTATCACCTGAGCTGGGCGTTAAATTTATTTTCCCCCATGCTCCCGTGATGCCTGTCACGATTAATGGCGGCTACGAAATGCGTGCTTGGTATGATATTCGCGACGCTGACTTGGCTAACCGTGAAGATAAAGAAGGAGTGCGACAGTCCTCTGAACTCGTCAAAAAGATCATAGAATCAGAAATTGAATCAGGGATTCCGAGTGACAAAATCGTTTTAGCCGGCTTTTCCCAAGGCGGGGCTATTGCACTTCATTTGGCCACTCGCTTTGACCAAAAACTCGCTGGGATCGTTGCTCTATCTACCTATTTAACCATCCCAGAAAGCTTGTCAGATGAAAAGACAGAGGCCAATATCGAAACACCTGTGTTTATGGCCCACGGCTCTCAAGACCCTGTTGTGCCTATGCAGCGCGGCCAATACAGCGCCAAAGTGTTAGAAGACAATGGCTTCAGAGTAAACTGGCAAGATTACCCCATGGCTCACGCCGTCTGCCTAGAAGAAATTCAAGCATTGGGTCAGTATTTTAACAAAGTTCTTAGTTAGAAAAACTACGCCATATGCGCGTAAACACCATTTTGATTTAAGTACCAACGACTGAAACGGTCTTGTGCTATAGGTTTAGAAATAAAGTAACCTTGAGCCATGTCGCATTCCGTCTGCTGAAGGTAGTCATACACTTCTTGGGTTTCGACGCCTTCAGCAATGGTTTTAATACCCATTTTTTGCGCTAAGGTAACCGCTGCGTCAACAATATAAACGGCTCCTTTATCTTCTGGCACGCGCTTGATAAATGATTGATCAATTTTAATCAATGAAACAGGGAGTCGATGCAAATATTGTAGTGATGAGTAGCCGGTACCAAAATCGTCAATGGAAATACTAAAGCCTGCCTCAGCCAATTGTACCAACTCATCAATGGCCTGCTCCATATCCACAACAATAGCACTCTCTGTAACCTCAAGCTCGATCCAGCGACCATCAATTTGGTATTCGTCCAACAAGGCAATAACCCGCTCGGTAAAATTTTGGTGCAATAGGTTGCGCGTTGAGATATTGACTGAAACGGGGATTTCAACGCCTTGGATTTTCCACTGTTTATGCTGCTCGATAGCCTCACGCAATGCAAATTCAGTAATGGTTTGAATTAGACTGCTTTGTTCAGCTCGTGCGATAAACGCTCCTGGCATTATCAAACCACGTTTCGGATGTTGCCACCGAAGCAACGCTTCCACACTACGTATTTCACCTGTTCTTAAATCAACCTGGGGTTGATAATATAAACACAACTGTTTCGTTTTAATGGCCGTTTGCAGTTCACCCAAGATAGATAAATTTTCTTCCGTCTGGGTCACTATTTTAGGATTAAAAGCCGTCATTTCTATGGCTCGTTCTCGAACCAAGGCCAGAGCCGCTTCCGCTCGATGTAGGTACACTTGGGGTTCTAGCTCAATTCTTTTAAACTCGACATAACCCACGCGCGTTTCCACATGCACAGAAATATCGTTATAAGTCACAGCCTCTTTAAGCAGAACACTCAGATTATCCAAAAACTTTTGATTGGTCTCAGGGTCTTTATTGAGCACGATAGCTAGCTGCGCCGAGTCGGTATGGTATATATCATCACCACCATTCAACGCCAATCGGCGTGCCATTTGTCTAGTCGCATCATCAATCACGCCAAAACCAAACACTGATTTCAGCTCAAGAATATTATCAATCGCCACTACCGCAAGAATAGTATTGTCACCATCATAGCTTTCTTTATTGAAGCGTTTTAAGTCATTAAATAGAGCATTGCGGTTAGGCAGCATCGTGTTCGGATTATAGTTTGATAACCACCGCAGGCGCTTCATATACTTAATCACGCAATCGCTGGCAAAACCGCTCACCGATCCAATGAGCACAAAAAACCCCATCCGATAAAGCCAGTTCGCCGTCTTTTGCATCTCCCCAGTATCCACACTAATCGGCATAAAGGGCCCAAGAATAATTCCTGCAATGATTGCCATCACAGCACCGCCTTTGGTGCCAAAGACAAAACCTGCGAGCAAAATAGGAATATACATGGAATGTGAATAGACATACTTAATTCCGCCGGTTAGAAAAACCAGCAGATAGACAAGCGCAGCCGACGTCAAGAGTATGGGAATCATTAAGCGGCGAATTATTATTTTATGCCGCTCTACCCAGTCTAAAAACTTTGGAGCCTCCATTCTAACCTCCAGTGGCAACTGAGTAGTAACCTTCAGCTAAAAAATTACTACTACCAAGACCATACTAGAACTAACTCTCATTATTTACAAGTTTCAAATACTTAAAACATGCTTGTTTTCAACAAGTTATTTATAGTTTGTGTGGCTTTACTGTGGATTTTATCGGCGTTTTAAGCGACTATTGGAGACATGAATGACACCGATGACAATCTAAACAGCGCCAAGCAGCTTCCTGACTTTTGTCAGCCGGCAACGGTTTACTTAACCGTTATCGCCAGCATTTTACTGTCTTTGTTGTTGAGCTTAGTCACCCCCGAATGGCACACCAGCTTTTTTTATAACCTCAGCCTGCACTCCTTTTTTGTACTTTGGGTATCGCTAACGAGTCTCGGACTATTGTGCTTATTACGCCACTATCTCCCCTTAGAAGTGCAGTCTAAGCTTTCGTTAAAGCGATTTTCAGGACTCGCCATCAGCATCATTTTGTTGGTAACACTTTGCTTTAGCCTATTGATCAGTTTTTACCTTAGTCAGGAGCCATCGCTATGGTTCTTACTACGTAATATGATTATTGCCTTTATTGTCAGCGGCGTCTTTTTCCGCTATTTCTACTTGCGTGAAGACAGTGTTCGGCGCATCCAATCGGAAGCGGAGGCTCGAGTGCAGGCATTACAATCGCGCATACGCCCACACTTCTTATTTAACAGCTTAAACACGCTGGCTAATCTCGCCGCGGTCGATCCTGAAAAAACAGAACAGATGATTTTAGACATGGCTGATATTTTTCGCGCCAGCATGAAACGGTCTGATGTTTTGATTCCATTTTCAGAAGAAAAACAACTATGTCAGCAGTACCTCAGCTTAGAATCTCAGCGTCTTGGCGATCGCCTGAATGTCGAGTGGCAAGTTCATCATATTGCTGACAATTTGCTATTGCCACCGTTGCTCCTTCAGCCATTGCTAGAAAACGCTGTCTATCATGGTATTCAAAAACGTCCTGAAGGCGGTACGATCCGGATCAAAGGGGTCAGCTATCAAAACCATATCCAGCTTGAAATTACTAACCCCTTACCACCCTCTGAAGTCGAGCACCACAAAGGCAACTCAATGGCACTGAAAAATATTCAGCAAAGACTTGAAGTGCTTTATGGAAATAAAGCGCAACTTACATATCATCAAGCCCAGAATGAATTTTATTGCCTCGTAAAAATACCAAAACAATTGTAATTATAGATGGGGAACGCTTACTCTGATGCTTAAAACCATTATTGTTGACGACGAACAACCGGCGCGCCAGCGGATTCACCGCCTACTAGACGAATACGCTGAGCTTGAAGTGATGGCCGAAGCCAGTAATGGTGAGCAAGCACTAGAATTCATACAGCGACTACAGCCGGACTTGATTTTTCTGGATATCTCCATGCCGGTCATGAACGGTGTCGAGCTAGCGCACATTCTCAGCAAAGATTTTCCGCATTTAAACATTATTTTCACCACCGCTTACGACCAATACGCATTAGAAGCTTTTGACGTTAATGCCGTCGACTATTTACTCAAGCCGATCCGCAAAGAACGCTTAAACAAAGCATTATCCAAGCTGATAAAACCCCAAGTAAAAGACGAATTTATCACGGTGCGTGAGCGTGACACGGTGCGTAAAGTGTTGCTAAAGAATATTCTTTTCTTACACTCCGATCAAAAGTACATCGAAATACACCTGCACAACAAAACCCTGCTTAGTAGCGAAAGTCTTAAAGATTTAGAAACACGCTTTCCGCAGTTTTTTCTCCGAATCCACCGCTCCACCTTGGTTAATCGCAAACACTTTTATGGTATTGAGCAAGATGACGGGCAGTGCGTCGCTTTATTGAGAGACTGTACATTTAAGCCAATTATCAGCCGCCGCCACCAGGCAGACGCTCGACAATTTTTACAATCTTCTGGCGACTAAAGTCGTTAAAACTAGGCTAACTGACTGGAATTTATGCTAAACTTGCAACAAATTTCAGTAGTCAGTTTTGGTCGACAATAACAGACCATTATTTATGAGCATTTCAACCATTAGAATCGCCACGCGACAAAGCCCGCTAGCCCTATGGCAGGCTGAATATATTCAACAACGTCTAGAGTCAATCCACCAGCATTTAACCGTCGAGCTGGTTCCAATGACCACTAAAGGCGATAAAATTCTTGGGACACCACTCAGCAAAATAGGTGGTAAAGGTTTATTCGTTAAAGAGCTGGAGCAAGCCATGCTCGATAACCGCGCCGATATCGCTGTTCACTCCATGAAGGACGTGCCCTATAAATTTCCAGAAGGTTTAGAGTTAAAAGTGATTTGCGAGCGCGAAGATCCCAGCGATGCTTTCGTCTCTAATAATTACCACAGCTTAGACGATCTACCCGTTGGCGCGACAGTGGGCACTTCAAGCCTTCGGCGTAAAATGCAAATATTGGCTTTACGCCCCGATCTTCACATTACTGATTTACGCGGCAATGTTGGAACTCGCCTTTCTAAATTAGACATGGAGCAGTACGATGCGATTATTCTTGCTTCCGCGGGATTGATTCGGTTAAAGCTTGCGGATCGTATCGCCAGCCGCTTTGAACCAGAGCAACTATTGCCAGCACCCGGCCAAGGGGCAGTTGGCATCGAAGCTCGCACCGATAGTCCTGAACTGGATAAACTATTAGCGCCGTTACAAGACGACCATACTGCTTACCGTGTTAAAGCCGAACGCGTTATTACGCAAACGCTTCAAGCAAGTTGTTCGGTCCCAATCGCTGCTTTCTCTACTATTAATGACCAGACCTTATCCTTGAGGGCACTGGTCGGTGGCATCGACAACCAGATGATCGAAGCGACAGCTGAGGGTCACTTTGCAGACGCAGAGACTATAGGCAAAACAGTTGCAGATTCACTGCTGGCCCAGGGCGCAAAAGAAATGATAGAAGCGTTGAGCACCGATCACTAACAACAGGACCAGCGTTTGTGAGTACTCCATTACACGTTATCGTCACTCGCCCATCACCCTATGGTGAAGAGCTCTGTGATGAACTTACGCATAACGACTTTGTTAGTACTCACAGTCCGCTCATTTGTTTTAATCCTGATATTAGCTTTAATAGCAAGCAAAGAATTTCTGCATTGGAGCAAGCTGACACCTGGATTTTTGTGAGCCGCCAAGCAGTAAATTTCTGTTTCGACGTTTTCTCCAGCCAGCAAATGTCCTCCCTTTTGCAGCTGAGTCAGTCAAAAACCATTATTGCGGTAGGTGATGCGACAGCGGACTCTTTGCGCCGACTTAATTTCACAGCACTCACTCCAAGCACACCCAATAGCGAAGGAATGATTGCCCTACTCGAACAACACCAACTGCAAACTAAGCCCACATTACTCATTCGTGGCAATCAAGGACGTCAGCTGTTGCAAGACTACTTTTCAGCACAACAACTGACTATTATGCCAGTCTATCAACGTCAGGCGACCTCTCAGCAGTTGCCTCGAATCACCGAATCATCCGCTATTGTCGTCACCAGTGGGCAGCTTATGGAGTTAGTCGCCAACCAAGTCAGCGACCATTCTCAACGAATAGCCTGCAGCATAATTTCAGGCAGTCCAAGAATCAGCGAAATCGCTCAACAATTTGGCTTTACAAATTGTTATACTGCTAACAATGCTTCCAATGACGAACTGGTTAAAAGCTGTATTTTATGGCGAAATAGCGTAAGTTAAGACCATAATATTGAACAAAGCGATACATTACTAAAACCCTTGAATTCATAACTAGAGAAGGCACTGATGAGCAACAAGGAAAACAACACAGAATCTCACGATCCTCGTCCGGAGGAACAGTCTCAACTGAACCACGAAGACTCTTCTAGTAAAGATAGCGCTGAGACATCATCACACGATGAGCAAGCTGCTGCAGATTCAGTATTTGATGAGCCAACACTTGATGGTGGCAGTGACTCTTCTTCTAAAGAGTCCTCTACGAAAGAAGCCTCGTCGGCAAAAACCTCTAAGGGAAGCAATGGCTCCAGCTCCAAACCCATCAAATGGTTTATTTTTCTGATATTGGTCGCAGCCATTGCTTATGCCGTCTTCTTTGGCTGGCAGAAGTGGCAAGACTATCAAAGCACTATGAATAAGGCCGATCGTATCGATCAGATTGAACAACAAATCTCCATGCAGCAGCATAGCTTAGAAACAAAAATGTCTAAGCAAACTGATCTCATTAGAGATCTCTCATCAGATCTTGAGCAAAATCAGCGTTACATCAATCAACTTCAAGAGCAGTTGCGCACAACTCAACGTAAATTCCAGACCTTAAGCTCAGAAAAACAACAAGACTGGTTATTCAATGAAGCGGAGTATTTAATTCGTGAAGCTTCTTATAAATTAAACTTTACCGACGATGCAGCATCAATCATTGCTCTACTCCAAGCTGCGGACAACCAACTGTCTGAATTAAACGATGGCTCTTTAACCCAAATCAGACAGGCAATTAGCCAAGACATTAATGCCGTGCGCGGTAGCGGCAACCTCGATATTGAAGGTGTGGCTATTGCCATTGAAACTCTTAAGAGCAATCTCAGCCAACTCGAGTTAGCTAGCGTGCAATTGGACAAGACATCGACTGAAGCTGAAGACAATAACTCAGAAGTGGAGGTCTCAAGCTGGCAACACTTCAAGAACTCTATGTCTCATGCGGCCAGCAAATACTATACCGTGCACCAGTTCGACGAATCGACACAACCTTTCATTAGCCCACAAAAAGATCGATTGTTGCGTGAAAACATCTTGTTGAATCTACAAACGGCTCAGCTCGCCGCCCTGCAAAACAATCAACCACTGTATGAATCCAATCTGGGTAATGTGAAACAATGGGTCGAGCAATACTTCAAACAAAAGCCCGCCACCACACAGGCTTATTTAACACAGTTAGAAGAGTTACTCGATCGCTCTGTCGAGCTAGACCTTCCTGCTTCACTTCAGTCCTATCAGTTAATTAGTGACATTTCGCAGCAAAAAGTAAAACAGTGGCTAGAATCAGACAGCCCTACTACGGAAGAACCAGAAACGACAGACTCAGAAGATACTGACAACAACGCATCCATTGAGGAGGAGCCATCAGCATGAAATTGAAATGGATCATCCTTATCGCTCTATTCGGTGGACTAATATTGGGACCATTGATCAGCAACGTTCCTGGCTCGACCTACATCTTGCTCGATCAAACTGCCATTGAGTTCAAGAATAACTTTGCCATCGCTTTGGTCTTGCTATCCCTCCTTGGCTTATGGTTGCTGTGGTTACTCATTCGCTATTTACTCAAGACTAGCAACATTACGGTAGGCTGGTTCGGCGACCGCAACTTACGCAAGGCCCGCCAACAAACGATTGACGGAATGATTGCTTTAGCTGAAGGTCACTGGAAAACTGCTGAAGATTTGCTTATTAAGGGATCAAAATTCCGCGATACAAAACTGATCAACTTTCTTGCGGCGGCTCGCGCTGCGCAGGAGCAAGATGATGACAAGAGTCGAGACCAGTATTTACAAGCTGCTGCTAAAGCACAACCCGACGCGCACATCGCTATAGGTTTAACCCAAGCTCAACTGCAAATTCAACATCGCCAGTTTGAACAAGCTTTAGCCACTTTAAACCATTTACGTGAGATGTCACCGCACCACCCGTATGTCTTAAAACTTTTGCACCAGTTGTTTACACGCCTTTCAGAGTGGGAAAAAGTATTAGAGCTTCTTCCAAAGCTGCGCAAATACCGTGTTTATAACCCTGAGCGCATCGATGATATTGAAGTCATTGCCTGGGCTGAATTGCTTGGCGTTAAAGCCCAGCGAGAAGGTTTGCCTGCGGTGAATGACTTATGGTTAAAGCTGCCTAAAAATGTCCGCAAGCGCCCACAAAGCCAGTTGGCTTATGCGGAAATCTTGGCCGATCACCATCAATACGATCAACTTGAGCTGCATATCAAAGACTCCATGAAGCAACAATGGCAAGAGCCTTTGGCTCAGCTATACGGCATGATCGAAAGTCAGGAGCCGTCGAAAACACTTGCTACGGCTGAAACTTGGTTAAAACATAAACCTCACAACACAACACTTTTAACAGCGCTAGGTAAGTTATCGTTAAGGGCGCAGCTTTGGGGTAAAGCGAAAAGTTATTTGGAAAAAAGTATTGAGCAGAAGCCGACCGCCGAAGCCCATTACTATTTAGGACAAGCTTATCGTGAACTTGGCCATCCAATACAAGAACAAGAAGAGTATCAGCGTGGCTTAGCGAGTTTGATCCAGCCCGATACGATTAACTTGCTTCCTGAGGCTGACTCACCAACTGAAGAAGCCTAAGTGTTGCATCCTAAAGTTCTTTAATCTTGATAATTTGAGCCGGAGTGACTTTTTTAGAAGCATCGCTTTCCGGCTCTTTTTGATCAGACTCTTTTTCTTCAGGCTCTACGTCGCCAATCAACTCCCGAAAATCACACTCGACACACTCACGTACGAACACCTCGTCTTCGTAATAACAGACGATGCTATCCATCTCCTTACACTCTGGGCAGCGGGCGCCAGCGACGAAACGTTTTGGGGTGGTTTTATGGCTCATTGAATTTGTTGACCGATTGCTATAAGGTGCTTTTTCGACCCTTACAAAGAAGAGTGCTTAGACAGGCTAGTCTAACATAAAACGATAAAACTATGAGCTGGTTAAGCATCCTGCCACCCATCGTGGCCATTATTTTCGCCATCTGGAAACGCGAAGTGACTATCGCCCTACTGTTGGCTATTTTCACCGCATCTTTAATTCTGGTGGGTGGTAACCCTGTTTACGCCTTTACCGATACCGTTGAACGAATTATCAACGTCTTCTCCAGCGCTTATAACACCCGTATTTTGATGTTCAGTCTGTTAATCGGCGCGCTGATCCAGCTGATTAAAATCTCAGGTGGCGTGACCGCCTTTGTCGACTGGCTGACTCGTCGTAGTTTAGTCAATAACCAGCGTAAAGCTGGCATGTTACCAACGATTCTCGGCAGCTCTATCTTTATCGACACCAACATGAGCGTCCTAACCGCCGGCCTTTCGTCCCAAGCCTTGTTCGATAAATTCAAAATGAGTCGCTTACGCCTCGCTTATATTATCGATTCGACCTGCGCACCGATCAGCGTACTAATACTGCTAAACGGTTGGGGCGCAGCGATCCTGGGCTATGTCGAAGAAACGGCGGTTGCTGATCCCACCAGCGTTATGCTCGGCAGTATAGGTCTTAACTTTTACGCCATCGTGACTCTGCTTATCGTTTTTTATACAGTGCTCAGCACACGTGTTCATGGGCCCATGCGCACCATGGAGCAAAACATCAAGCACACTGAGGAAGTCGAGCAGATATTGCCTGAATCCACTAAAAAGCGTTATATGCTGGCCCCTTTAATTTTTATGGTCGTCAGCATTCTGGCCTTTATGTTTATCACTGGCGATGGCGATTTACGCAAAGGCTCTGGCTCTGAGTCAGTATTATGGTCAGTGATCTTATCGACTTTATTAGCTTTTGGATTACTGCGTTTTGATGCAAAGAAGCCCACCAAAGAGCTGATGGAGCAAAGCTTTAAAGGACTTGGTAACTTATTACCGTTAGTCACTTTGGTCTTGTTAGCTTTTGCGCTATCGTCTGCTATGGGTGACCTAAAAACCGGTGAATTCGTCGCACAAGCGGTAGGTGACTTTATACCGCTATGGTTAATTCCCGCCTTAATTTTCGTGCTGGCAGGGTTTATTTCCTTTACCACAGGCACTTCTTGGGGGACTTTTGGTATTTTAATTCCTATCGCCATCCCACTAGCTCTGGCTCTAGGGATATCACCAAGCCTTGTGCTTGGCGCGGTATTAGGTGGCGCCGTGTTTGGTGACCACGCTTCACCGATTTCCGACACCACCGTGATCTCATCGTTAGCCGCTGGCTGTGACCTACTTGATCACGTAAAAACGCAGCTGCCTTATGCACTAACCGCTGGCGGTATCAGCATAGTGCTGTATATTATTTTTGGCCTACTTCAATAGAAGCTCAAATATAGAGATTTAATAACAGTTAAATTATGAGTGCACCACTTCGCTACGGGGTCGTCGGTAACCCCATCTCACACAGCATGTCGCCACAGCTGCATCAGCAATTTGCTAAGCAGCTGGGCATCAGTATCGTCTATTCTAAATACTGCCCAAGCTCGAAAGGTTTTAATCGCGTACTGAATGATTTCTTTCAAAGTGGTGGTAAAGGCTTAAATATCACAGCGCCTTTCAAACTCGACGCACTAGACTACGCGGACATTATTACTGATCGCGCCAAAGACTCCAACAGCGTTAACACGCTGGTTTACACACCTGAAGGTATTCTTGGCGACAGCACCGATGGCATGGGGTTCTTACGCGACCTATACACCAAACAAAAAGAACATAACATCGACTTCCAGAACAAACGTGCTGTGTTGCTTGGTGCAGGTGGCGTCGCCCGCTGTATCGCCCAATCGCTATTGCTCGACGGCTTTGAGGTTTACTTAATCAATAGAACTCAAAGCAAAGCCGAGCAACTGGCAAAAGATTTGTCACACCTGGGCACTATCGCCCTGTATTCTGAATCCATAGCCGTAGACCTTATCGTCAACTCCGTCAGCTTCAACGCCGACAAATTCTTAGATCAAATTACAGTAGCCACCAACGCCGTCGCCTACGATCTAAACTACGGCGACAAAGCAGGTCAGTTCCTAAACGCCGCAAAGCCGCATACCAACCACCAATTTCATGGGCTAGGCATGTTGATTGAACAAGGTGCAGAATCCTTTGGACTTTGGACTGGGAAGTATCCGGATACATCAACTATCAAGCTATAAAATAGCTCCGACTTATGACAGAAATAGAGTTAGAAACTATTGCTCACGATTTTATAAAGGAAAATGAACAACCATTTGATTATGAACTTAATCAGCTTCCTGCTTTAGACGAATCACCCTATTCATGGGCAGATGACTTAATTTTATCACTTACCGTTCGTGCTCCCGATCAACTTTGGGATATCATTTTAACTATACTACACAAAGATCCTCCAATATCAGTTCTCGCCGTTTTAGCAGCAGGTCCTCTTGAAGATTACCTTGCCACCAACAATGAAGAATTTATTGTCAATGTCGAGAATCGCGCCAAAGAAGATCCCAAATTTGCATCTCTACTGGCAGGCGTTTGGCAAAATCGCATGACAGATGAAACTTGGGCACGCGTGCAGAAGGTCTGGGATCGTTCTGGCTGGGATGGTATTCCGAACGAATAAACTGAATTTCATAGCAAGCGTAGCCTCGAAGAAGCGAAAGCGACTTCGAGGTTTTCCATGATTAGTAATAGTAGTACTGCAAACTCCTTCCCTCGAAGTCATTAGTAATAATCGCTTCCATATCTTTTAATAGCTCAAAATCGGCAAATTCAGTCGCAATAGAAAGCATTTTGGGCATTCTGCGTTTTATATTATCGTCTGTATCGCTTACTTCGAAGTTCAGTTTACAGGCGGCTTCTCTGCATTCTACTCCAGAGAATATGACACCTTCTTCAGCTAGCTTGTCGTAAATACCGTTATCATGGATATAGTTATTAATTGTTGCTTGCTTAGCGTTGCTTTCGGGCGTTTGGTTACTATTTTCGAAGGCATCGACCACTGATTCTGCAGTTTCTGTGATTTCGTCTTCAGACATTGTCTCCCTCAACACTCTTTCAGCCATTTCTACCTCAGCTTTGCTCACCGCAGCATCTAGCTCTTTCTTTGTGTATAACCTTTCTTCTTGCTCGTTAGAACTCTCTTTTTTAGTCGTCTTGTGAACATTATCTGCGTTATTAGAGCTGGGCATAAAGTTCGCAGCTTTATCATCCGTAGCCTCATTAATCGCTACCTTATTTTTTGTTTGCTCTGTCTCTTTATTGGATTCCTTAGGCTTCACTAACAAAACGGTGACTCCAGCTATTAAAGCAACTCCTAACAACAACATAATGATTTTTTTCAAACTTTATCTCCTTTTCCTTGTTAATTTTTAGATAATTGTTTTTTAAATTTATTACTCTAACGGTTAACCAGTTTAGCTTTTGTTCTAGGCAATGCACTGCCGACGATCAGATGCTAGATACGATTGGTGGGTGGTGAATCATCTGCACTCGATTTCCATCCGGATCCATGCAGTAGAAACTGGTCGCGCCATCGCGATGCCGTCTTGGCTCTGTGAGCATTTGTACACCATGATGCTTTAAAAACTCAAACCACTGGTCCACTTCTTCAGCGTTATTCATGATAAAACCAAGGTGATCGAGTTTTTGGCCACCGGCGGTGTTTAAATCGGGCTGCTTACGGTGCAGCGCGAGGTTGTCGTGGCCTTTTGAGGTTAAGTAGACATTATCCTCGTCGGGACGCCATTCGACGTCCATACCGAGCAATTCGACGTAGAAGTGCTCTACGGCGGCTAAGTCATCGACAAATAGCGCTAAGTGGCGCATCCCGAGGTGTTGTGCTGGTCGATTCATACTGCAATGACTCCTTAACTAGACTGGCACGATTTCGAAGCTGGTCTCCACCGGCATATTGGGATCCAGCGAGTGCATGACCGAACAGTACTTTTCTACCGATAGGTCCACGGCTTTTTTGACTTGCTTGGTCGATAAATCTTTGCCTCGGACTACGAATTTAAGCTTTAAACCTGTAAAACGGCGGGGTGGCTCATCGGCGCGCTCTGAGTCAACTTCACAGTGACAACCGGTAATGTTTTGGCGTGCTTTTTGCAGAATCATGACCACATCAACCGATGAGCAGGCTCCGATCGACATCAATAAATTCTCCATTGGCGAGACGTAATCGCCTTCCCCACCGAACATAACGTTTTGTCTTTTGCTGTTTTTACCAATAAAATTGAGGTCGTTGACCCAGTCGACAGTTACTTTCATGTGATTTGTGACCCAGTTTGAACTTTTAGAGGCTATATAGTGCCACAACAAATTTGATTTTAAAGAGGCACGGCACTAAGATTTCATGCTATATTTTGAAAGATTACAACAAAATAGGAAATAATATATGGCGTTACCTTATCATTTGGCTCAAGACGAGACCATTCAGTGGTTCCTGAATCATTGTCAGAGGCGCCGTTTCCCTACTAAAAGCACTCTTATCTACGCTGGCGACTCGTCGAATACCCTGTACTTTTTGCTAGAAGGCTCGGTTACGGTATTGATTGAAGACGACGAAGGCCGTGAGTTAGTACTTGCTTACCTAAACCCTGGCGACTTCTTCGGCGAAATGGGCTTATTCACTGACGAGCATGATCGTACGGCATGGGTAAGAACCAAAACCGAGTGCGAAGTTGCGGAAATCAGCTACGAAAAATTCCGTCAATTGACGAAAGAAAACCCAGACGTTTTATTCAAATTAGCAACACAATTAGCTAACCGTCTGCAAAAGACCAGCCGCAAAGTCGGTGATTTGGCTTTCCTAGACGTCACAGGCCGTGTAGCACACGCTTTGTTAGAGTTAGCGAAAGAACCAGACGCTATGACACACCCTGACGGCATGCAGATTAAAGTCACTCGCCAAGAGTTGAGCCGTATCGTTGGTTGTTCTCGTGAAATGGTTGGTCGAGTGTTGAAAGCACTTGAAGAGCAAGATCATATCCATGTTAAAGGAAAGACCATGGTGATCTACGGCGCTCGCTAAGCGCTGCTAAGCATATATATTTTGTCGTAATTCAGCCCTGCATTTGCAGGGCTTTTTTGTTTTAGGGTTTCTCTAAATCAAAGATAGCTTCGATACTTGCCGAAAAATTTATTTTAGCTTTTAAATATTGATTCATCTCTTTCGGCATTCTCGAAGCCGTTACTGTTATTTTTTCGACCGCCTCTTTATCAAACGAATAAAAGTCATAGCTATCCGAATAATTCGAATTAATACTATAAACAGAGCCTAATACCATACCGAACATTTCAGCAGTATCTTTGGCTTCTGAAATAGCGCTTTTGATCGCCATTTCTTTAGCCTTTGCTTGATACTCTTTCTCTTTGCTGGACTTTAAATCAACATCTCGGATTTCTTTAACTCCCTTTGAAAGTGCATAATCCAAAAATATGTTAAGTTGCTCTAAATTATTCAGTGTAAGCGTAATACCACGAGTCGCAATATATCCATCATTAACTCTTCTCCCTTCTAGGTCATAATCTGTATTAACTCGGGTTACAACCTTGGAGGATGAAAAGTCATCTTCTGCTATATCAAACTCTCCAATTCCACTGACAAAGTCTTTAAATGCACTATCCGCGGCTTGTTTTGCGCCTAATGCTGTATTTCCCTTGAACTCTAACTTCAGCTTAATTTTTGCACTATCAGGCGTGGCAGTGTAAACACCTTCTCCTTCAACAAATATATGTCTTCCCTGAGGCGCAGCATCAATTGACACGCTTAACAACGTTAATAATATGCCTATTACAACTTTCATGTTTAAATTTCCTTGTTATTTATAAAATTTTTCAGTAGCTGATGCCCTTTCTCGCTCAAAATCGATTCGGGGTGGAACTGGACGCCTTCTAGCTTTAGGGTTTTGTGTTTAATGCCCATGATGTATTCCAGCTCGCCTTCTTCATCTTCGGTCCAAGCAGTAATTTCGAACTCTTCTGGTAGGCTTGGTTCATCAACAATCAAAGAGTGATAGCGCGTTGCTTCAAGCGGATTTGGCAAGCCTGCGAACACGCCGCTATCCTTGTGATAGATTGGCGAAGTTTTACCGTGCATCACTTGCTTAGCCTGAATCACTTTGCCTCCAAAGACCTGAGCCATGGCTTGGTGCCCTAAACACACTCCTAAGATTGGATAGTCTGTGGCTAGTTTTTGCAGAATATCCAGCGTCACACCCGATTCATTCGGCGTACAGGGGCCTGGTGAAATTACGATATAGTCAGGTTTTAATTCCTTAACTTCTTCAACAGTCAATTCGTCATTCCGTTTAACTAGAACATCCAGCTCTAGTTGGCCAAAATACTGCACTAGGTTGTAGGTAAACGAGTCATAATTATCCACCATCAATAGCTTTTTGCGGCTAGCTGGTGGTGACTTAATGATGATAGTGCCAATACCGAAGCCTAAACTCAGCAGCAGCATCGTTATTAGTGGCCAGTGATTCGCCACAAAACCCGTGTCGCCCTCATAGCGGTCCTTTAGCGAGCAATAATCATCGTCATAATGGAAACTACCACCGATCTCAATGCACTGTTCAATAGCCACTTGGTCGCTAGCGTAATGAGCTAACGTCGCCAAAATCATTAAGGCTGCAAATATCCACCATACTTTACGCATAGATCACCTTCGGCATTGCTCCCTCACGCATAAACGTCTTCTCCCACCGATATCATCGGAATTAACGCCTCTAAACTGTCGACCACAGTGTGGGGAATCTCCTGAGGCCTAATATCACTCGCCATTAAGGCATAACCGTAGCTAACGCCAACAAACGGCATCGCGGTATTCACCGCTGCTTGTGCATCTTTCGACGAATCCCCGATCATCCAACTGTTTTCTGGCTGGATGCCCAAGTTGCGACAAACATGCAGTAGCGGTTCAGCGCTTGGTTTTTTATCTACCAAACTATCGCCGCCTAACACCAACTCAAAATAATCATCCAGCTTAAGGTGTTTCAAGATAGGGTCTATAAGCTCATGCGGCTTGTTACTGACCACTGCCATCTTTATTCCAGCCACTTTGAGATAATCTAAAAACCCTTGAACACCGTCGAACATCACCGAGCGATCTGCGGGCAAGGCACGATAAAACTGCATGAATAATCGATAGGTTTGATCGTACCATTCTGACTTGCCAAAAAAGTCCAGCGCATGCTCCACAAAGACTTGCGCGCCACCACCGATCCAGCGTTTTACCTGGTTCAGCGGTTGTTGTGGTAAGTCTAATTCTTCAAAGGTATTATTGGCCGCGATCTGAATGTCCGTGGCACTATCGACGAGCGTCCCATCAAGGTCAAAAATAACCAGTTGGGGCGATTGCAGTAATGTCATAATTATCGTGAAGCGCCTTTCTCAGCATTGTCCTTCATCTGTTTCACCGTTGCTTGATAATCATCGGTGTTAAAAATAGCAGAACCCGCGACAAACGTATCAACGCCACAAGCTGCAATTTCTTCAATATTATCAATCTTCACACCACCATCAATCTCAAGACGAATATCTCGACCCGTTTGGTCAATCAGTTGGCGAACCTGTTGGCACTTGCGCAAGGTTGAGGGGATAAAGCTTTGACCACCAAAACCTGGGTTAACCGACATCAATAAAACCAAATCGACTTTATCAATAATGTACTCAAGTACGCTCACAGGGGTCGCAGGGTTTAATACCACACCCGCTTTGCAGCCATGTTCTTTAATCAATCCAATGGTTCGGTCGACATGCTTGGAAGCTTCTGGGTGGAAGCTGATATAAGTTGCGCCCGCTTTTGCAAAATCAGGAATGATACGGTCTACGGGCTCAACCATTAAATGAACATCGATAGGCGCTTGAATACCATAGTCACGCAAAGCCTGACAAACCATAGGGCCAATGGTCAGGTTTGGGACATAGTGATTGTCCATAACATCAAAGTGAACCCAGTCAGAGCCAGCTTTAAGGACGTTTTCAACTTCTTCGCCTAGGCGCGCGAAGTCGGCAGAGAGGATAGAAGGCGCGATAACAATATTTTGCATAATAGGTCTATCGTAAAGTTTTTGACCATTCTACAGAATCTTTATCACGACTTCTATTTTAGCGTCGAAAGCTTCCCTGCTCTTCAACTTATCAAACGGTAATTCTAGATTACGCAGCTTTCTCTTGCTTATTATGAATGGCGTCGTGGACGGCATCCCACAGCTTTGAGCGCAGTTTTAAACTCGTTACAGCGACGTCTTCGGCACTTTGCCACTTGGCTTTATCCTCACCACATAGTGCTTGTAGACATTTCTCAGCTAACGGACCATGCTCATCACCATCCAGCTCGATATGACGCTCTAGGTAATAAATCAAAGTGGGGCAATCTACTTTTTCCTCTGACATGACGTTTTTAATCGCCGTGAACATATCTGGAATTAGTTTTTCACGGCCGTACAAAAAGGCTGAGGCGACTTCGACGTCCGTACCGTCACGCGCTGTTTTCAAATTATACTCAACAAACTCACGCGCACCTTCAGGAATTAAGCTCATGTCCTGCGTTCGTATAAATTCTTTAACGCGGCTAGTATCTGCGCCCACTTCATCCATCGCTTTTAAATACAGGGAGTAATGGCTAATGGCATGACCGTCCGGATCAAGATCACTCTCTTCGCCAATAACAATTTCATTAATAAAACGAACAACTTCTGGATCTTGTTTTGATTCTACCCACGGCACATCAACGCATGTCAGGCGTTGTTGTAGCGACTTCAATAAACTCATGAAATCCCAAACCGCATAGATATGGTACTCCATAAATGTTCGAACGCTGGAAAGGCTATCTAAAGATTTATACGCTTTATGATCCGATAGATCGTCGTTCAATACTTCTAATGTATCTTTTAACTTTTCATTTAACATGGTGGCTCCTCACAGTGGTTTGCATTCATCTCCCATCAGATGATGCAGATATGACTTTATAATTTTCCCTGAATACTTTTTTAAGTCTTCTCTATCTAGTAATCACACCACCTAGAAAAAATCTATAATTACAGGACTATTTTTTTATTTTTTTATGACTTGGTTATCATTAATTTTGATTATTCAGGATTTTCTGCAAATTTGAATTGATGCTTATGCAATACTGCATAATGCAAATGCGCATTATTTCCTTATTTATTAATGGCTTATAGAGATTGAAAATACTTTATTTTTAGTGTCTACTAGGAGAATACTAAGACAAATAAATTCAATATTTCTTAATTAGCTGAGGATCGTACGATGGGGTTTATTAAAGATTTTTTTACTAAGAGACCGAAGGTTGAACAAGAGCCAGTGTCTCCACCTCGACCAAAGCCAAGTGCTGCGCCAAACAAAAAAGGTATTCAATTTGACCCAGGATTGGTCGACAATTTAAAAAATGATCACAGCCACCTCGTGACATTATTTGGGCAAATGTGGGAGCTGGGCTATCAAGCCAACAATCCACAGAAACTTGCAGACTTAGTCACACAGTTTAAGCGCGACTTTCAAGCACACCTGCTGAAGGAAAACGTTAAGTTTTATGTCTATCTCGAACAAAACCTGTCCGACGATAGTACTTCGATGGATCTGGTTCGAGATTTCCGTACAGAAATGAACGATATTGCTCATGCTGTTGTTAAATTCTGTAAGCGTTACTCCAAACCACACGACATGAAAATTTTACAGAAGCATTTCCCAAATGATTATCAGCAAGTTGGTGAAGTGTTAACGCACCGAGTATCGTTGGAAGAAAACGAATTATATACCTTATACCAGCCTTAGTTAGGCCATTATACCGATATAGCGCTGAAAGGGATTTCAGCCGACACGACTAATCGACTTTAGCCTTACCAACAAAATTCCAACCACAAGCGCCATCACAAACAAGGTGATATCCGGCTTCTTATCCACAATAAATAACTGCATGACCGTTATGCCAATCGACAACACCACCAAAAGGCTGGAAGCCCAATGATAATTCCGCCACCACTTTGCACAAAAATATCCAACCGACGCCAATAATAAGGTTTCTTCAATCAGTTCGCTTAAGTTGTACCACGTTGAACCTTTTAAGAAGTCATCGAACGGCAACCACTGAAAATTGTTGATATCATGCTTAAAGTTAAGCGGGAACAAACTGCTCCATAACAATAGCGCAACGCTACTCACTGCAATGAGTGGCACCATCCACTGTCGACTTAAATGATGATGCAGCAACATGGCCAAAGGCACAGCAGTAATTTCGCTCCAGCCCATTTGTGAGCGGTACATGGCTAATTTGATGATAATGACAAACACCGAGACTAAGGCGATAAAGCTTAAACGGTACTCTTTACCTAATACGCGCTGGACTAGATGATAAAACACTAACCAAAACAACACATGTTGCAACCATACTGATAATGACCAAGTGCTTTTAACGATGGTATCTAAACTCTGTCCAAACTGTTTGGTTTCAAATACTGGGATATAAGGGAAAAACTGCCAGCCAATCCAAAGAAATAAGACTAAAAACGCCGGCGAGATGCCAAGCCTCAAGCTCTCTGGAATCATTCGCTGTATGCGCTGACTATTTGAATAAGCAGCCAGTGAAATACCAATCAAGATGCCAATAGCATTCAGCAAGGCATCCGCAGCATGAGAAACCCGTGACGGTAAATAAAACTGAATAAACTGCAAACAAAATGCAAAGACAATACCTATCGCTAGCATTAACAAAATGGACACCAAGGTATAGCGCCGCTGTTTTTGCTGTACGGTAAGCGCTCCAAAGAAGCCGTAAGGGATAAACAACAAGATATTGGCAATCACGTCAGAGCGAATGGTTCTTTGTTGCCAATTAAGCAACCATGCTCCTAAATCCGCTGGCAAGGGTCGTGAGAAATCAAAGTTAAACGGGTACAAAGAGCCGTAAGCTATGAATAAAATAACGATGTACCAGATCAGTCTCATGAATTGTCCTTCTCTATCTTGCTCTCAATACCATCTCCAACCTTATTTTGGTGATAGTAATTTTTCTTGTGATTAGCTGACGCAGTTGTCTTAAACCGCTAAAATGCGCTTTAGTTCATTTATTTCATAATAACGGAATACGAATGCTTTGCCAGTTCGATGATATTGTTTCTATAAGCAGTCTGCATTTCGCACATAATTTTGCGATTGATGACAATAAGCAACAACTGACATATCAGCAGCTGGATCAAGCCATTGATCGCTTGGCTAGTGCTCTAGTGCTGCTTGGGTTAGAGCCCAACACCCGTATTGGCGTCTACTTACCCAAACAAGTCGAAGCGGTCATCAGTTTTTTTGCTGCCAGTCGTGCGGGCCTTGTGTTTGTTCCTATCAACCCTCTGCTAAAGCCAGCTCAAGTTAGCTATATTTTGCAGGACTGCAATGTCCAACTTCTGATTACCAGCGCACAGCGCGGGACGATATTACAGAGCATTTATTCGGATTGCGAGGATTTGGATCACCTTTTGTTGGTCGATGAGTCAACAAAATTTTCAGAGCCTCAGACGCTTACAACCCATTACTGGTCACAGCTTCCTGAAGTGACGCAGCAGCCATCACGACGACGAATTTCTAAAGACCTTGCTGCGATTCTTTATACTTCAGGCTCTACCGGCCAACCTAAAGGTGTCTGCTTATCCCACCAGAACCTTATCGCCGGAGCCAAAAGTGTCAGCCAATATCTCGAGAATAACGCTGATGATATTATTCTTGCGGTTTTGCCTTTGAGTTTTGACTATGGGCTCAGTCAGGTCACGACCGCTTTGCTGGTCGGAGCCAAAGTTGTTCTGATGGAGTATTTATTACCGCGCGACGTTATTCGTCAGGTTGAAAAACATCAGGTCACCGGCCTAGCCGCAGTACCGCCTTTATGGGTACAACTCGCCAACCTCGACTGGCCGGAGTCCACTCAGCAGACGCTACGCTACATTACTAATAGCGGTGGCGCCATGCCAGAAACTACACTCCAGCTACTTCGTAAAGCACTACCCAACACCGCGCCCTTCCTAATGTACGGTCTTACTGAAGCTTTCCGCTCAACCTATTTAGCCCCGTCAGAACTGGATCAACGCCCTCACTCCATGGGCAAAGCCATTCCGGATGCTGAAATTTTGGTGCTTCGTGAGGATGGCTCTGAGTGTGATCCTAATGAAGCTGGAGAACTTGTACACCGTGGTATTCATGTCAGCTTGGGCTACTGGAATGCACCGGAAAAAACCGCGCAACGATTTAAGCCTCTGGCAACGAACAACAACCACCTCCCTGAGGTTGCCGTTTGGTCTGGAGATACCGTAAAGCGTGATGAGCAAGGCTTTCTTTATTTTATCGGTCGTCGCGACGATATGATAAAATGCTCAGGTTATCGAATTAGTCCCGCTGAGCTTGAGGATACGCTGTATCATCTCGAGTTAATTGACGAAGTCGTCGCAATGGGTATTTCTGATGAACAATTAGGGCAAGCTGTGCTATTGGCAATAAAGCCTGCTGATAAGGTTTCACCTGATGAGAATACCGTGAAGGCCATTAAACGCTTCTGCCAGCAGGAACTACCGAACTTTATGCAACCAAAGTATATTGAGTTTGTCGATCAATTACCGCGTAATCCTAACGGTAAAATTGATCGCAAAGCATTACAGCAAGAGTTTGGATATTTAGCCACAGTCTAAGCCTATTGCAGACATCGCTCTGAAAGTACAAATAAGGTTAACTCATGACAACAAAGAAACATGCGCCCATGACTCAGTTTTCGCAACGCGATGGCGAGTTATTGATTGCAGGTAAAACAGTAAGTCAGGTGGTGCAAATTGCCGGTCAGACACCTTGTTACGTCTATGATAAAGCCGTTATTAACGCTAATGTGGAGCGTTTACGTCATCATTTCCCAGATATCAGTCTGCATTACGCCATTAAAGCAAACCCGCTACCCTCGTTGGTCAGTCATGTCTCCACTTTAGTTGACGGGCTGGATGTCGCTTCGGGTCAAGAGCTCGCGTTGGCGTTAGCCAGCTCAACCGGAGCCGATAACCTGAGCTTTGCTGGGCCCGGAAAATCGGTCAAAGAGTTAACCATGGCGTTAGCCAGCGGCATTACGATCAATGTCGAATCTCAGACTGAAATAAAACGTATCATCAAGCTCACAGAGGAGCTAGATACCGATGCCAATATTGCCTTAAGATTGAACCCAGACTTTGAGCTCAAGTCTTCAGGTATGAAGATGGGTGGTGGCTCGCAACAGTTTGGGATTGATGTTGAACAATTAAGTGATACCTTCGATTTACTGCGTGACACGCGCCTTCAATTAAAAGGCCTTCATATCTTTACGGGCTCACAAAACCTTCGTCCAGAATCCATTATCAGTGCTCATAACAATATTTTCGACTTGGTCGAGCGCCTGATTGAGCAATACAAGATTGATATCCAACACCTTAATATTGGTGGGGGCTTTGGTATTCCCTACTTCCCGGGTGATACTGAACTGGAGCTGGAACCGATAGCGGACAACCTTAAATCGTTGCGCCAAAACTATATAAGCAAGTTTGGTGACTGTGAGTTTATTTTGGAACTCGGGCGCTATCTCGTCGGCAATGCCGGTATATATCTTTGTGAAATTACTGATGTCAAACTATCACGCGGTAAACGCTTCTTGGTTACCAATGGCGGCCTCCATCACCACCTTGCCGCCTCGGGCAACTTTGGACAAGTGATTCGAAAGAATTACCCCTTAGCGGTGGTCAACAAGATGGATGCAACTGAAGTTGAGGTTGTCGACGTTGTTGGGCCACTTTGTACGCCGCTTGATATTCTGGGCAGCAACATAGAGCTACCTAAAGCGACTATTGGCGACCTGGTTGGAGTTTACCAATCTGGTGCATACGGCTTCAGCGCTAGCCCTCGTGACTTTCTAAGTCACCCTCACCCTATACAATTATTACTTTAATAGGTTACGTTAACTTATGTCTCTGTCTTCAAGCCTTAAAAGCTTTTCATTAGCAGTTCTTCGCTTACCGCTAAAGTTATTGGTACGCGAAAAACGTGCTCCTTCTGATCCTGTATCCGAATTTCACCTTTCCGAACAGGACCACCTTATCTATGTCTTGCGCACTCAATCCATGACTTCCATTGAGTTGCTTCGAAGACAAGGTGAACAGCTTGGGCTTCCTGTCGGAAAAGCAACCGATCACAACCTGAATATTCCTGCTAAAGGCAGTTGTCTATTTTTAAATAAACGTCCCAGTATTTTTCGTCGTAAAAAGGTCAATGACGACCATAAACAAAGCCTCGTTAAACTCTTAAAAGCGCAAAAGGGCAACCCAGACATCAATTACAAACTGGTTCCAGTATCGGTTTACTGGGGAAGAAACCCCGGTAAAGAGCGCTCTTTTTTCCGCTACTTTATTTCCAGCATAGAAGAGTCTGGACGTTTTGGTAAGTTTTTAATTATTCTTTTTTCTGGTCGCCAATGTTTGTTGCAATATGGCCAACCAATCGCACTGACATCACCAGAGCTTGATCTTGATGTAGAGCCGAAGCGCAATGCTCATAAACTTAGTCGAATTCTGCGTGTCCACTTTAACCGAGCCTGGGTCGCAACTGTTGGACCTCGCACCGAAAATCGTCGAGAACTTATCGACGGCATTGTTGCTTCTGACTCTGTTCAACAGGTTATCCAAAAAGAAATCGGGAAAGGGAAACGCAGCGAGCAGGATTTAAATAAAGAAGCTGGCAAATATGTTAAAGAAATTGCTGCTAATTTCAGTCCTCGAATGATCCGCTTTCTCTCCAGCATACTGACCAGAGTCTGGTATAAAATTTATGCTGGTATCGAAGTGAATAATTTAAAGCAAGTGCGTCAGATGGCCAAAGATCATGAAATCATTTATGTCCCTTGCCATCGTAGCCATGCCGATTATTTATTACTGTCGTATCAGCTATACCATGAAGGTCTAGCGCCTCCTCACATTGCCGCTGGTATTAATCTTAACTTCTGGCCAGTAGGCTCAATACTTCGACGCGGTGGTGCATTCTTCCTTCGTCGTAGTTTCCGTGGTAACCGTCTTTATGCTGCGGTATTCAATGAATACTTGTACCGCTTATTTAATAAAGGCACGCCAGTAGAATATTTCCAAGAAGGTGGTCGTAGTCGCACGGGGCGTCTTCTTACCCCGAAAACGGGTATGCTCGCGATGACCATACAAAGTTTGTTGCGTGGCCTTAAAAAGCCAATTCTTTTCGTTCCCGTGTATATCGGTTACGAACGTATGTTCGAAGGTAAAAGTTATGTCGGCGAACTGCGCGGCAAAAGCAAACAAAAAGAGTCTTTCGGACAATTGCTCGGCGTCCGCAAAGCCCTAAAACGTTTTTATGGCAAAGTGTATCTAAACTTTGGAGAACCATTAAAACTTCAAGATTTCCTTGAGCAACGCAATATTGATTGGCAACAGTCTTCCGTTAATCAAGAGGATCGTCCTGACTGGCTTTCCAATACAGTCACGGCTTTAGGCGATGAAATTAATCGTCGAATCAATGCTTCAGCCAGCGTTAATAGCGTTTGTTTAGTCAGCCTAAGTTTGTTGGCCACTCCACGCCAGGCGATGGATAAACAGGAGTTGATCTCACACCTTGATATGTTAATAACTCTAGCTAAATCGGCTCCTTACAGTTCTTACACCAACCTGCCTCAACATAGCGGGCTTGAACTACTCAATACGGCGATAAAACTTGGCATGGTTCAAGAACTATCCGATCCTGCTGGCGACGTTGTGTTTATTGAGGGTGATGAAGCAATTTTATCGACTTATTACAGCAATAACATTTTGCATATTTATGCCCTGCCGTCTTTGATTGCAGCCATTTTCCAGCGTCATGATGATGTCAGTCGCACACAAGTTTCTGATCTGGTGAAATTAGTTTATCCATTTCTTTATCAAGAGCTCTATATTCGTTGGAGCTATGATGAACTGGATCAACAAATCAACACCGTTATTGACAGTTTGGTAACGCTTGGCTTGCTCAACGAATCGAATGACACATTAACCTCGCCTGCGGATGAGGATCCTAATTGGTCACGTTTAATGACGTTAGCGCAAGCGGTCCAGCCCGCGCTACAACGCTACGCCATCAGCTTAACCTTGCTTCACAGTTTGCAAGATGGCGATACACTTCGTCGCGCAGAACTGGAGCAAGAGAGCCAGAAACTCGCACAGCGTATTGCAGCCCTTCATGGCATCAATGCTCCTGAGTTTTTCGATAAGAATTTATTCAGAAATCTAGTGAAAGTACTAAAAGACGAGGACTGGGTGGACCATACTGAAGGTGCTGGTATGCGGCCTACGGAAGCATGCCGTTTACTTTATAATACGGTGATGAGTTTGCTCAGCGTTCCCGTACAGCAAGGCCTGCAGCAAGCCTCTCGTAGCTTGCAGCAAACCAAGCAGTTAACCGCCCAACCAGTAGTGGAACACCAGTCCGAGGAACAGGACTAGACCCACGTAGTTATTATTAAGAAAGGCGTTGAAGCATTCTTTAGGATGACGCTTGCGACAACGCCACATCTGCCTCACAATCAAGCCCGTTGCAATTCCCCATCCTAAAAAATAGTACCAAGACAGTTCTAGTTGTTGACCGACTAAGAGCATACCCAATAAAAACATGCCCTGAATCATGCCAACCAGCATAAGATCCATATCACCAAACAGTATCGCCGTTGATTTTAAACCCAGCTTTAAGTCATCGTCTCTATCGACCATGCCATAAAGCGTATCGTATGCCAGCACCCACAGTAAGGTCGAAATATAAATGAGCCATACCAAATTTGGCACCTCACCTGTTATTGCTGCAAATGCCATCGGTATTCCCCAAGAAAATGCCGCTCCTAGTACCGCTTGCGGGTAATAGGTATAACGTTTCATAAAAGGGTACATCGCCGCCAACATTAAAGCGACGACGCTTAAGCCAATGGTTAACCAATTGAGCGTTAACACCAGTCCTAAAGCTACCAACACTAACACTAAAAACACAGTCAGCGCTTCATTTGAGGTAATTCTATTTTGCGCAAGGGGACGTTGTTTGGTGCGCTCAACATGAGCATCAAAGTCTCTATCAGCATAATCATTAATAACACAACCTGCCGATCGCATTAAAAATACGCCAAGACAAAACACCACCAAAACCCACCAGTTTGGGATGCCTTCTGCCGCAATCCATAATGCCCACAAGGTCGGCCAAAGCAATAAATAGGTTCCAATGGGGCGGTTAAGGCGCATCAATTGTGCGTAATATGGCCAGTGTTCTTTTTTTAGAATCAGTTTCATGAGTTATCTATTTATAAAGTGGTGAATCCGGTAAGAATACTTCTAACAGTAGTAGTTTTTTATCTGCTGCTCTATTGGCCCACAGAGAACGCCGCGCCCATAAGTCCGACGGGTTACTCTCTATCTCAATATACTCTCTTGCCTGCTGATACAGTCGGTGTTCTGGATCGATTTGCATAACCTCTAATGACACGCGCCGTAATTCACTTGAGGTAAACAATATGCTGCCAAGTGGTGTCGTGCCCAAATCAAGGATCAACTCACTTTCGGATACTGGAACCACCGTCCGAGCGTAAATCCAAGGCTTATCAGGACCATGCAATACAACTTCTCTAACCTGACTTTGCGTTGCTGGATTCAATTCCAACAACTGTAATTCTGCTTGAGTTGGCTGCTCTGTGGCTTCTTTTAGTAGGTCTAAGCGCACCTCATCAACATAGTGGCTGAGTTTCTGGGTCAGTGAACCAAACTCAGCAACCCATTCGGCTACTTGATACGGTAGCTCACGGATTACGTCATCGGTGGCACGACGCCATGCCTTAAAATCCATCCGTTATATTTCCACGTAGGGCTAGAATTGCAACTATTGTACTGGATTCATTGTCTAAACCCTAGTTCATAAATTAGCCCTTTCAGCTGGTTTGCTCGCTTGAAAAAAGTCCGCGCCCATGTCTTAATGAAATTATAGTAAGAGTAAGAAGGAGTTTTATATGGCGTTAGCTGTTGTTGCTAGTTATACAGATACTATGCAAGCTCATATCGCTAAAGGTTTATTAGAAGCCCATGGCATTGAAGCCACTCTTTTACATGATGGCTTCCACAGCACTTACGGCTCAGCCATTGGCGAAGTGCCTCTAATGGTTGATGAAGAAAACTTGGTTCGGGCAGGTGAAATACTCAATACAGAATTGACGGATGATGCTTTAGATTCTTTTTCAGCCTAAACTTTTTTAACGAGGCGACTAAACTTCAACGGGGTTGTTTAGCTTCCATACTTCAAAGCCGCCATCCATGCTGTAGACATCTTCAAAACCTTGGGCAGCGAAATATTGCGCCGCTGGCTGACTACTGTGGCCATGATAACAAACCACAATTAGTGGCGTTTTCTTGTCTGTGTTTTCAATGTAATCGTTTGCATTTTGGTTGTTAATATTGACCGCCTTAGGCATGTGACCTGCAGCAAAGGACTGGGGATCACGAATATCGATCACATGAATCGATTGCTCTTCACTCATACGGTTAACATCATCAATACTAATACGCTTAAAACTCATAAATGCCTTTTATTTAACCTTAAAATGCTTTTATCTTAGCTGTAATAACGCCAAGCGCTCCACCTGACACCAATCCAATAAGGTGCGCTGCATTGGCAATACCGATCATCCCTGTCGAGTTTAGTACAAAACCTAGCACTAACCAGATCATCATAAACTGCATAATGCCAGGGTGTAATGGTACACGGAAAAAAGGATCAAACTTGCGCCGCATAAAGATGAAGCCCAGCAAGCCAAACACTACACCAGACATTCCGCCAAACAAATAACGGGGATCAACATAACCTTCCACCAAGTATTCGCCAAAATACTGCCCCATATTCGAAGCAATGCCGATAATTAAGACAAGGCCGAGTAGGTACCAGGGACTGCGTTCTTTTTCAATGGCACCACCCAGCTCCCACAACCACATCATGTTGAAAATCAGATGGATAGGAAGTGAGCCAACCATAAAGTGTAATAATATTGGTGTGACGAGGCGGTGTACTTGCCCTTGTAGAATTAACTCCCAGTCAAAGGCTAAGTATCCTGTTACCCCATTAGTCCCAGATAGCGTTACGACGCTAACAATGATACTAATGGCGACCAACAATTTGGTCATCCATCCCGCTCTTGCCAAAAAATCCTGCAACATATGCTACGTCTCTCTAACCATTCTAATATGTGGGATGCCATCTTCGAGATAAGGTTCCGAAACCGTTTCAAAGCCCAGCGAGTGATAAAATTCTTTTAGATAAGCTTGCGCACTAACCGTAATTGGTAGCTCCAGATTTTGGATGATGTATTGAATGGCGTGATCCATTAACTGACGCGAAATACCCTGTCCTCGATATGTCTTAGCAGTACATACCCGACCGATAGCCGCATACTCTTTTTTGTTAATCACCGTCGTATAGATTCGGGCATAAGCCATTAACGCCTTATGGCTTGGTGCCTTAGCTGTTAGATGCATCGCCTCAAAATCTTGCGCATCCAAGTCTTGGTAAGCACACTCCTGCTCCACCACAAACACCTCGGAGCGAAGTTGCAAAAGCTGGTATAACTCGAGAGTATCGAGCTCTGCCCAGCTTTTAATAGTGACATCGATTGATTCCATTAACCCGCGACTAATCCCAGCTTAAAACCACTTTACCTGACTGCCCGCCTGCCATGGTTTCGAAACCTTCTTCAAACTTGTCAATGTCGAAACGGTGGGTAATCACGGGCGACAAGTCTAATCCCGACTGTAGCATTGCAATCATCTTATACCAGGTTTCATACATCTCACGACCATAGATGCCTTTAATGACTAAACCTTTGAATATCACTTGGTTCCAATCTATCGCCATATCGCTAGAAGGGATTCCGAGCATAGCAATTTTACCGCCATGATTCATGGTGTTTAACATGGATGCAAAAGCCGGAGGTGCACCAGACATTTCAAGACCTACGTCGAAGCCTTCTTTCATGCCCAGTTCATCCATCACATCCTCAAGCTTTTCTTGAGTGACGTTAACGGTACGAGTCGCTCCCATCTGTTTAGCCAAATCCAAGCGATAATCGTTCATGTCTGTAATGACAACGTGACGAGCACCAACATGTTTAGCAATAGCGACAGCCATAATTCCAATAGGACCCGCGCCGGTAATCAAAACATCTTCACCAACCAGATCAAATGACAAGGCGGTATGCGCCGCATTACCAAAGGGATCTAAAATTGACGCGACATCATCTGAAATATCGTCGGGGATCTTGTAAGCATTCTCAGCGGGAATCACTAAATACTCACCAAAAGCTCCGGGGCGATTAACACCAACACCTTCGGTGTTGCGACATAAATGACGACGGCCTGCGCGGCAATTTCGGCAGTAACCGCAAGTAATGTGGCCTTCACCTGAAACGCGATCACCAACTTGAAAACCTTTCACTTCTTGACCAACTTCTTCAATGATACCGACATATTCATGGCCCACTGTCATCGGCACAGGAATTGTCTCCTGCGCCCACTCATCCCAGTGGTAAATGTGCATATCAGTGCCACAAATTGCGGTCTTCTTAATTTTAATCAACACATCATTGTGCCCAAGCTCTGGCTTAGGATGGTCAACCATCCAAATTCCTTTTTCCGCTTTAGCCTTACTCAATGTTTTCATAATAATCTCGTATCTTTAATTAGCTAATCACGCCCAATTCTTTACCCACTTTCTCAAAAGCAGCAATCGCGCGATCAATATGTTCGATGTCGTGTGCGGCTGACATTTGCGTTCTAATTCTCGCCTGCCCTTTTGGTACCACAGGGAATGAGAAGCCGATAACGTAAATGCCTTCTTGCAGCATTTTGTCAGCGAAGTTACTGGCTAACGACGCATCGCCCAACATCACCGGAATAATCGGGTGCTCGCCTGGGACTAGGTCAAAGCCAAGTACAGTCATCTTCTCACGGAAGTATTCACTGTTACGCTTTAATTTTTGACGTAATTCGTCGCCACTCTCTAACATATCCAACACACGTAAACTGGCCGACGCAATGACTGGTGCTAGCGTGTTTGAGAATAGATAAGGACGAGAGCGCTGGCGCAGCCATTCCACAATTTCTTTGCGTGCAGCAGTATAACCACCTGAAGCACCGCCTAGTGCTTTACCTAAAGTACCTGTAATAATGTCGACACGATCCATCACGCCACAATGCTCATGGGTACCGCGACCTTTGTCACCAATAAAACCTACTGCGTGTGAATCATCTACCATCACTAATGCATTGTATTTATCCGCAAGGTCACAGACGCTTTCTAAATCGGCAATAATGCCGTCCATTGAAAACACACCGTCGGTCACAATTAATTTGTAACGCGCGCCATCTGCATCAGCCTGCTTGAGTTTCTCTTCCAAATCCGCCATATCATTATTGCTGTAGCGATAACGCATCGCTTTACACAAGCGTACGCCGTCAATAATCGAAGCATGATTCAGTGAGTCTGAGATAATCGCATCTTCCTTCGATAAAATCGTTTCGAACAAGCCCGTGTTTGCATCAAAACAGGAAGAATAAAGAATCGTGTCTTCCATCCCAAGGAAGTCACTGATACGACGTTCTAATTCTTTATGAACATCTTGAGTACCACAAATAAAGCGCACTGACGCCATACCATAACCTTGTTTATCAAGCGCGGCTTTGCCCGCTTCGATTAACTCAGGACTGTTAGCCAGGCCAAGGTAATTGTTGGCACAAAAGTTCAGCACACTTTCGCCAGATGTGACGTGGATATCCGCAGCCTGCTGCGAATCGATGACGCGTTCTTTCTTATATAAGCCTTCACTTTTTACTTCTTCAATTTGTGTTTGAAGATGACTTAAGAAATCTTTATTCATGGGGCACCTTATTCATTACTCAATTCTTGCTCAGCCAGAAGCTTGCTGTGGATAGTTCTAGCGGCTGAGTCTATTACAGATTGCGCTTATTCTAACATTGATCAGGCCAGCTTTGATACGCTGGCCGAGTTTATAAGAGAGGAGCACTAAAATCCGCTGATTGATTACCAAACAAACTGCCTGCTACTCACACGCTCCACTAATTTATTTTGTATTCGCATCGCATCTTGTAGCATGATGTAAGGAATATCGACATGGTGTGCACCCACTATCGCTCCAGCCGTATCAACTTCTAATTTAGCCATGCCATAGCGGCGATCAAAGAGGCTTTCTTTGACTTGAACCGTTTGAATTTTACTTAGGCGTACGTAAGTCTCTTTTTTGAAGATAACACCACTTTTGAAGCCAATCATGTCTTGATCAAGACAATAAGCTGTATTTTTTACATAAGCTCGGGCATACAAGTAACCTAGAGTGGAGAAAACGGTAAATGCAGGAATGGTCCACCCCCAATGCAGGAAAGCCAAAGGTGCCGACACTATAGCGCTGACTAATAACAGCTTTTTGGTAATCCTTCTAACCGCTCGCGACTCAATTCCTAACCACTCGATGGCTTGCCACGAAACATCCGGCTGAATGTCTCTGAGCATCTTGGCGCGTTGTTGCTGATTGATTAAAGGCGCAATCTCTTTAATCGCAAGCCCTTGATTCTCGTGATTAACGCCACCAGCAGTTTCAACACTGATGGTTAACCTTTTAAACCAGCGATGCAGTAGTGAGTTCCGAACGGTTAGCGTTTGTATGCGGGACATTGGTATCGTCGCTTGCATTCGCGTTAACAACCCCATGGTCGCCTGTAGCTTGCCTTTATTTTTCAACAGCTCAAAGTCATGCAGCTTGAACAAGGCAAACGTAATAGACAATAGCCATAGACCTACAAGCCCCAGTACTGCCAGCACTAAGCCATAAACCACAATGGTTAATGCACCAAAGTCACCCAAGACACTATCAAAGCTTGCGGTAACCCAGTTAGCAAAAGCCACAATTTTGTGTTCGATATAATCTTTTAAAGCCCCATCGCTTAGCTGGGATAAAAAACCAAATACGACGGCAAGAATCACCAGTCCTTTATTGGTAATCACTCCATATCGTACAATTTCAGAAAACGGCAAACTCAACAAGGATGGCTTTGTTTGTGCCCCTTCTTCTGGCTGAACATCTTCTTGAACCGTTTCATCCGCACCATGGACTAAGCGCTTAAGCTCTTTAACTGCCTCCATATCGACAACGCTAATCACCGCTTCCGGCTTTCCGCCAGACGCCGACTCCAGTTGAACCGTCACTACGCCGAGAATTCGATGCAAAGGATTTTGCGTCAGATTTAAATTTTGAATACGCTTATAAGGTACCTGGCGCTCATTACGAAACAAGATGCCTTCCTTAACGCGGATTTGATTTGGCTCTAACCAATACCGATAAAAGCGATATTGAATCACAGACGCCAAACTCACTAATAAGGCAATGGCTAGCGCAATATATTCCCAGTAACTTCCACCAGGCCCGACTAATGCAATCAATACTGGAAAGATAATTTTTTTGATATTATCCAGCAGAATAAATATCGGCGATGCTTTATGAAGCTTCCGTTCTTCCTTAGACTGCATCATCGTCGCCATCTTGTCGCAATTGCTCTCTAAGCTCGTTAGCCACTCCAAACTCTAAACCATCCAGTGGTACTGAGGCATCCCGTGTACCTGCGGTATAAACCACTAACTTCGCTAAGCTAAATTTTCGTTGTAATGGCCCCTGCCCTACATCGGTGTGTTGTATTCGGTTTCGTGGCACTAGCGTTTTTCGACGCCACAAAACACCACGCTGAATATACAACCCCTCTTCAGTCAGCCAATACCAAGTATACTGATACGACTTCCTTGCCCAAATAAAGCCGGTTAAAAATATCAACAAGACTACTGCTGTGATGATTAATAACAAGTACCAGCTTGAAGCAATAAAAGAGACCACACAGCCGCCAACCATTAAAAGAATAGCAAAAATTCCATGACTAATTCTTGATGCCTTAATGGAGTCGGGGTGTAACCTTTTGGATTCTTCTGGCCTAGCATCGATAAGTGATTGTTTTTCTGACATATTATCTCCTTTTATGAATCTTATTATAGTCAGCTGAAGGGCTCTGGCTAGCGCTGAAATGTTACATTTTTTATCTTACTGGCTTCCTTCCAGCATTCTTTTCCACGCCTCTAAACCGCCGTGCAAACTAAACACGCAGCTATAATCGGACTCAATTAAACGCTGCGCCGCATTAAAGCTTTTCTGGCCAAGCTGGCACACCACAACCGTAGGCTGGTCAGGATCTAACTCATTAATAACGCTGGCAAACTCAGTTATAGGCACGGAAAGTGGCTTGTCGGCATTTAACGAACACTCTTCAAGCGCCGACTCTTCCCCCGTAACATTGATGATCAGCGGCGCATCCCCTTGTGACAGCCACTGTTTTAATTGCGCTGGTTCGATAAATTGAACCACCTCAGACTCTTCGAATAAGAAATTATCCATGGTCGAACATCGCCATCATTGTTTTAGTCACAGCTTCGGGGTCATCTGCTTGTGTGATAGCTGAAATCATCGCGACTCCAGAGACCTTTGTCTGCACCACTTCAGGAAAACGCTCTAAATTAATTCCACCAATCGCCACCCACGGATAATCCGGTAATAAGTCCATCCACTTCATTAAATTATCAATACCATGAGGAATCCAAGGCATATCTTTGCTATCAGTATGATAAACCGGACCACAGGCCAAATAACTCGGCTTTATGGCATGAGCACGCGCCACTTCATAATAACAATGCGTGCTCAACCCCAAACGAAGTCCCGCTTGAGCAATGGCACTAAGATCGGCTTCGGCTAAATCCTCTTGCCCAAGATGGACACCATATGCTTGGTGTTTTATGGCTAATTGCCAATAATCGTTAATAAAAAGTCGAGCGGCGTATTTCTTAGCTATAGAGACTGCTTCAACAATTTCTTGCTCTAACGCATCACCCGTCAAATCCTTCACTCGTAACTGGATAGTAGTCACGCCTAGGGGCAACAAGCGCTCCAACCAACTGGCCCTATCCACTACTGGATACAGTCCTAGCTCACCCAACTCAGTACAGGCTGGAAACTGATAGCTCACTGGCTCATCCATGGTTGCCGTCAATAAAGGCACATCCCGAGTTTCGCTCGGCCAATTTAACGGTTTCAATGGCCCTTTTTGTAAATCTGGCTCACCGACCAAACTATAGCCGTGGCGTAGCCCTTGATTTAACAACATCTTTCCGAGCACCACCGCATCTTCTAATGAGTAATTGTGTGCCAAGGCAGCCGTTATTGCAGACGCTAACACGCAACCGGTGCCACGGGTGTTGATGGTTTTTTGCTTTTTATTGTGTAGCCAGAAGCTTTGTTCTGCACTAACAAAATAGTCATGAACATACTTCGGACTAGCGCCAATAACATTATCAGCGTGGCCACCTTTAACTAAAACCGCAGAGGCACCAAGTTCAATCAGTCGATTTGCAGCTTTTTTTATGGATGACTCATCAGTCACGGACAAGCCTGTTAGCAAACTCAACTCAGGAATATTCGGTGTTATTAAGCGTATTTTAGGTAGCAATGAGGAAAATCTTTTGGTGACGCCATCATCCACTAATGGTTTACCCGATGAACTGGCCAGTACCGGATCAACAATCACACTTCCTTCATACCCTTTAACAAAGTCCATTACCGCTTGAAAAGCTTCTAGCGTAGGAATCATACCCACCTTAATCGCAGTTGCCGGAAATACCGTCTTAAGAGCTTCAAATTGAGAGTGAATTTGTTCGTAATTTAAGGGGTTAATCGCTATCACTTGCTGATTATTTTGTGCCGTCACGGCGGTGGTTACCATACAAGGGTGAGCACCCAGTGCTTCCATCGCTCTTATATCCGCAACCTGACCTGCAAGACCCGCCGTATCAGAACCTGCCACCGTCCATACTACTGGCTTAACACAGTCCGACATCAAACGTCGCCTTTATCTTGTTGCCAAAAAGGTGTCCCTAAAACTGGGGTGCTTGGTTTCGCAATATCACGCACAGGCATAGCGCCAGCCTCATACGCTCGACGACCAGCCGTTACCCCTTCTTTAAAAGCAGCAGCCATATTCACGGGGTCTTCTGCTTGCGCTACTGCTGTATTCAGTAGTACAGCATCAAAGCCCATCTCCATCGCTTGAGTCGCATGTGATGGTAAACCAATACCGGCATCAATCACCATGGGAATATCTGGTAATCGTTGTCGCAATGTTTGTAGTGCATAAGGATCGCTCAGGCCTCGTCCTGTACCAATCGGCGCTCCCCAAGGCATAAGAATGTTGCAACCAGCGTCTAATAAACGCTGACACAGTACTAAATCATCCGTGCAATAAGGGAACACCTCGAATCCACGCTTCACTAGCTCCCTTGTCGCATCAAGTAGCCGAAAAGGATCTGGCTGTAAATTGTATTCGTCACCAATCACTTCCAGCTTAATCCAATTGGTTTGGAACAACTCACGCGCCATTTCTGCGGTGGTTACTGCCTCTTTAACCGTATGACAGCCAGCAGTATTCGGTAGCCAGTGGCAATCCAACTGATTAATTTGCTTCCAGAAATTTTCACCCCCTTGTCCTTCTCGACGAACGGACACAGTGACGACCTCTGCTTCAGATGCTCTAATAGCATCCAGCATAATTTGCGGTGACGGATAAAGTGCCGTCCCTAAAAACAGTCGACTGTTAACGTCTTTACCACCGATTTTCAGCATGTATTTACCTTTACTTGGTATATTCTCAACAAAACTTTGATACCTTTATTTTTACTTAACAACAGGTTTCGCTTCTCAGCGATCTTCTACTAGACGGTTACTACCTAATTAAATAATAAAACCATACTGGAAAGACATTCTAGAAAATGGTTTTCACAAAGCATTTCTGATAACTCACTTTAAATTGTTTAAACTAAGTTAAAACGCGGAAAAATTGCTTATTGTTGCAGGAGTTTGCTCTAGCAAATGACTAAAACAAAAAACAATTTTAACAAGGTTCTAACGACGGTTAGGCGATTTAAAATTTTAGCCGCCCTGCATCGGCTGAACAATTTCCACCTTATCGTTTTCCTTTAATGCAGTTTCCGAATATAAAGAACGCGGTACAAACTCCATATTAACAGCCACCGCAAAATTACCATCTTGTTTAAACCATTCAATAAATTGTGCCAAGGTCATACCTTGCTCAATATCCAACACTTCATCATTCACTTTAATTTGCATACTGAACCTTTCTTACGTCTTGCTTCGTTTCCTGCACAAATGCTTCAATTGCTTTTTCTACCACAGCTGGTCCTAACAAAATGCCATGACGGTAAAGACCATTAATTTGTGTAAGACCATTTTCCGTTTTTATTAAGGGTAAATTATTAGGTAACGCTGGGCGGCAATTAACCACGTTTTTTATAATTCTTGCCTCACCAAACCCGCGATGAACACTGTACGCCGCTGATAATAGCTCCAAACTTGAGCGCACCGATACCGGACTATAGTCTTCACTTTCGATCTCTGTGGCACCAACTAGATAAACATTATCGGGCCGAGGCACCACATAGATTTTATAGCGCGGATGTATTAACCGTGTTAAATGCTTAATTTCAACATCAGGTGCCTTTAACCATATCAATTCGCCTCGTACTGCACGTAACGGGAGATCACTTTGTGCCCCTAAACCACGACAATCAAAGACCCAATCAAATGCTTTATCACCATCTTGTGTTTCCACCTTATGATTAGCAATATGGTTAATGGTTACCCCATTATGGATCTTAACGTTTTTAGCTTTGTTCAGATCATTAAACAGACTGTCCATTAACTCTATGGGATCTATCTGACCTTCCGTAGGTAAAAACAAGCCTTCACCTAAATGGCTAAGATCGTCTTCTTTCTCACTTACAGATATTTTTTCTATTAATGCTTGCTCTGAGTCTTTTGTACCAACTTTTCTTTTTACCACACGGTAAAAATGTTCTAACTCTACTTTGTCACTACCATGGGCGGTGACTAGAGAGCCTTTTTGTTGGAAAAAAACTGGCGTTGACAGTTCTGATAACCATCGCGGATATAGAGTCATTGAACGGTTGCCCAAGGTGTAGATATCAAGCTCCGCCATTTCAAGCTCTGCTAAAGGCGATAAAATCCCAGCCGCAGCAAAAGAGCAAGCTTGCTGCTCACCCTTTTTTTGTTTATCAAAGAGCTCTACGTCATAGCCAAGCTTTGACAATCGCCACGAAAGCAATCGCCCTGCAATTCCGGCTCCCACAACCGCGAGTTTCATCGTCACTATTAATCAGTTAGTTCAACGTAAATTTCGCCACCCTGTTTTTTGAACTCGTCTGATTTTTCTTGCATACCCTCTTCAATCTTTTTCTTTTCCGCCGCATAATCTCGCACATCTTGACTGATTCGCATTGAGCAGAATTTAGGGCCACACATCGAACAGAAATGCGCTACTTTTGCAGAGTCTTTTGGCAAAGTTTCATCATGGAATTCACGAGCAGTATCTGGATCTAAACCCAAGTTGAACTGATCTTCCCAGCGAAATTCGAATCGTGCTTTTGATAATTCATCATCACGATAACGAGCGCCTGGGTGACCTTTCGCTACGTCAGCAGCGTGAGCTGCTAATTTATAGGTAATGATACCTGTTTTAACATCATCACGATTAGGTAAACCCAAATGCTCTTTCGGTGTTACATAGCAAAGCATTGCACAACCGTACCAACCGATCATGGCGGCACCAATACCGGATGTAATATGATCATAACCTGGAGCAATGTCTGTGGTTAAAGGGCCAAGCGTATAGAACGGCGCTTCATCACACACCTCTAATTGCTTTTCCATGTTTTCTTTGATCATGTGCATGGGCACGTGACCTGGGCCTTCAATCATGACTTGCACATCATGTTTCCATGCGATTTTTGTTAGCTCGCCTAACGTTTCCAACTCGCCAAACTGTGCTTCATCATTGGCATCCGCTAAAGAACCTGGACGCAGACCATCGCCTAGTGAAAAGCTCACATCATAAGCTTTCATGATTTCACAAATGTCTTCGAAGTGTGTGTATAGGAAATTTTCTTTGTGATGTGCGATACACCACTTAGCCATGATAGAACCACCGCGCGATACGATGCCAGTGACACGGTTAGCCGTTAATGGAACATAACGCAATAACACGCCTGCATGGATCGTAAAGTAATCCACACCCTGTTCCGCTTGTTCTATCAACGTATCACGGAAGACTTCCCATGTTAGATCTTCAGCTACACCATTAACTTTTTCTAATGCTTGGTAAATTGGTACTGTTCCAATCGGTACTGGCGAGTTTCGTAAAATATAGTCACGTGTTGCATGAATGTTTTTACCGGTGGATAAATCCATCACAGTATCACCACCCCAACGAATGCCCCAAACTAATTTTTCAACTTCTTCTTCAATGCTTGAAGTCACCGCTGAATTACCAATATTGGCATTAATTTTCACTAAGAAATTACGCCCGATAATCATCGGCTCTACTTCAGTATGGTTAATATTCGCAGGAATAATCGCACGACCTTCAGCAACTTCTTTGCGTACAAATTCAGGCGTAATTTCATCGGGTGTATTAGCACCAAATGAATTACCTTTTAATCGCTTCTCACGCTCTTCAGATGTTTCAGCATCTAACCACTCTTGACGGCGCTGATTTTCGCGTATCGCGATATATTCCATTTCTGGAGTAATAATACCCTTGCGAGCATAATGTAGTTGGGTGACATTCTGCCCCTGTTTCGCGCGCAGTGGCTTTCTTTGTAAATCAGGGTTATGAGTAGCGAAGGCTTTATCATCATCCGTGTAACCATTATCAATAGGTTTAATTTCACGACCTTCATATTCTTCAACATCACCACGACCAACGACCCAATCACGGCGAAGTTCAGGTAAACCTTTTCTTACATCAATCTCAGCGTTTGGGTCGGTGTATGGGCCTGACGTATCGTAAACCGTCACTTTCTCTTTATTCGTCAGTTGTATCTCGCGCATTGGCACACGAATATTCTTATGAATAGAGCCTTCTATATAAACTTTTTTAGACGCTGGAAGTGGATCACGAGTAATCGTGTGCTGGTTAAGTTCGATAGGATCATTTTTCGCCATGCTGGTCTCCAAGAATTGGGATCTCCAAAAATTATGACCGGCGCAAAAAAGATAATAGAACAAGGGGTTGTTCAGACTTTGTTTCACCCTTGAGGCTACTCTTCCCTACGCCGATGCTAATCGGATCAGGTAATACGGGTTCTTGGCTTACTATGTTTTAAAGACTATGTTTTATCAACATCTTAGCTCAAGTCTCAGCCTAACGCGTGAAGCTATCAGTTAGCTTTAATCGCTACGGCACCCCGAGAGATGTAGCCATTATAGAGATTTTAGTCTTTCACATCTATGGTCTTTGTCTGTTTTTTAGACTTAATAGAAAAAGGCGGCCGAAGCCGCCCTGGTAAGTTATAAAATCTTTTTAAACGATATGTTTAGAGAGAGCGTTATTTCACTAACTTCATTGAAAATGGGTATTTGTAGACACCACCTTCACTGGCTTTGATTGCCGCCAAGATAGTCACAATAAAGTGGAAAATAATCAATCCGACCATAATTGGAATACCGATTAAGATAAAGCACAGTACAAACGCTACACAGTAGGCGATAAACATTGAAATATTAAAGTTTAAGGCTTCTATACCGTTTTGCGCGACTAGTGGCATCTCTTCTTTCTTGAACAACCATATAAATAGCGGCCCCAGAACCATACCTATCAAAGGTATAAGCGGTATTAATGCTGCAAACGCTGCGATATGACTCAGCATCGCCCAGTTCTTCTCTTCTGGGCTTGCAACTTCGCTACTCAGCACTTCTGCTTCGCCGTCAACCACATTGTCATCTTGTGGCTCCGAAGACTGTTCATTTGCTTTTGATTCCTGCTCTGATGCCTGAGGTTTACCCTGCTCTTCTTCAGAACCATCAGTTTTTTTGTCATGTTCGTTAGTCATTTTGTGTCTCCTCAATTAATCACTCGACACAATTAGATTATCAATAATTTATATTTCAATGTGTTACTAAGAGTCATCCTTTTTGACGATAAAAGTCGTCTCTCATTTTTAGTTTTTCAACACATCGCATCCAGTTTAACTTACTGATTTATTTAAATATTTTATATATATCTTTTTTTATCACTTCTTCTGTCCTAGGTATCTATTACATTGTTTCCCTTATAAATCATTGATTAGTATAGGTTTTATTTTTATTAATGGTGTTTAAGATATTAACAGAATGGTATAAGCCTATGATTTTAAAGATATTTATTTTATCTATCTTTTGAACACATTCTTTAAACCCTATATTTATAAGGTTTAAATGATTTTTAATGAAGTGAATATATGAATATTATCATTCCCTTGATCTGACATTTTCTGCTTATTTTTTATCCAAACCTTTCCCTTTCGCTTTTTGAGTATTATTTCTTCCTGAACGTTTCGCTATGTACAAAGCTTTATCAGCCCGTTTCACCAAGGAGTCTAGTGATTCCTCGACGTCATACTCAGCCACTCCTAAGCTGATGGTAACTCTGACATGATACTCTCTAACTTTAATATCAAGACTTTCTGTTCCTTCTCTTAGGCGCTCAGCCACCTGATATGCATCCTCGAGCTTTGCATTTGGCAGTACCGCAACAAACTCCTCTCCCCCGTAACGCCCTAACCTATCTTCCCTTCTTAATGCTTCCTCACAAAACTTTGCTAATACTTTGAGAACCTCATCACCCACGCCATGTCCGTATTTATCATTAACTTCCTTAAAGTGATCAATATCGAAAACAATAATACTGGCACTTCTGTTCTCTTTTACTGTCTGCTCGATAACATCTTTGGCATGTTGTTCAATATGCCGCCGATTTGCAATCCCAGTAAGACTATCTGTTAGGGCTAATTTTGCTAAACGACGAGAGTGAGTCGCTTGTTTAATAATAAACACTACTAATATAGCCGTTAACAAGAGCCCCAAAATCATCGCTAATGTTTGCCAATTTTTTACTGCTTTTAGGTTTTCTAACTCTCTAGCTTTCAATTCTTTCTCAGCTATTAATCGCTGGTTTTCAATCTTTTGACGTTCATTATCAAACTGATACCGTAAAATAATGGTCTGCTGTTTATTTTGTTCTAAATTTAACTTTTCGGTTATTTCCTTATACTTTCTTAGTGCTTCAACGACGTCCTTATCCCGACCTAGAGCTCTATAGTTTTCAGCTCGAGCTTCGTATAACCATTTCAAATAGCGCTCATTACCGCTCTCAAGCATTAAGCGTTCTGCCGTTTCAAAATGTTGCTCAGCTTTCTCATACTCTCCTAAACCACTTCTTGCAATTCCCGCCTCTAGCTCTATATTTTCTAAGGTATCAGTCGTCCCATACCTTGCAAATTGATTTTCCGCTCTTTCTAATTCTAGTAAGGCACTGTCAAAACGATGCAATTCATTTAAAGTTCCTGCTTTGGCGGTATGAATATTCCCATTTTCAATAAAGATACTTTTCTCATCAGCGATCTCTAACGCTGAATTTTGTATCTCGAGTGCTTTCAGATAGTCTCCTTGGGCGTGGTAAATATAGCTAATTTGAGTTAATGCTTGAATAACGCCTAGGTCAAGGTCATGGTCTTCCGCAAATGTTTTTGCATCTTCAAAGTACTCTAAAGCTTTATCGTAAAAACCCACTCGGCGGTAGGCAACACCAATATCAAATAACACTGGCTTTCCAGCCTGATCTCCTTTAACGCTCTCATAAAGTTCTTTGGCTTCTAAACAATCTGACAAAGAGTTAGCGTACTGGCCAATTAAAGAAGCGATGGAACATCTAAGCGCTAATATTTCTGCCAGCAATAGTGGCTTATCAAGATTTCGAGCAATCGACACGCCTTCCGTAGCCGAGGATATACCTCCTTTCCAGTTTGATTGTGTAAGGTAATAATGGGTTAAGCAATAATTAAACCGAGCCTCTGCTATTCGGTCATCTGCTGATTGAGCTTCTTTGATTAACGCTTGTATCGACTGTTCTGAAGCATCGAAGTCAGGCCCGTAACCCGCAAGACAGACATAATATTGGTACTGTCTTTTTCTGACATCATCACCTTCAGGAATGGCTTTTCGTAAAGACTCGAGGAAGAACACCAGTTCATAAATCGTTGTAAGATCAGTTTCTTGGTTTTCAGCTTGCTGAAACAGCTCATCAAACTTCCGCTGCTGTTCTTTGTTATTTGGCTCAGCGGCAGATACTTGGCTAATGTCAATGAGTAGCAGGACTATGACTGACAATAATCCTAAGAAAATGCTTTTAAGATGAGCAGTACGCTTTTTCGCTGGTAAATTAGCAGGTAAATTAGAATCCGCTGTTTTTCTTATACCCGCGTTAACAACTGGTGGAATAAGACTGTGTATTGACATTTTTTTCCAGATGAACCCCCTCCACTTAACCTTATCACAAGCCTTGTCAAAGGCAAAGGTCACAATGTCAGCTTTTTTTACACATTATTCATCACTCTCTTTTTTCTCTTCTAACTCATCAACCAAGAGCCCCCTTTTCTGGGCACGCTGTAGCCATTGTTCTCTGGCCAGCTTTTGCATGTCTCGGACCTCATCGACTTCATCCATGATTTCCATCCCGAGCAAGGTTTCTACTAAATCCTCTAAAGTGACCAGACCTCGCGTATCACCATACTCATCCACCACTAAAGCAATGTGCTGTCGCTGGTTAAGTAAGGTTTCGAGTAGGTTCGGCAAAGTCATTTCATCCAATACACAAATCATTTCACGTTGTAATTGTTTTAGCTCCCAATTCTCTTGGCCTTGGGCTTGAGCCATCAGAACGTCATCTTTCAGCACGAAAGCAGTAATATCATCAATGTCCTGACTGTATACCGGAATTCTTGAAAACTTGGTGCTGACGACATGATCGAACACATCATTAATTTTGTCGTTCTCTTGTAGGTAATGAACAACTCGACGTGGCGTCATAATATCTTTTGCCTTTAATGAGCCTAATCGAAATAAGTTATCAATGATTCGTGATTCATGTTCATCAATGTCGCCCGTTTTCTTACCTAAACCTGCCATTGCTAAAAATTCTTCTCGGCTAAAAATGTGTTGCTGTTTGCCTTTAGAGATAAGCTTCGTCAATCCTTCTGATACCCAAATTAAAGGGTATAAAACCTTGGTTAGCCAGCGTACAAATACAGCGGTAACGGGCGCTAACTTTTCCCAATAGACGGCCCCAATGGTTTTGGGAATGATTTCTGAAAAGAATAAGATGGCTAATGTCATTAAAGCAGAAAACAAACCAATCCAGGTATTACCGAATACCACCGTTGCTTTCGCCCCAGCCGCGATCGCGCCTACGGTATGCGCGATGGTATTTAAGGTTAAAATCGCTGCTAATGAACGATCGACATTATCCAAACGTAACTTTTTTAACAACGCAGCACGCTTTGGTTGCTCTTGTTGCAAGTGCTCGATGTAGGACGGCGTAATACTTAATAAAACTGCCTCAGCGATAGAGCATACAAATGAGAACAATAACGCCACAAGAATATAAACAATCAACAATGCCCAGTCTGTACTGGTTACCGCTATGCTAACGGTTTCTGCGGCAGCGTTAACCGGTATTGATAAGGTCAGCATACATAAAGCGCCAAGTGCACCAACAATAGCTTTCAAGTAATACTCCAAGTGAATGATAAGCTTGCCATCATGATAAGGGGATCCATCTTTTCTTTCTAGTTACCCCTTATGACTTTTTCCCCACATTCTGGGCAATACGTCTTGTTGGTTTTTACTCTTTCGATGCCATACCGCCATAGCAATATGCCCAACAATAAGCGCTAACAAGATCCAGCCTAAGGTGCTGTGAAAATTACTTCCAAGATCCGTCATCCACTTTATTTTTTCACCTTCGAAACCAGAAAATACAGGTATCCCGAATGGCTCAAACGAGCGTCCAGAACCATACTGTCGTAGTAAAGCTACGATAGGGATAGCTAATAAAAGTAGGTATAGACTGATATGACCCAACTTAGAAATCAGTGTAACGGCTTTTGGTCTATTAACGACATTCACTAACGCCCAGATGACACGAATGACTGCGAGAATTAATATTAAGAAACCTACAGGCTTGTGAGTTGGCCAGAAAAATGCCTCAACCGCGGTTTCATCAAAAAGGAAGTGTGCTCCTGCGCTCATAAATTGCCACAAAATCAACAGAGCCATTGCCCAGTGCAGTAAACGACTGACCTGTCCATAACGTTGGCTATTATCTTTTATTGTCATCTTTACCTCTGCATTATATAAGTTATCGCTTTGATAACGTTATATTAATCGCTAAAAAAAGACAATTAAAACAACTATATATGCGACTGTAGCGAGAGTCTAAAGCCGAAGACTGGGAACCCCTTTTGTAGAAAATCTAAATCCATTGATCGCTTGAAACCTAGCTTTTCATACATACCCCAAGCCAGCTTCATGGCTTCTGTGGTATGGATAATTAATTCTTTATTACCGTCTGTTTTCGCTTTTCCTATACAGTAATTTGTCAGTGCTTTGCCTACACCCAATCCACGAGCTTCTTCACTTACAGCTAACAAACGAAATCCTGAGGCATTTTTTTGTTGGGTAGCCGTTCCACCAGAGCCATACTGAGCCATGTCCGAAAAATACACCACACCACCCAATATTTTCTCTCCACTAACTGCCACCAAGACCTCAGTATTCGAGCTATCAGCAAGATCAGCAACATTCGCTAGCATCTTATAGTATTCAGGCTGCTCATCCGGTGTAGGAAATCCAGGCAGGCTAGAATAAACCTCGACCATCAACTTCCCTAAAACCTGTTTCTCCTTTTTTAAAACCGACCTTATAGTCATTTTATGACTCACTATTTTGCTCTTTATTTTGTATCCCAGGCGGATATAGGATCCAGATACCGACCACCAAAATTGCAAACACCGTATACAGGGTTGTAAATACCCAGCTTGGAAAATCCCAATATAACAATTGTTGTAACCAATACGCTATAAATCCACCAGCATAAGTATCGTCCTCGGCCATGTCTCTAAACCATAGCTCTAAGGTTGTTAACGGACAAGTAAATCCCAGCCAAGCTTCTGCTACCACCAATAATATAATCACTAAGTGAGCTAAGCGAAACCATAACGAGTTCACCCAACTCCAGTGGAGCAAATTTCCAATAATGATCAACACTAAACCAATAACGACAAATAACACCACGATAACATGCAGTAATAAAGTCACATCAGCAAGTATTTGAAATAGGAACGTCTTATCCATTCTCCTAGTCTAGCACTAGAAGCACAGATATCAGCAGGGAGTTATATTGACCACTAACTAATAATTGGCGTCAGATAATTGAGGGCAGAGTCTAGTCCTAATACATTCGGATAATAAAGCAGGGTTAAAACCATAGAATTAAAACTTAACAGATTCTAACCCTGAGCGCTTTTTAGTAGGGTACTTTTTTAGTCAAAGAGTGAAGAAGTTCTGACCTTCTTGCTCTGTGACCATATTTAGACTTTATCTTTAGCATTTCTGTATTTTCATTGAAAGGAGAGTCATTCAATAAAACATCTGCTTTTATCCTATCCACGTCGTGCAAGCAGACCGCTCTGGTCTCAACAGGGTGAAAGTGCGAGTCTAGATTCTCCTCGCCAAACAACTTCTCCAACACCGTTTCTCTAGTGTATTTATACGCACTCAATACCTCGTCATACTTTGACTTATCTTCGGGGTTTAAAGGATCATGATGCATGTAAACTCCCAAATCTTCGCAAAGCATATTATAGCTCACCGTATCCAGTATGTGCGCGTGCCAGAAGTTATCCAACTCTGATGAAATTGCATGGACATGTATTGGATCCAACACAGCTGTAGCATAATACTGCTTAAGAGCGAAGCAGCCCTTTTGGTAATATTCATCATTACGCTTATTACCGCATTCCTTGTCTATTTTTTTCGCTAAGAAAGTAATTATCTCCTCATCTTCCTCTTGTATTCGTTGCAAAGCCAGTTTTTGCACTTTACTTAATTCTACTTTGCACATTTCTAACAAATTCCATCCATTGTTTTTCATAGTATCTCCTTTTCCACTTTGCTATATGTGTATGAGCTCCATCTTCACGGTATAACACTTCTTAATTAAGCCCGTACCTAGATTACCTAGACCTTTAAATTTTGTGTTATATACTCACTGCTCAATTTTTACTTTAATACTTATCAGTGTTAGTACAAGTTTTATTCACCGCTCGTACAATTTTTTCAGCCATTTCTTACAAGCTTTTAAGATAATATATATGTTTGTCCTTATATTTAATCTTTATATTCCACTTATTATTAGTATCAAGGACAAGGAATGTCACTCGCTGTAGTTTTTTCCCGCGCGGGAATGGGGATCGAGGCGCCGTTAGTTACGGTTGAAGTACACCTGTCTCATGGTTTACCGAGTTTGAACATTGTTGGCTTACCGGAAGCAGCTGTTAAAGAAAGTAAGGATCGGGTTCGTAGTGCTATTATCAATTCTAACTTCGAGTTTCCCGCTCGGCGTATCACCATTAACCTTGCGCCTGCTGACTTGCCCAAAGACGGCGGTCGCTTTGACCTACCGATTGCTTTGGGGATTTTGGCGGCATCAGAACAAATACCCGCAGAACAATTATCCAAGTTTGAATTTATCGGTGAGCTGGCTTTAACAGGGGAGTTACGCCCTGTTAAAGGCGCCCTGCCCGTCGCATTAGCTTGCACTGAAGCAACACGAACACTCGTTGTTCCGAAAGATAATGCTGACGAAGCCGGTTTAGTTCCTTCTAATCGCTCACAATTTGCGGAGCATTTATTACAGGTATGCCACAGCCTGAGCTACAACCAGCCATTATCAGATTGCCGCTCAAATGCCTCATTGAATGGTCATCACTTTTCTGTGGATATGTCTGACGTTATTGCGCAGGAGTCTGCTAAACGCGCCATGACGATTGCGGCCAGTGGCAAGCATCATTTAATGTTTATCGGTCCGCCTGGCACAGGCAAAAGCATGCTGGCCTCTAGAATGCCGACCATTCTGTCTTCAATGTCAGAAACCGAGGCAAAAGAATCAGCATCGATCTATTCGGTCAGCCACCTAGGCTTTGACGCTCAACAGTTTTTCACTCGCAAGTATAGGGATCCTCACCATTCTTGTTCAGCTCCCGCACTTATCGGGGGTGGCAGTCATCCGAAGCCTGGAGAAATTAGTCTTGCTCATAAAGGCGTGCTGTTTCTTGATGAGCTTACTGAGTTTTCTCGACAAGTTTTGGATAATTTACGCGAACCGCTCGAGACAGGCCGTGTCACTATTTCTCGGGCTGACCATCAAGCGGAATACCCTGCTGACTTTTTATTGTTAGCCGCGACCAACCCCTGCCCTTGTGGTCACTTTGGTAATACTAAACAGCACTGTCGATGCACACCGGATAATATTCGTCGCTACTTGAGTAAGATTTCAGGGCCTTTGTTAGATCGTATCGATATGCAGGTCGAAGTCCCGCTACTTTCCCAAGATGAACTGTTAAACGGTAGAAAACAAACACAACGTAGCAGCAATGATATCCGACAGGAAGTCAAAGCCAGTCAAAAGTATCAGCTCGATCGCCAAGGCAAACTTAACGGTCAATTAGAAGCTTCTGAAGTTGATGAATATTGTGCGCTTGGTAAAGGCTCCAAAGAATTACTGACCCAAGCGTTAACTCGACTTAACTTATCAGCACGATCGTACCACCGTATTTTAAAGGTATCTCGGTCTATAGCTGATCTCGAGCAATCTCCCTTAATAGAACCCAAGCACATCAGTGAAACGCTGAGCTATCGAAAAATGGAGCGCTATCTGGCTCAACTTCCTTAGAACCAGTTCACATTTTTCACTACCTCTTTGAATAAATACCTCTCCTCAGCCGTCACCTTTGCGAATGTCGAATAAATAACAGAGAGGTCTATTATGACAATTTTTAAGTATTCTACTATTTTCGCTGCATTAGCACTTACAAGCCAAGTCACTCTATCTGCAGAGGCAGGTGCTGACGCAGAGGCCAACACCTCATCCTCAGTGGATGTTTCAACGGCTACCCAAACAACTCAATCAACTACGGCACAGGCAAATCAGACAGCTCAGTCTGGCGTTACAGCTTCATCTGAAGCAGCATCACAGGCACAAGCAACGGTTATCTCAACGGGCGATACAGCGCAAAATGAAACCCAAGAGCAAGCAACAGATATCAATAGCTCTGTTCAAGCTGAAGGCCAATCAGGAGTAAACACCGTCGCCAATGCAACCAATAATACTTCAGGTAAAGCAAATACAGCAGCTTCTCTTGGTTTGGATACCGCTATAGAAGCAAGCAATAATAGTGGAGCGATGGAATCAGCAGGCGATGATAGTAACGCTGCTGAAGATAATAATGAAGCTAGCACAGAAGGGCGTGCCGAAGGCAATGCAGAAAGTAGCCTAGAGCAAAATACTACGAGTACTCTTTCTGTCGCTACTGAAGCTACTCAAAGCGCCAGCACAAATGCTAATCAAGCTGCCACCGCAGGGGTTAATGCTGCCTCTAGCGCTTTGGAAACGGCAAATGACACCTTGTCAAATGTTAATCAAAACACTGATGTTTCGGCTGACGCGTCAATCAATGCCGAAGTTTCAACCAGCGTCAATAAATCAGTAGAAGCTAATGTTGAATCTGCAATCGGTGCTGAAATTAGCACTTCAGTGAAAGATGCAGTTGATGAAAACATCATCGATAGTATTAAAGATCGCTTACCTATCGATCAATAATGTTTAATTCTGAGGCCAGCTCATCTGGCCTCTTTCTTTGTCCCAAAGGAGCTATTCATGAAAAAGCTTTTGTTACCTTTACCGATATTGGCTGTTAGTCATGCAGCTCTGGCAGATATTCAGTCAGAGTATGAGCTTACTGCCGAAGCCGGGATCGTTTACAACTCAGAGTTGGTCGTAGAAGAAATTGATCAGCTTAACAACAATGGTGATACAGCTCGATATTTATCTTTAGATGTAAGCGGCGACTGGATTGTTGCGGACAACTTAAACGTCCAGGCAGGTTATAATTTGTCTGATACAGATTACCAAGACAGTGACGACTTTGATTTAAGAGTCCATCGTCTATTTGGTGATATTGCTTACGACTTTACTGTTCTTACAGTCGGTGCTAGTCATCATGACATTAATGCTGAACTAGCCGGTGACAACTTTTTAGATATGAGTCGCGACAGTTTTTATCTCTCCAAATTATTTAACAACAGTATTTTCGTTCGAGCTGAAGCTATAACCATTGATAAAACATTTGATTCTATTCCAGAGCGTGATGCTACCAACGATGCTCTAGGGCTTGATGCTTATTTTTTCTTCAACCAAGGAAAAAGTTTCTTTTCCATAGGTTACTCTGCGGACGAGGAAGCTGCTAGTTCGGCAGAATACAGTTATGACGGTGACAACTATCGTGCAACTTTATCCAGTAAATTTGGCGCTAATGATAATCACCGATTACAACTACATTGGCGTTATTTTGATCGACAGTATCAAGCGCAACTCCCAGACATTGGCCAAGTTAGAGAGGATAGTCGTAACACTTTTCGCTTAGCTTGGGATTACTATTTTACGCCAAAGTTTGCATTGGCCACTCAGTTAGAAAGTACTGAATCAAGCTCTAACTTTGAATCAGCTGATTATAGTGCTAATGAAATTAGTCTACTTTTCAAGGTAGAGCTATAAACAGAGTCAATTATGGAGACTTCCCCTTTAGCAAGGATGCTTTTTTATTCTAATTTACCATAACCATAGACAGGATCCCTTCCAGGCTCTCCTAAATCAATAGCTTCTAATTCTAAGTTGCTGATTATAGTTTTCTTCGCTTTGTCTTTAACAATTTGGCAGGCCACTTTAGCCGTTACTACTGGCGTTGCAATTGACGTTCCACTTTCCAAACCGTACTCATAACTACTGCCGTTACTTACTCTTGCAGTTTTAACTAGAACGCCCAACGCTGAAAAATCTATATACTCTCCCTGGTTTGCCCAGCGGTAGATATCATTGTTACTATCAACCGCCGTTGCCGCTATCACCTCTTTATACGCCGCTGGAAAACGTGGTGATGCAGCAGGACCTTCATTGCCTGCCGCAGCGACTATTGTAATATCTTGTTTTAAAGCCTGATTAATCGCAGCCTCTAAAATAGGATTTTCAGGTCCCGTTAAGCTCATATTGATGACTTCCACATTTTCGCCTGCTAACCAGTCTAACGCCTTTATCAAATTAATTAATGGCGCCCCCTGCGAGTAATTATTACGAGGGTAAAATACCGACGCGGCATACAGGGTTGCCTGAGACAATAAGGGAGTCAGCTGATCCTTTCCTGCTAGTAAACTGGCCACTGCAGTACCATGAGCTGTAGGCGTTTTAACTGCTTCTTGCATGAACTGTTTTTGCTTGATGTCTACTGCTTTAAACGTTGGGTGATTAGTATTTATAGCCGTATCAATCATGCCAACCTTTATGGGCTTATTGCAAACACTATCAAGAATTTTATTTCCCTGTGCTTTATCATCCCCATTACTATGGCTTTGACTGGCTTCATACACATGATTTCTTCCCAGTTGCTTCTTCAATCGCTCAGGTAGTTGCTCAATAATATCTTTTTCGTTCTGGTTACTGGGAATCTTGAACCTAACGACTAATAACTCTAGATTATCTAATTTTTGGTGCTCCTTTATCTCCGCCCCTAGCGTTTCTAACAATCTCACCTCGTCACTGTTAACTGTAATCAACCACTCCCTGTCTATAGCACGCCAACCATCTTCAACTTCAACCTCCACATAGACAGTTTGCCCTATGGTGTTTTTTATTTCGGTAACAGCAACGTCTTGCTTCAAGGGATTAATGGTCGTTTCCGCCACAGCATCAATTCTGTTTAAGCTTTGATTAATCTCCCCCACCACTTCTCTCGGCAACTCTTTATAAAACTCCTTATCGTGCTTTATTTTATCTTTTATTATCGATTCATTAAGAATTTTATTGTTAATACTTTCTAGCGCTTTATTCCCTATATCCGCTGCAGCATTGCCCTCCGTACACAATACGGTCAATAGTGCGCTGAATATGATATATCGATTCATACATGTTCCTAAATTACATTAATCATCACTTTATATAATAATGACGTTCCTTGTCTGTAAAAAATTCTCAATTTCTTTGAATAAAATCTGGAGTTGAAACGTCTTCTTGTTATAGGGTGTAACGGTTAATACCAATATGAGTACAAGTTTCTCGATGAACAAAGAGCTTCAAGAGTTGATCCCAGCGATCAGACGCTTTGCGTTTTCGCTAACAGGATCCGATCATGATGCTGATGATCTAATGCAGAATACCTTAGAGCGTATTTTAGATAAAGGCGTTCCTGATGATGTCCACCTTACTAAGTGGGCTTTCCGAGTTTGTCGTAATTTGTGGATAGATGAATACCGCTCTCGTAAAGTTCGTCAAGACGCCACTCAAAAACCCGAACTTCAAGAATCAGCAGTTGATGGTGATAAAATCATTACCAACCAGATTACCATTGCCCAAGTTCAACGTGCAATGAATCAAATGCCTGAAGAACTTCGATCTATTTTGTCTTTGGTTGTGGTTGAAGGTTTAAGCTATAAAGAAGTCGCTAGCACTCTAGACATCCCGATTGGAACCGTAATGAGCCGTATTTCTCGTGCTCGTGTTGCTATGGTTAATTGGTTTAAGGATCAAGATATGAGGATATTCGCATGACGATTACTGATCAACAGCTGTGTGCATTCATTGATAACGAGCTTCCAGCACAAGAAATGGATGCCATTCGAGACCTTATCGCGAACGACGAAACTATTTCCGATAGAGTTGCTGAATTAACTATGGTCGATCACCTAGTCAGTTCAACTGTGCATGCGATTGATGGTAAACCGTTACCACAATCAACCGAACAATTAATGGCTAAAAGTCAGTCTTCTTCACCGTCAAACGTTATAGAGATGTCTTTTTGGCGCAAAGCCAGTCATTCTGTTCGAGAGCACATTGCGATTGCTGCCGTATTTATTCTGACGTTTGGCGTCACTATCGGTGTTTTTTTAGGGTCAAGTCCCGGCTCATATAATCCTGATTGGGATACAATTTCTCAACATTTAACCCAAAAGCCTAGCGATCAAGTTTTTACTTTAGATTCTCAGTGGGATCTCAACATTCAAGCCAGTTTCATTAATACAAAAGATGATTACTGTCGTCTTTTCACTTTACGCTCAGCGGCTGAAGCCCATATTAACATCGCATGCAACACCGGAAACTCTTGGCAACTCCACTCAAGGCTTCCTACTGACGCTAGCAGCCCAGATACTTATCGCACCGCTTCAGTTCACCCCGAACTGGATGCCTTGCTCGATTCCACGCTCAAAGGCTCATTCCTTAATCGCTCTCAAGAGAATGAAGCCATTGATAATCATTGGCAGTCTCAATAATGTGCGCGCCTCTCAATTTTCGAACGGCTCTTCTCGGTGTTTTATTATTGATCGCTGGCTGTTCGTCACAATACCGTTATCACCCTACTCACTCAGTAGGCCAGGGTCCATACGCAACTGAAGTTACGGACAATCTGTACCGTGTCCATTACAAAATTCTCCATAACAGCCCTGATGAAGCAGAAGCTCTTGCTCTCGATCATTCCCGCTTACTGACTCAACGCATGCAATTTGACTGGTTTGTCATTGTTCAACGCTATCTGGTGATTGAAGAACTCGTTAATTCTAAAACTAACAGGATCCAACGAACCGAATGCAGCCAAGATAAATGCCAACAATCTAACTACTCTAACCCACAGTTTAAAAACCAGTTCAAACCATCAGAGCCAGCGCTAACAACAGAAGTTATTTTACACATCCGTATGGGTAAAGGTTTAAGACCTGATGGCATCAAGAGTTATAATGCCACCTCTTCATTCTAGCTAACCAACTACTCCAACCAACGACTATTAGGCTTGCCTATAGGACAACCATTGATGTATATTAGAAGTTATTAATATTGTCACTTTGTTAACCCTATGAGCTTAACAGACCATTTTTCTCGTTTCAGAGAACACATTATTGGACAATCTCACGATTACTCTGAGTCGAGCCATAATAGCAACATTTTGTATGCTGACTGGACTGCAAGTGGTCGTTTATACCGTCCTATTGAAGATTTTATCAGTCATGAATTAGGGCCTTATGTAGCTAATACGCATACCGAAACGACACTGACTGGCACTACAATGACCGAGGCTTACCATGATGCTCAAAGAATCATTAAGCAACACGTTAACGCTTATGATAGTGATGTCTTAATCGCCGCGGGTTCAGGAATGACTCTGGTCATTAACAAATTCCAACGTATGTTGGGCTTGCGAGTGCCAGAAAAGTGGCGCGAACGGCTACAGATTGCAGAGCATGAAAAGCCGCTAGTCTTAGTCACCCATATGGAGCACCACTCCAACCAAACCACATGGCATGAGTGTGAAGTGACCTTAGAGATCGTTCGATCGACTGACGAAGGACGCCCCGATTTACAGCATATGCGAGACTTACTAGAGCACTATAAAGATCGCCCGGTCAAAATTGGATCATTCACTGCCTGTAGCAATGTCACGGGTATTACCACCCCTTATCACGAGATGGCTGAGATCATGCATCAGTATGATGGTCTTTGCTTTATCGACTTTGCAGCTTCAGCGCCTTATGTTGATATCGACATGCACCCTGCAAACCCTGAGCAGCGCTTAGACGCAATATTCTTATCCCCACATAAATTCTTAGGTGGCCCTGGTAGTAGTGGCATTTTGATTTTCGATGACAAGCTTTACGACTGCAAAGTCCCTGATCAACCGGGGGGCGGCACCGTGTCTTGGACCAATCCCTGGGGCGAGCATCGATTCTTTGACAATATTGAGGCCCGTGAAGATGGTGGTACACCTGCTTTTTTGCAAACCATTAAGGCTGCTCTTTCGATCAAACTTAAAGACGCAATGCAGGTCGATAAAATACAAGCACGTGAAGAAGAGCTGGTTAAGATCTTACTACAGGGTTTACGACAACACCCTGACATCCGAATTCTTGAGGATCAACAAGACGACCGCTTATGTATCGTTTCTTTTTATGTTCTTGGTATTCATCATAATTTACTGGTGCGTTTACTTAATGATCGGTTTGGGGTACAAAGCCGAGGGGGTTGCTCTTGCGCAGGCACCTATGGTCATCTGTTACTCGGCGTCGATCAGCTACAAAGCCATGAAATCACCAATCGAATTGATCAAGGAGATCTAACCGATAAACCTGGCTGGGTTAGGGTTTCGCTCCACCCAACGAACACCGACCAAGAGGCCCATTTTTTGGTCGACTCAATTCTGAAAGTTATTGAAAACGCAGAAGCTTGGTCCAAGGATTATGATTTTGATCAAAGCTCTGGTGAGTTTCGACCCAAAAATACAGGCAAGACTCTTAAGTCCTTAGCTGACTTTAATCCCTTGTGAGGGTCAAGCTTAAAATTGCGAAAACACGCGCACTAAGGCAAAATAAGACTAATATTATAGGCTGGAATCTCAATGAACGTTTCAAACATTACCGATGCAATGCAAAAAAATTCGGCTGAAGCTGCTCGTTTCTTGAAGAATATATCAAATGAACAACGGTTATTGATTTTATGTATTTTGCATGAAGAAGAACTTTCTGTTGGCCAGCTTAATAACCTGCTCCCAGATTTAAGCCAGTCAGCATTGTCGCAACACCTCGCACTATTACGCAAAGAAGGGTTTGTTACCACTCGCCGCGACTCGCAAACGATCTATTACAGCTTATCATCAAATGAAGCTGCTCAAATTATTCACTTATTGCATAAACTATTTTGTAAGGACGAATGCTCATGAAACCTTGCGTTATCGACTACCTACAGTCTGTAAAGTCACAAATTTCTGAAATTACCATCGATCAACTGAAACAAACTGACCTCACAAACGCTGTGTTACTAGATGTCCGTGAACCTCAAGAGCATCAACAAGGCATTATTCCAAACGCAACACCCTTACCTCGGGGAGTCCTTGAATTTAAGATTTTTGACTTGCCACAATTTAAAGATCTATCGCAAGAAGAAGCACAGCAGGTACCTGTGTATCTCTATTGTGCTTCTGGTGGTCGTTCTGCTTGTGCTGCGTTAGCCTTGCAACACATTGGATTTAGCAAGGTAGCCTCTGTTGCTGGTGGCTTCAAACAGTGGCAAAGCTCGAATGGAGAAGTATCTAGCTGCTAAGTTAGCGACTCTAGTCTTGCTCTTTACCAAAAATGGCGCCAGCCAGAACCATGCCCACTATCAGTGGAATTAAGAACCACAATAGTTCAGTGATAATCAGTGGGGCCACACTTAACGCTGGCCCAGGGCAATAACCACTCAAGCCCCAGCCTACGCCAAAGAGCGCACTCCCGACTAATAACTTGCTGTCTATCACGCCTTGTTTAATGTGAGCTTTTTCGTCTTTAGTCAGTAACAGAGCAAAGCCTGGTATGGATATTAATAAAGCTCCGCCCATCACCCACGCCAGCGTTGGATCCCAGTCACCAAAAATATCCAGAAAACCCTGAACTTTATCCGGATCAATCATTTGTGACATGGCGAGACCAAAACCAAACAAGGTACCGCAAATCAAAGCTGTTATTAGTTTCTTCATGACACAGCTCCCATCACAGCAACGGTAATCACAGCACACAACATAAAGACAACAGTCGCAACAATTGATCGTTTTGATAAGCGCCCGATGCCGCAAACTCCGTGTCCACTGGTGCAGCCTTTGCCGATATAGGTTCCAAAACCAACCAGTAATCCTGACGCCACAAGAAGCTCCTTCGGATAACCCTCTCTTAGCGATGATTCGACACTAAACACAGCACTGTATATCCAAGTGCCCAACATTAAGGCTACTATGAACACTAATGGCCACCAGCGCTCAGCGCCCTTACCACTGCCACGCAACACCTGCTTTACCATGCCGCTGATACCAGCGATTTTACGCATGCTCATAAACAGTAAAACTGCGGACAGACCAATCAGTATACCGCCAGTCAATGCTTGCCACTGAAATTCCACACAATCACCAAGGTTTGATTATTAGTTTTTTCTAATATATTATTCTTATATCACTTTTTCAATCGTTACTTCATTTATGTCAGTAAAAAATGCCGATACGATCAATATTACACCTTTTTATCATCAAGATACTGGCACCTGGAGCTATATAGTCACCGATACTGTGACTCAGGTTTGTGCGATTATCGACCCGGTTCTTGATTTTGACTTACCTTCTGGCCAAGCTCATTACGAGTCTGCCAAAGCTCTGATTGAACACGTTAAACAACACCAGTTAAAGCTAGAATGGATTCTAGAAACCCATGCTCATGCTGACCATTTGACGGCTGCACAATATATCAAACAAACCCTCGGAGGGAAGATTGTGATTGGCGCTGGCATTAAAGATGTCCAGCAGCATTTTGCCACAAGTCTCAATTTAGATTTACCTGTCGATGGCAGCCAATTTGATATTTTGATGCATCAGGGCGACACCCTTGCTTTAGGTGAAAGTCACTTTGTCGCTCACCCCACTCCAGGTCATACTGACGATAGTATGAGTTATGAAATTGCAGGTAACATTTTTATTGGCGATACTTTTTTCCACCCTGATCTTGGAACAGCGCGTTGCGACTTCCCCGGGGGAAGTGCGGAAAAACTTTTTGACAGTTTAACCTTTTTAACTTCTTTTCCCGAAAACTATAATTTATGGCTGTGCCACGACTACCCCAAGGATCGGGAAGCAGTTGCCCGAACCACCGTAGCTGAACAAAAAAATAATGTTCATTTCAAACAATCGGGAGGCAATCCTATAGCCTATGCCGAACTCAGAAATAAACGCGACAGCACCCTAAATGTGCCGCGCCTCATCTACCCTTCATTACAGGTCAATATTCGAGCAGGCAACTTCCCTGAAAGCGAATCGAATGGTCGTAAGTATTTGAAACTTCCTTTTTCTGTTGAATAAACTTAATTTTCATTGCGCTATTTAGCGGTGAGTTGCTAAACTTGCCGCCAACTTTAATAAGAAACTTGCGCACCCTTGTCTTTACCTCAACTCAATCAACGTCAACAACAAGCACTCTTAAATACCTCTGGTCCGCTATTGGTGTTAGCTGGTGCGGGCAGTGGTAAAACAAGCGTTATTACTCGCAAAATCGTTTACTTGATTAAAGAGCGCCAGATTCCAGCGCGCAATATTGTAGCGGTAACCTTTACCAATAAAGCAGCGCGTGAAATGAAACAACGTGTTAGCAAGATCGCTGGTCAAAACGCCACCAAGGGACTTACCGTCTCAACATTTCACAACTTTGGTCTTAACTTCATTCGCCGAGAGTATAAAACTCTTGGTATGAAGTCGAATTTTACTATTTTCGATGATCAAGACAGTTTAGCCCTTCTCAAAGATTTAGGCTTCAAAGAAGCTGAAAGTGATAAAGCATTACTCTCGCAATTGCAGAATCAAATTTCTAACTGGAAAAATGACTTAGTCCTGCCAGAACAAGCTATAGCCCAAGCCAATACTCAAGAGCTTTTAGTGTTTGCTAAAGTGTATGAAAAGTACGCTCGTAGCATGAAGGCCTATAATGCGGTTGATTTTGATGACTTGATTTTAATTCCTACCTTGCTTCTTCGTGACAATCCACAAGTCAGAGAAAAGTGGCAGAATAAAATTAAATACCTTTTAGTTGATGAGTATCAAGATACCAATACTAGTCAGTATGAATTAATTAAATACTTGGTCGGACAGTTCGGTAACTTCACCGTGGTTGGTGATGATGATCAGTCGATTTATTCATGGCGTGGCGCACGACCTGAAAACCTTGATCAACTTGCTAAGGATTTCCCGAAGTTACAAGTAACCAAACTTGAGCAAAACTATCGCTCCTATGGGCGAATCCTTAAAGCTGCTAACGTTCTCATTGATAACAACCCTCACGTTTTTGAAAAGAAACTTTGGTCGGACAAACCTTACGGCGACCCTCTACGCGTAGTAACTTGTGCTAATGAAGATGACGAAGCACAAAAAGTAGTCACTGAGATCATTTCTCGAAAAGTAAAAACTAAAAACGGAAAATATTCAGACTTTGCAATTCTGTATCGCGGCAACCATCAGGCGAAGCTTTTTGAAAAAACATTAATAGCTAACAAAGTTCCTTATAAAATTTCAGGCAGCACCTCTTTCTTTGGTCGCTCTGAGATTAAAGATATCATGGCTTACCTACGATTACTGGCGAATGAAGACGATGACAATGCATTTTTACGAATTGCGAACACCCCTCGTCGTTCGATAGGGCCTACGACTCTTGAGCAGTTAGGAACCTATGCGCAAAAACGTCATATTAGTTTGTATGCCGCTTCTTTCGAGATGGGCTTAGAGCAGTACCTAGCTGGCAAAGGTTTAGATTCTGTTCGTCGTTTTGTCGATACTATTTCACGCGCCGCTGATAACGCCAAGCGTGGAGACAGCTTGGGTGTTATTCATGAGCTTATAGCGAAAATTGGTTATCACTCTTGGTTGCACGAAACCTCAAGCACGCCAAAAGCTGCAGAATTTCGATGGAACAATATTCAAGAGCTTCTGGGTTGGGTTGAAAAGTATGTTGATGAAAATGAACATGATGAAAACCCTTTCGCCGCAGCCGTCACCAACCTCATGTTGCGGGATATGCTGGATCGGAATGAAGAAGAGGAAGAAAACGCCAATCAAGTTCAATTAATGACGCTTCATGCGGCAAAAGGTCTTGAGTTCAACCATGTTTATTTGGTTGGCATGGAAGAAGAGTTTTTACCTCATAAATCCAGTATCGAAAATGATGATATTGAAGAAGAACGTCGTCTCGCTTATGTTGGAATCACTCGTGCGCAAAAAACATTAGTCTTTACGCTGTGTAAAAAACGTAATAAGTTTGGTGAAGTCATTAACTGCGAGCCGAGTCGTTTCTTAGAAGAAATTCCGGAAGAGGATCTTGATTGGGATGCCAAGCGTCAGCCACTAACAGAGTCTGAACAAAAAGAATTAGCCGATGATAATTTTTCGATGCTCAAATCCTTATTCAATGACTAGACGTCATTCTTACGTGCTGTCGTCTACATAGCCCTTTTATTTTCTTTTTCAATTTATTACAAACTGCCTCTTGCTTATCTCCTTGTTTATCGGCAATATTAAATCATTGGTAAAGGTCACAGGAGGTGTACCATGTCTCTTTTCAGCTGGTTATTCGTTAGTGTTATCTGCGTGTTTATTGTCATTGTTGGCTATGCTGGCGTTACAGGAAAATCTATCTTCTCTTACAAACACAAAGCCAAAACAAAACGCCCGCATCATTAAAAAGGCTTCCGAAGAAGCCTTTGTTGAGTTTTTAATTCAGCCTTTGGAAAACTGTTGCGATACCTTGACCTAAGCCAATACACATCGTCGCAATACCAAACTCCTTATCTTTATCTTCCATCAAACGTAACAATGTTGTTGAAATTCTTGAACCTGAACACCCTAGCGGGTGACCTAAAGCAATCGCGCCACCATTTAAGTTCACCTTATCTTCAAAGTTGTCACGCAAACCTAAACCATCCAGCACAGCAATGGACTGGGCCGCAAAAGCTTCATTGAGCTCAAACAAATCAATATCACCGATCTTCATATTCGCTCGTGCCAATGCTTTTTTCACAGCTGGTACTGGACCGAAGCCCATGATTGAAGGATCGCAACCCGCAACGCCCATAGACACCACTTTAGCAATTGGCGTTAAACCAAGGCTTTCGGCTTTTTCTTTAGACATTACTAGCATAGCCGAACCACCATCCGAAATTGCTGAAGATGTTGCAGCAGTTACTGAACCATTTTTTGGATCGAACACAGGGCGTAATTTTGCTAAGTCTTCTACTGTTGATTCCGGACGGATGACTTCATCAAAATCAAAACGCTTTAACTGACCTTTCTCATCATGACCTTCCATCGCTAAAATTTCTTTAGCAAAACGGCCTTCAACTGTCGCCTTGTGTGCTAGCTGATGTGAACGATATCCAAACTGGTCTTGCTCTTCACGCGAAACTTTATACATGTTAGCCAACATTTCAGCGGTAAGACCCATCATACCCGCAGCTTTTGCCGTATATTTTGCAAGCTCAGGATCAAAGTCGATGCCGTGATTCATCGGAACGTGTCCCATATGCTCGACACCGCCAATGATAAAGACATCGCCATCACCAACCATGATGGAACGTGCAGCTGTATGTAATGCTTGCATGGAAGAACCACACAAGCGATTTACAGTCTGTCCAGCAACATGGTGCGGTAGATCCGTTTTCAACATCGCATTACGGGCAATATTAAACCCTTGCTCTAAGGTTTGCTGAACACACCCCCAGATCACATCTTCAACATCTGCAGGATCCAGCTTTTCATTACGGTCCAATAATCCCTGCATCAATCGCGCAGATAACTCTTCAGCACGCGTATTTCGGAACATTCCGCCTTTCGAGCGCCCCATTGGGGTACGAATGGCATCTACTACTACTACTTCTTTCATCGTTAACTCCCAGTGGCTTCTCTTAAGATAAATCCGATGGATAAAATTTCTTATCGTCTTGCGCCATTTTCAGCATTCCAGTAGTCGGCTCATATGCCTTACCTAAGTGCTGATATTTTTTCGCTAGTTCGACAATGGTTGCAATGCCTTGAGAATCTACATATTTAAAGACACCGCCTCTGAACGGAGGGAAGCCTAAGCCATATATTAATGCCATGTCGCCTTCGGCAGGGCTATCGATTATACCCTCCTCTAAACAACGAATGGTTTCAATAATCATCGGTAACATGGTTCTTGCAATAATTTCTTCATCGTCGAAGTCTTTCGTGTCAGCTGCTACTTCTTTTAGCAGCTCATACGCTTTTGGATCGGCTTCTTTCGTAGGACGACCTTTTTTGTCTTTACCATAGACATAAAAGCCACTTCCTGATTTCTGACCATATCGATCGTTTTCGAACATCACATCAATCGCATCTTTCTCTTCTTTACTCATGCGATCCGGAAACCCTTCTGCCATTACCTCTGCAGCGTGACGGCCAGTATCCATACCCACAACATCTAATAAGTAAGCTGGCCCCATAGGCCAACCAAACTTTTTACTCATAACTTTATCAACGTGCTGGAAATCTGCACCATCACGAACCAACTTAGTAAAGCCACCGAAATATGGGAATAACACGCGGTTCACAAAAAACCCTGGGCAGTCATTTACCACAACTGGCGATTTGCCCATCTTGCTCGCGTAAGCAACGACGCTGGCAACGGTTTCATCCGACGTTTTTTCACCGCGTATAATTTCAACCAACGGCATTTTGTGCACAGGATTAAAAAAGTGCATACCGCAGAATTTTTCGGGGCGCTTTAATGACTTAGCTAAGCGATCAATTGAAATGGTTGAGGTGTTTGAACAGATGATTGCATCATCCGGCATCAAGCCTTCCACTTCCGTTAACACCGCTTCTTTTACTTTTGGGTTTTCAACTACGGCTTCAACCACAATGTCAGTATGTTTAATTTCTTCATAACTTAACGTAGGTTTAATGCTGGCAATACCTTTTGCCATTTTATCGGTAGTAATCTTGCCGTACTTAACACCTTTGCCAAACAATTTAATGGCTTCATCCATTCCTTGCTCAAGCGCTTCTGGCTTGATGTCTTTCATCACTGCAGGAACGCCCCGTGAAGCCGATTGATAGGCAATACCGCCGCCCATAATACCTGCACCCAAGACGGTTGCACTTTTGACGTCGATATCCGCTGTTTTACTCGCAATCTTGGCTTTTTTCTTTAAAACTTGATCGTTCAAGAACAATTGAATTAAGGCAGAAGCTTGTTCTGTTTGCGCCATATCAGCAAAGGCTTCATGTTCAGCCTTAATGGCATCTTCCAGCTTCATTCCTGCACTATCTTCAATTAATTGTACGCCACGTACTGGTGCTGGATAATGCGGACCCGCTTGACCAGCGATATAAGCTTTCGAGGTCATGAACGACATCATGGCTTCGGTTTTATTCAATTGTAGTGGTGCTTTTTTCTCAGCGCGGCGCGCTTGCCAATCGAGCTTTCCTTCAACCGCGTCTAATAGCATCTGTTCTGTACTGGCGATCAAGTGCTCTGAATCCACTACCGCATCAATGGTTCCTACCGCTAGCGCCTTTTCTGGTTTATAAGCTTTACCGGTTGATAACCACTCAAAAGCATTGTCAGGACCAATCAATCGCGCCAAACGAACACTACCACCAAAACCTGGTACTAGGCCCAACTTCGACTCTGGTAGTCCAACTTGTGCTTTAGGGCTCGCCACACGGAAGTCACAGGTTAAACACATTTCTAAACCGCCGCCGAGTGCCATTCCATCAATCGCAACAGCGGTCGGATAAGGTAAATCTTCAAAGCCAGTAAATGCTTTATTAGCCTCAACCAACCAACCCAGTAAGTCTTCACGGCTTGAAGAAAACAATTCATTAAACTCAGTGATATCGGCTCCGACAATAAATACGGGCTTGCCACTGGTTGCCATAACAGCCTTTACTTCTTTGTGTTCAGCTAATAACTCATTAACTTGAAGCCACTCGTTAAGAGTAGCTCGGTCGAACTTATTCACCGACTCATTTTGATTATCAAAGCACACTTCGGCGATACCTTTATCGCGTAATCTGCATTGAATCGACTGACCTTCGAAAATCATTCTGTTTCTCCGTTTTGGTTATCAGATGATGGAATTGAACTTCTGACCGTTCTGATTAAAGTAGATTAGGGCAATCCAGTGTACTTCAACCCGCCCAGAGGTCACAACACATCTCTACGGCTCTATCTGGTCTGACCAATCATAGCGAACTTTTTGACGTAACAAAAGCTCTTGCTATCGCTTTGGTCACAAAATCAACAATCATCCTTTGAGCCAATCCCAAGCAATAACTTTGCTTGATTAACCCATTCTTTCCTTGCCCCCTCACGGCCCGATCTGAAATAATGATTGCTTATTGTCTCAAATTTTTATGGTAGTGATATGACTGACGCAGAGCTAAAACCTTTATTCTCTGAGCACATTGACACGATTACCAAGCGTTACCAAGACGCGATGCAGCGCCACGGTTTTGACCACTTGTTAATTCCAGCTGGCTCACTGCACGGTATTTTCTTGGACGATATGTCCTACCCGTTTAAATCGAACTTCCACTTTAACAGCTTCGTTCCGCACTCGGATCTGCACGACAGTACGATTATTATTTCGGCGAAGGGCGAGCGCACCCTGTGTTATTACCAACCCGTTGATTTCTGGCATAAAGTTGCTGGTGACCCTGATGGTTTCTGGGTTGAGCACTTCGACATCAAGATGATGCGCAAAAAAGATGAAGTTCGCGCTTTTATGCCATCCAGCGGCACCATCGCCTTCATTGGTGAAATGGCCTACCCATTTTTAGATGAAGACTTTGACGCTATCAATCCTGGTAATTTAATTAATGAAATTAATTGGCACCGTGCGATCAAAACCGATTATGAGATTGAATGTTCAGCGCTAGCCAACAAACGTGCTGCGATGGGCCACATGGCTGCTCGCGATATGTTTTATAACCAAGGTTCCGAGCTTGAGATTCACCTAGCCTACTTGCTAGCAAGCGGCCATCACGAAGCACAACTTCCTTATAACAGTATCGTAGCGCTCAATGAAAATGCCTCGATTTTGCACTACATGCATTACGATACTGAGCGCCCAAGCGAACACCGCACCTTCTTAATTGACGCCGGTGCGCGCTACAACAGTTATGATGCGGATATTACGCGTACCTACGCTTTTGATAAAAATACCGAGTTTGCTGATTTGATCAACACCATGGAGCAGTTGCACCTTAGTGTGGTTGATCGCGTCAAACCAGGTCAGTCTTACGTTGATCTTCATGTCGATACTCACCTAGAAATCGCTAAAGTATTGAATCAATACAAGATCTGCGACATGAGCCCTGAGTCTATGCTAGAAAATGGCGTTACACGCACCTTCTTCCCGCATGGCCTCGGTCATCAAATTGGTCTACAGGTACACGATGTAGGTGGACACCAGTCCAACGCTGATGGCGATCCAGCGCCGCCACCACAAGAACATCCGTTCTTACGTAATACCCGTCCGATCGAAAAGAACCAGATCTTAACCATTGAGCCAGGGCTATATTTCATCAAGTCGTTACTTGCCGATCTAAAGACCAGCGAGCATGGTTCAAGCATTAATTGGGATCGTATCGAAGAGTTCCGACCGTATGGCGGCATTCGTATTGAAGACGATATTGCGGTAACCGAAACAGGCCACCGCAACTTAACTCGCGCTTATTTAAAATAAGCAATGAGTAAACCTACAGCGCCGCAGGATAAGCCTGCGGCCGCTCCCCCTTCCTATCGAGTTCCAAACCATCCGGTTAACCAACCCTGCATTTTTGAAGAAATCATCAAGGGAAGTCGCTTCACCACTCGAATTGTTTTTACGCCTTCCGTTAAACAAGCAAAGGCATTTATCAAGCAACTGAACTCCGACGAACCCGACGCCACCCACCATTGCTGGGCCTATATTGTCGGTAACCCTGATAGTACAACGCTAATGGCTTGTTCTGACGATGGCGAGCCTAGCGGCACTGCAGGTATGCCCATGCTCAATGTGCTCACCCACTCTGGACTTGGTGATATTACCGCCGTGGTCACTCGCTATTATGGCGGCACAAAACTTGGGACAGGTGGCTTAGCTAGAGCTTATAGTGGAGGAGTTAAAGAAGCTTTAAGCATAGTAAGTACTCACCAACGTATTTATACAACCGCTGTTGAAATAGAGGTATCCTACGATCTGCAAAATCAAATACGGTACTTACTTGAAGAACATCAAGCTCAAGATATCAAAGAACAATTCTCCGACAAAGTCGTTATAATGTCACAGTTGCCGTCTGAGCAACTGAATTCTTTTCTGGCTTCCGTTGAGGCCTATGAAAATAAACAGCAACTTACAATTAAGGTAGATCATGACAGCGCTTAAACATATTCACATGACCTTAGCCATCATCACTATTCTTGGCTTTTTACTTCGCAGTGTTTGGCTATTTAAACAAAGTCCAGCTCTACAAAAAAAGTGGGTCAAGATTACACCGCACATCATTGATACATTACTTCTCGGTACAGGTATCGCTTTATGGGCAACTTGGTACGGTGCTGTGTTTCAACCATGGATTATTGCTAAGATAGTCATGATTGTGCTCTACATTGGTTTTGGTATCGTTACTTTTAAGACTCAGAGCAAAGGCTTACGAGGAATCATGTTTACCCTTGCAATCGCCAGTTTTGCCACCATTCTTTATTTAGCACGTACCAAACCACCCCTTTGGTAATTAATTCTCGATAGTAGGTGAATCATGGTTGATCCAAAGAAGTTAGACGACATTGCAAAGAAATTATCGGACGCAGTACCTGAACGACTAAAAACTGCCAAAGATGAGATGAGTAAACAGTTTAAGCAAGTTTTACAAACCCAACTGGGTAAACTCGACTTGGTTTCACGTGACGAATTCGATACCCAAACTCAAGTTTTGTTAAGAACCCGCCAAAAACTAGAAGAGCTCGAAAAGAAATTGTCAGAGCTGGAAAATCGATAATCTTGCTAACACTAAGCCGACTCAAAGGTAATGTAATATCTTTTACACTTTAAGTCGGCTTTGCTTATATCCTCACTTGCCTTTTACCGTCGATTGTATAATCTGAGTACAGGGAACATAACAATTCAGAATTATGCTATTAATCGGTGGTAATCCAAAGAAAGAACACATTGTCCTTAATCCAAAGATGGCTAACCGTCATGGTCTAGTCGCCGGTGCCACGGGTACAGGTAAAACGGTCACTCTGCAGGTATTAGCAGAGGGGTTTTCCAAGATGGGGGTGCCGGTATTTACCGCTGATGTAAAGGGTGACTTATCTGGCGTTTCAGCGGCGGCTGGCTCGCATCCAAAAATTGACGAGCGCATTGAGAAGATTGGCATCGAGAACTATCAGTCTCATGATAACCCCGTCATTTTTTGGGATGTCTTCGGTAAGCATGGACACCCCGTACGTACGACTATTTCTGAAATGGGGCCGATCCTTCTGGCTAACCTTCTTGAGCTCAATGACACTCAAGAAGGTGTCCTTCATATTGCTTTTGATATTGCCGATGAACAGGGTCTTTTGTTATTAGACATCAAAGACTTACGTTCAATGCTAAACTGGCTAAGTGATAACCGCAAAGAGATTATGCGTGAGTATGGAAATGTCTCCCCGCAAAGTGTCGCCGCTATCGTTAGGCGGTTGCTGGTGCTCGAAAACTCAGGTGGTGATCAGTTCTTTGGTGAGCCAGCTCTCAATATTCAAGACCTGATGCGTACTGATACATCCGGCCGGGGTTTTATTAACATCCTACACAGCAAAGAGCTGATGCTTAACCCGCGCATTTACTCGACCTTCCTTCTCTGGCTTCTATCTGAGTTATTCGAAGAGCTGGATGAGGTGGGCGATCCTGATAAACCCCGTTTAGTGTTCTTTTTCGATGAAGCTCACCTGCTTTTTGAGAGTGCGCCAAAAGCCTTGCTCGATCGCATTGAGCAAGTGGTTCGCCTTATCCGTTCTAAAGGTGTAGGTGTCTTCTTTGTTACTCAGCACCCCACTGATATCCCTGATGATGTCTTGGGACAACTAGGCAATCGCATTCAACATGCTTTGCGTGCTTTTACTCCAAGAGACTTTAAAGCCGTTAAAACCGCTGCCGAAACATTCCGCCCTAACCCTCATCTTGATGCTGAATCACTCATCACACAGCTTGGCGTTGGTGAAGCGTTAGTCTCCGTGTTAGATGACAAAGGCCGTCCCAGTATTGTTCAACAAACGCTTATTTGCCCACCAGAATCTCGTATTGGGCCACTAAAAAGTGCTGAACGAAAAAAAGTTTTTCAACAATCTCCTGTTCACGGTGTTTACGATAAGGCTGTCGATCGCGAGTCTGCCTATGAAATACTTTTGGCAAAGGAACAGAAATTAGAAGAACGCAAACAAAAAGAAATGGAGGAAGCAAAGCGCCTCCGCGAGAAAGAAGAAAAGGCTAAAGCTGCTAAGAAAAAAGCAAGCCGTAGTTCTTCTCGAAAATCCAACCGCCAAGGTATTGGTGAAACTTTCTTAAAAACTTTGGCCAGAACTCTTGGTTCTAACCTTGGAAAAAAATTACTCAGAGGTATATTAGGATCTTTGACTGGTAGCAAGTAGTTAATATTAGGCATATAAAAAAGGTGCCTTATAGCACCTTTTTATAGCTGGTCTTATACTTATCACTTAATCCTTTAATAAGAACGTAACTTTTAATACAACTCTAAAACCTACTACATCGCCATTCTCGATAACGGCTTGCTGCTCTTTTACCCAAGCCGCTTTGACTTGATCTAAGGTTTTGTTCGCACGTTTCACACCTTGAACCACAGCATCTTCAAAACTTTTTTCTGATTCAACAATTATTTCGGTAACCTTGGCTACTGACATATGACTCTCCTTTGTTATTAATGATTTATTTATCCCTTTTCATATTACGTATTTTTCCTGTATAAACAAGGTACTAGTGTTTAACATTTGTAAAATATTCATAGTTATTATTAAGAGGTTTTTATGTTTTCAATGACAGAGCACCCTTGCCTAGTTCCTTTCGATAACTCTTTCAAGTTACACAACATGAAAACCTCGTTCGATAATTTAAACAAAAAGTCTCACTATAAAAAGATTTATAAATCCAATCGTAAAAAGCTCTATGAGACACAGCAAAAACTGTATGCTCATAACAAGTACTCAATCCTTTTTATCTTTCAAGCCATGGATGCGGCAGGTAAAGATAGTACTATTCGCCATGTATTTAAAGGCGTAAACCCTGCTGGTTTTCAAGTATCAAGCTTTAAACAACCCTCCAAACGTGAACTTGACCATGATTTTTTATGGCGCACGACCAAGCAACTGCCACAACGTGGGAAAATCGGTATATTTAATAGGAGCTATTATGAAGAGACTCTTGTTGTAAGAGTTCATCCTCAGTATTTAGGCTCCCAACAATTACCTTTTGATTATCAAAGCCAACTTTCCACATCGAAATCCCATGAAAAAAACGATTTATGGCAACAACGTTTCCGATCCATTAACGATCATGAACATCATCTTGTTGCTAACGGTACCGTTATACGGAAATTTTTCCTTAATGTTTCACAGGAAGAACAACACCGACGGTTTAAAGATCGTATTGATAGACCCGACAAGAACTGGAAATTTTCAGCGGGTGACTTAAAAGAAAGTCAGTTGTGGGATAAGTATATGGAAGCTTATGAGGACTGTTTACGAAGCACTTCTACTCCATGGGCCCCTTGGTATTGCATACCCGCCGATAACAAGCCTGCCATGCGAGCAACGGTGTCTGATATCATCCTACAAACCCTAAACAGCCTGGATATCGAGTATCCATCGCTGGATGATGACACAAGCAGCAAACTTCAAGAATACCGTTCTCAGCTAATTATTTAAACATCAACAAAAAAGGGGCTAAAAAGCCCCTTTTTTTCATGGTGATAAATTATACATCAAGATTTGAGACTGAGAGTGCGTTACTTTCAATAAACTCACGTCGTGGCTCTACATGGTCACCCATTAACGTTGTAAAGAGCTGATCGGCCGCTACCGCATCTTCAATTGTCACTTGCAACATGCGACGGCTCTCAGGGTCCATAGTCGTCTCCCAGAGCTGGCCTGGGTTCATTTCACCGAGACCTTTATAACGTTGAATCGACTGCCCTCTACGCGCCTCATCCATTAACCATTCTAAAACTTCACTGAAAGTTTCAACCTCTTGGATCTTCTCGCCGCGTTTGACGAAAGCATCCTCTTCAATCAAACTTTCAAGTTGCTCACCTAACGTGCTTATCTTCTTATAATCCTCAGAAACAAAGAACTCTTTTGAGAGTAAGTACTCACTTTCAATACCATGATGATACATGGTTAAGTGAGGCATAAAGATATTAAGCTCATTGTCTTTGCGAATGTTAAACTCATATCGATGAGACCCGCTGGTTCTATCCCTATTGAGCTTCTCTTCAAGAACATCATTCCATTCTTTAACCTTCGATTCGTCTTTCATATCATCTGTGGTTAACGTTTTATGGTAGATCATCTTGTGCAGCATTTCTCGAGGAAGACGACGAGCGACCCTATTCACCGTTTGCTTAACTTCGCGATATTCATTAACCAATGTCTCTAGACGCTCGCCGGTAATAGGCGGGGCATCTTTGCTGGTATAAAGCTGAGTATTGGTTAACGCTAAATTTGTTAAGTAAGCTTCTAACGCTTCGTCATCCTTTAAATAAGTCTCTTGCTTACCTTTTTTAACCTTGTATAGCGGTGGTTGAGCGATATACACATACCCGCGCTCAATCAGCTCTGGGACCTGACGATAGAAGAAGGTTAACAATAAGGTTCTAATGTGAGCACCGTCTACATCAGCATCCGTCATAATGATAATGCTGTGATAACGCGTTTTATCCGGATCGAACTCTTCTCGACCAATACCACAGCCTAATGCTGTAATTAAGGTCCCAACCTCCTGCGATGATAACATCTTATCGAAGCGAGCTTTTTCAACGTTTAGAATTTTACCTTTCAACGGTAAAATGGCTTGATTCTTACGATCACGACCTTGTTTAGCCGAACCACCTGCAGAGTCACCCTCCACTATGTAGAGTTCAGATAAAGCGGGATCTTTCTCCTGACAATCAGCCAGTTTTCCCGGTAAGCCTGCGATATCCAACGCGCCTTTACGGCGAGTCATTTCACGGGCTTTTCGAGCGGCTTCGCGCGCTCGTGCTGCATCAATCATCTTATTGATAACTGCTTTAGCTTCGTTAGGGTTTTCCAGCAAGAAATCCTTTAAATGCTCTCCCATCGCTTGCTCTACGGCACTTTTAACTTCACTGGAGACTAGTTTATCCTTAGTTTGGGAGCTAAACTTTGGATCAGGAACTTTGACTGAGACAACCGCTGTGAGGCCTTCTCTGGCGTCATCGCCTGTTGTGCCAACTTTTCCTTTTTTGTTGTACCCTTCCGCATCCATAAAAGTATTTAAACCGCGAGTTAACGCTGCTCGGAATCCTGCTAAGTGAGTACCGCCATCGCGCTGAGGGATGTTATTAGTGAAGCAGAAAATATTCTCTTGGAAACCATCATTCCACTGCATCGCTACTTCAACAGTGATACCGTCTTCTTCGCGCTCTGATGTAAAGTGGAATACTCGCTCATGAACCGGGGTTTTATTATGATTCAAGTATTCAACAAATGCTTGAATACCGCCCTCATACTTAAAGTGATCAGACTTACCACTGCGCTCGTCATTCAACTTAATACTAACGCCAGAGTTCAAGAATGATAGTTCTCGCAAACGTTTTGCTAAAATATCGTATTTAAATTCGATATTTGTAAAGGTTTCTGAACTCGGTTTGAAACGGAGTTCTGTACCGCTAGTTTCGGCATCTCCAACCATATCCAGAGGCTTTTCAGGCACGCCAAGCTTGTAAACTTGTTCATAACGCTTGCCACCACGACGGATAGTCAGAGTGAGTTCTTCAGATAGTGCATTAACTACCGACACCCCTACACCGTGCAAACCACCCGATACTTTATAGGAGTTATCATCAAATTTACCACCTGCGTGCAGAACGGTTAAAATCACCTCTGCAGCAGAAACCCCCTCTTCCTCGTGAATCTCAGTAGGAATACCACGACCATCATCGCGCACCGACACTGAGTTATCATCATGGATAGTAACTTTAATTTCTGAGCAATGGCCAGCTAATGCCTCATCAATAGAGTTATCAACCACCTCAAAAACCATATGATGCAAGCCCGTTCCATCGTCGGTATCACCAATGTACATACCTGGACGTTTACGAACAGCATCAAGTCCTTTTAGAACTTTAATACTGGAGGAATCGTAATTGTTATTTTCCGACATAGGGTTTCCTTCTAGGTTGTTCATGCCTATAAAGCTGCTGCATCCACAGAAACCTCTTTAATATGGCCATGTTCCACGTGGAACATCTTCACATCATCATATTGTTCGATGAGAGGTTTTAATGGCTCTAGATGCACGCAAGTTATAAATGTTTGTTGATTTGGTGGTTGGTTGGCAAGCACGTTCAGCAATTGCTGTTGATGGTGTGCGTCTAACTCAGCCCCAATATCATCAAGCAGAAACAAAGGAGTTTGACGTCCATATTCCTGCATAACCTTCAGTTGAGCTAATTTAAAAGCCGTTATTAAAAGCTTTTGTTGGCCACGAGATAGGTAATCTCCTGCTCTCTTTGTCTGGTCTAACACAAACTTAAGATCGGCTTTATGAATGCTCGACTGTGTATAGCCTAATTGTTTATCTTTCTCGAACTGCTCTGAATATATTTGTTGCAGCCCAATATCTTTTCTATCCGACCAGCCGGGATAAAGCTGGAGAGATAAGTCATACTGCCCTAAAAAGTCCTGACAATACTGACGAAATAAAGGAGTTATTTTATCACAATAAGCTTGCCTAAGTTGAGTAACTTGTTCGGATAAAGTAACTAATTGTTTATCCCAAATACTGATATCCTTATAGGGTGACTGACGCTTTAGTAATTGATTTCGTTGCAATAAGATTTTGTGGCACTTCTGCCATAAACTAAGCACAGAATGTTCCACGTGGAACACTCCCCAGTCTAATTGCTTTCGACGTGAACTTGGGCCTTTAACCAATAAATCGTACTGTTCGGGGGAAAGTATTTGAACTGGGGACAACTTGGCTAATGTCGAGAGTCGCTTTACAGGCTCAGAGTTTAACTTAATAGCTGTTTCACCATTACGTTGTCGGCTGAAACCTAGTTGATGCCGTATGCCTGAAGACTCTAATTTTGCAAAAATAGTAAAGTCATTGTATTCATCGTTAATGACTTTATTGTGCTTTGTTGTACGGAATGAGCGACCATTGCCTAAAATGTATAAGGCCTCTAATAAACTGCTCTTTCCGGCAGCGTTAGGACCGTAAATAATATTAAGATGGGAGGAGAAACTTAAACTTGGATTGTCTAAGTTTCTCAAATTATGAATGGATAATTGGTTAACCAGCATGAGTTATACAACGCTATAACCAATCAGCAGAGCTCTAAAGTACAATTAAAGTCTCATTGGCATAACGACATACATACTCTCACCACCATCGACTTCTTCGATAAGAGTACTGCTGTTAGCATCAATAAAGGTCAATTTAACTTGCTCAGTTTTTATAGTGTTCATAACGTCAATCATATAACTGACGTTGAAACCTATTTCAAGATCTGATCCTTGGTAGTCAACACTAAATTCAACTTCCGCTTCTTCTTGCTCTGGGTTGTTCGCGTGTAAACGAACTTGCCCATCAGAGAGCATGAGGCGGACACCACGGAATTTTTCGTTACAAAGGATAGAAGCTCGTGATAAAGATTCCTTCAGTACTTCACGATCAGCAATGACAATTTTGTCGCCATTGCGAGGAAGAACCTTATCGTATTCTGGGAAACGGCCATCAACCAACTTTGAAGTAAAAGCATAGTCTGAATTGGTGATTTTAATATGGTTGGTGCCAAGACTTAGGGTTAAGGCCTCGTCCGTATGATCAAGTAGTCGTCCTAATTCAGAGACGCCTTTTCTTGGAATGATAGCATTGACACGCTCATCAAGTTCCAACTTAACCGATTCACGAGATAGTGCTAATCGATGCCCATCGGTAGCGACTGATGTGAGGGTATCTTCATCAAACTCAAATAGCATACCATTGAGGTAATAACGAACGTCTTGTTGCGCCATTGCAAATTGAGTTTTTTCTATAAGTTCTTTTAGTGTGTGCTGAGAAACTGTTAATGATGCTAAACTGGCTGTTTCTTCTAAATTTGGGAATTCATTGGCTGGCATTGTCGATAGGTTAAAACGACTTCCTGGAGTTGATACCCTTAAGCGATTTTCCCCCATCTCCAACTTAACGTTCTCACCGTCTCCAAGACTTTTAATGATATCAAGCAATTTGCGCGCGGGTACCGTTATTTCACCAGGCTCAAACTCGCCTTCTAACTCAACCTGAGCTTTGAGCTCTATCTCAAGATCAGTCGCAGTTAGTGAGAGCTTACTATCATCAACAACCATCAAAACATTGGACAAAATTGGTAAAGTTTGTCTTTTTTCAACAGCTCCACTCACCAACTGTAGTGGTGATAATAGTTGATCACGAGTCATGGTAAAACGCATAAGAATACCCTTAATGAAACCCAATAATTTATTATGTTGATAAAGTCCTTAATAGATTAGAGTAATCTTCTTCAATATCAACACTTTCACTTTTTAATTCATCTATTTTTCGGCAAGCATGCAATACAGTGGTATGGTCTCGTCCACCAAATGCATCACCAATTTCTGGCAAACTATGGTTGGTCAGTTTTTTTGCTAAAGTCATTGCCATTTGACGTGGCCGCGTTATTGACCGACTCCGTCTTTTAGATAATAGATCAGAAACCTTAATCTTGTAATAGGTAGCGACAGTTTTTTGTATATTATCGATAGAAATCAATTTATCTTGAGCTGCTATTAAGTCCTTCAGGGCATCTTTAACAAAATCCAGAGTGATTGATCTACCGGTAAATTGTGCATTGGCGATAACGCGCTTCAGGGCTCCTTCAAGCTCGCGAACGTTAGAACGGATCCGTTTAGCTATAAAGAAGGCGACTTCATGAGGAAGCTCGATATTGGATTGATTGGCTTTGCTCATCAAAATGGCGACTCGAGTCTCCAAATCAGGCGGCTCAATAGCAACAGTTAACCCCCAGCCAAAGCGAGACTTAAGACGCTCTTCAAGACCTTCAATTTCTTTAGGATAGCGATCACAGGTAATAATGACCTGTTTATTTTTCTCAATGAGATTATTAAAGGTGTGGAAAAACTCTTCTTGAGTACGCCCTTTATTGGCAAAAAACTGAATATCATCAATTAATAAAGCATCGACGGAACGGTAATAATTTTTGAAGGCATCCATACTATTGCTTTGTAACGCTTTGACCATATTAGCCATAAAGCGCTCAGAGTGAAGATAAACGATTTTTGAATCAGGTTTATCTTTTAGAATGAGATTACCCACAGAATGCATTAAATGCGTTTTACCTAAACCAACGCCACCATATATCAATAAAGGATTGTAGGAAATACCAGGGTTTTCAGCTACCTGCTCCGCAGCTGCTCTAGCTAATTGATTCGACTTACCTTCTACAAAATTATTAAAAGTAAACTTATTATTAAGATTGTTCTGAGGGAAGTTAGACGATGCGTTTGAACGATTATTATTAACAGGCGTTGAAGCAATGTGATTAACCGTCGGCTTTGTAGAAGCTTGCGTCGTATTATTAGTGCCTTGAGTAGATGCGGACTCCGCTATTTGAGCATTTCCAACGTGTAAAGAGATATGCATTTGGTTGCTATCTTCTTTGCTGGTAACAAACTCAGTAATGCGATCAAGGTATTGCTGACGGATCCAATCGACGAAAAAAGGGTTAGGCGCAAACAAAGCCATTTCTTTATCGGTTTCACGAACCTGGAGAGGTTTTATCCAAGTATTAAACTCTGTAACAGAGAGTTCTGACTGTAGTCGTTGCAGGCAGTTTCGCCACATGCTGCTAGACAT